>NZ_CP094516.1:4093375-4408250 GCF_029909975.1 Bradyrhizobium sp. ISRA430
TCTGGGTGTAGGTGGTCTGCAGGCCCTGCCCCATTGCCTGGGTGCCGGAATGAAGGATGACGCGGCCCTGCGAGGTCGCATGCAGGCTGACTTTCTCGGTATGCGCGCGACCGCCGGTCCATTCGATGTAGGAGGTGAGTCCGCGACCGTAGAGCAGGCCCTTCTTCTTCGCGGCCCTCTTGCGCGCGGCAAAGCCGTCCCAGTCGGCAAGCTTGGTGGCGCGGTCGAGCATGTGCGCGAAGGCGCCGGAATCATAGACCTGGCCGGCCGCGTTGGTGTAGGGGAGCTGGGCCGGCTTGATGTAGTTCACTTTGCGGATCGCACGCGGATCCATGCCGATCTTTCGGGCGGCAGCGTCAAACAGGCGTTCGACGATGAAGACGGCCTCGGGCCGACCTGCGCCGCGATAGGCGCCGACCGGTGCGGTGTGGGTCATCACCGTCTTCACTTCGAAATGCACCAGCGGCAGGTCGTAGACGCCGGTCTGCACGAAGGGACCGAGCACCAGCGGGATGATGTTGGCCGCCCCCGAGGAATAGGCGCCGGTGCAGCCGATGGACTTGACGCGATAGGCCAGCACCTTGCCCTTCTCATCCAGCGCGAACGACGCGGTCGAGGTGAGGTCGCGGCCATGGGTGCCGCTGACGAACTCGTCGGTGCGGTCGCCGCGCCAGCGGATCTTCTTGTTCAGCTTGGTCGCGGCATAGGCGACGATGCCGTCCTCGGGATAGAGGTTGGTCTTCTGGCCAAAACCGCCGCCGATGTCGCCGACAAGCACGCGCACGCTGTCCTTGGGACGCTTGAGCACGGCTTCCGCCAGCACGTCGCGGGTCGAAGCCGGCGTCTGCGACTGCACGTGCAGCAGGAGGCGTCCGGACGTCTTGTCGATCTCGGCAATGGTCGAGCGCGGCTCCATCGCCGAGGGCACGAGACGCTGGCTGACGATGTCGAGCTCGACCGTGTGCGCGGCCTTCGCGAAGGCCTCGTCGACCTTGGCGGCGTCGCCATAGCTCATTGCGCCGACGATGTTGTCGGGCGCCTCCGGCCACACCACGGGCGCGCCCGGTTTTACGGCTTCGACGGGATCGACCACAGCCGGCTGCACGTCGTACTCGACCACGATCGCTTCGGCCGCGGTCTGGGCCAGTACGCGGGACGACGCAACGACCGCCGCCACCGCCTCGCCGCCGTAGCGCACGACCTCATGGGCGAGCAGGCGACGCGGCGGCACAGTCATCGGCTTGCCGTCGGGGCGCTTGAAGATATTCAGGGTCGGGATGCTGCCGATGTCGTCCTTGATGAGGTCGGCGCCAGTATAAACGGCTGTGACGCCCGGCATTGCCGCCGCGGCGCTGGTGTCGATCGAGACGATCTTGGCGTGAGCATGCGGCGAGCGCAGCACGTGCAGCCACAGCGCGCCATCCTCCGGCTTGTCGTCGATGAACTGTCCCTTCCCGGTAAGCAGTCGCTGGTCTTCCAAACGCTTGACGGGCTGCCCTGCTCCGAAACGCAAATTGCCGGGAAGAATGTTCATTCCGTTGTATTCCTCAAGTCAGATTTGACGGGCGGGTTTTAGCGGATTTCCCCGGCGAGACAACTCGATGAGCCCGATGGGCGCGCGGTGCATGGGCGCCATGCACGGGCGAACATACGATTGGACGGCTAGGATCGGCTGACGTCGACAATGTCAACATTGACGTCGCGCGTTTCGGAGCCGTGCTTGACGGTCAATCGCACCGAGCGTCCCGTCCCGAGCTGCTCGAGCTGGTCCGTAAGATCGGACATCCGGCGCACCGGCTTGCCATCGGCTTCCGTGATGACGTCACCGAGCGCCCCCGTCGTGAAATTCACCCCGCGTATGCCTGCGCGTTCGGCTGGGCTGCCGGGCGACGTGCGAACCACAATCAGCCCCTCGACACCGATGCGTGTGGCGACATCCTCATTCGCCGTGACGATACCAATGCCAGGAGTCGGTACCCGCCCATTCTTGATGAGCTGGGGGACCACCCGATTCACCACATCGATCGGAATGGCAAAGCCAATGCCGGCGTTTGACCCCGACGGGGAGATGATGGCCGAGGTGACGCCGATCAGCCGGCCCGCCGAATCGAGCAATGGTCCGCCCGAATTACCGGGATTGATCGCGGCATCGGTCTGGATCACGTTGGAGATCTCGCGCCCTGCACTAGTTGGCAACCGGCGCTTCAACGCGCTGATGATCCCGCTCGTCATCGATTCATCGAGGCCAAAGGGATTGCCGATGGCAAAGGCCGATTGGCCCACCCTCAGATCGCTCGAGCTGCCGAGTGCCACGGGCGGGGGCAGTTGGCGCACGCTCCTGATGCGGAGCACGGCAAGATCGTAGTTCGGCGCTGTCCCGATCAGGTCGACCTTCGTGACCTCGCCCGATGCGAAGCGAACCGCGACTTCGTTGGCATTCTCGACCACATGATTATTGGTGACGATGTGACCATCATTGTCCCAGACAAATCCAGTGCCGGAGGCGGCGCGCCCTTCCTCTTCCATCAGCGGGCTGGCCGCAGATCTCGCTGCGACCTGAACGACCGATGGAGATACGCGGTCGAAGATTTCGATGCTCGCTCTCTCGGCATCCGAGAGTGGACCGCGTGGCTCAACCGCGCGGGCGACAGGGCTCGTCCATGGCGCAAAATGGATTTTCGTGGCGGTCGCCAGGAGCAACACGATTGCCAATATTGACGCAGCGATTCCGAGGCGACGGTCCATGCCGGCTACCGGAAACAAAATTGAAGATCGTTGAACTCGAGGTGCATCTGAGCCCGCCCAAACGTGGCTCTCGCAGCAACGCTGCAGACGCGCAGAGGTTTCAAGTCCGACCAGGAATTGGGATGGAGCAGTGACCTTTTGTCTCGGGCCCAGTCGTCAGCAATGAATAACTCGGTCGGGTAGCGTAGACGTGTCGCCAGATCACGACCTACGCCAGCTCCCGCAATGCCGTTTCCACAAGCTTGCGCTGCTCGGCATTAAGCGCGGCCTGCGGCGGGATGGGGTCGCCGACGTCGTAGCCCTGGATCGAAAGGCCCGCCTTGATGCAGGCTGCGAGATTGAACCGGGCGAAGGCTTCGTTGATGCGCCACAGCCTGCGCTGGAGCGCCATGGCCTCGTCCCAACGGCCGGCCCTGCAGAGATCGTAGAGCGCGACGCTCTGGCGCGGGATGATGCAGGCCGGGCCCGCCATCCAGCCGACACCACCGATCAGCATCACGGCCGCCGGGATGTGGGCCGAGGCCGAGAACACGCGCAAGCGATTGCCGCAGCGATTCATGATCGATAGCAGCCGGCCGGTGTTGGTCGAGGCATCCTTGATGTAGCCGATGCGCGGGTGCTCGGCGAGGCGCGCGATGACGTCGAGCGTCAGGTCGGAGCGTTGGAATTGCGGATTGGTGTAGATGACGACGGGAATGTCGACGGCATCCGCGATGCTGCGGAAGTAGGATTCGACCTGCGCGTCGGCGAGCGGGAAATAGGCTTCCAGAATCGCGAGGATGCCATCGGCGCCGAGCATCTGATACGCCTTTGCCTGTGCCACCGCATCTGCAGTCGAGGTCGAGGCGACACCGGCCACGACAGGCACGCGGCCCTTCGCGGCCTCGACGGTGGTCTGCACCACAGCGGTACGCTGTGCCGCATTGAGATACGCGAACTCGCCGGTCGATCCCAACGGCGTCAGTCCGTGCACCCCGGTACCGATCAAATCGTCGCAGAGCCTGCCGAGGACATTCGTGCGAACTGTGCCGTCGGCATTAACGGGCGAGACGAGATAGGGAAAGACGCCGTGGAAATCGGGCATGTCAGGGAATGATCCGGCAGATCGGGCATCGCTCGCGCGACACCGGCGGTGCTAACATGACGCCGAAGGGCCGGCAAGCGAACGCCAGCAGCCGTTCGCGCGCGAGCCGGCTATACCTTGATGAGCCGCACCCGTGTGCCCCAGGGATCGATCGCCTCCACGCCATTCGCAAGCGCCGTGACTTGCGCACCACCCTTGCGCAGACGCTCCTCCTGCGCGGCGAGCAGTTCCTGCTTCTCCGTCACCAGCGAGAACCATGCGAGGCCTGTCGCGCTGTCGTCGCGTCGACCGGCGCCCTGGCTCTGCCAGACGTTCATGCCGAGGTGATGGTGATAGCGGCCCGATGACAGGAACGATGCACCGTTGCGGCGGCGGGTCGGGTCGAGCCCGACCGTGCCGTGATAGAAGCTCTCGGCTTTTGCGAGATCGCCGACACGCAAATGCATGTGGCCGATGCGCAGGCCGTCCGGCGCCTTGGCATAGTCGCTGACGCGCGGATTGGTCAGCGACAGCAGATCGGGGATGTTGAGCTCGTCGGTCGCCATCTTCACGCTGCCCTCGCTCCAGTGCCATTGCGAGGGATCGCGGTCGGCATAGACCTCGATGCCGTTGCCTTCGGGATCGTCGAGATAGACGGATTCGCTGACAAGATGATCGGCGAAGCCGGACAGCGGCACGCGACGCGAGGCGGCATGGACCAGCCAGCGCGCCAGATCCTTGCGCGTCGGCATCAGGAAGGCGGTGTGGTAGAGGCCGGCCGAGTTGCGCGGCTCGATCGCGGCGTCGGGACGGGCCTCCAGCACGAGCAGCGGGATTCCGGCGGTGCCGAGTTGAGCCGAGCTCGCCGCGCGCTCCATCACGGTGAGCCCGAGCACGTCGCGGTAGTAATCCGCAACCACATCCAGATTTTTGACCCGCAACGTCACCATGCCGACCCGCATCGGCGTGCGGCTGGCATAGGTCGGTCCGGCGCCCACCGGATTGCCCTCGGCGCGCGCTGCGCCCGCAGCGGCGGCTGCAAGCGACGTCGCACCGGCGAGGTAAAGCAGGGTGCGGCGGGTGAGATCGATGGTCATGGGTTAAGGCTCTCCCTGAAGATCCGTGAGGCCGTCGGCCACAATGTCGGACGGATTGCTACACGGTCCCGTGAACGGGTCCCAATCACAACTGCGTCGACCGGGGCAATACGGGAGACGGCAACGAAGGCCAGTCCTGACCATCCGGCCAGTTTCCGGATCGCCCGCGGCATCCCAGATTGAGGACAACAGACAGGAGTTGTCCATGACCGACGTCACCCCCCTCTCCGCGCTATCGTGCGCGCTCGCGGATGTCGTGGCGCGCTGCACCCCTTCCATCGTCTCCGTGCATTCGCATCGCGCTCGCGCGTCCGGCTTCGTCTGGAAGCCCGGCCTCATCATCACCGCCGACGAGGCGCTGGCGGACGAGGGCGAGGTCGAGATCAGGCTGGCCGACGGCACCGCGGTGGCCGCAACCATCGCCGGCCGCGACCATACGACCGATATCGCCGTGCTCCGCGCCAGCACAGACATTGCCCCGGTCAAGCTCGCCGCCACGGTCCCGGCGCTTGGCGCGCTCTCGATCGTGGTCGCAACCGACCGCGGTGCGCCGTCAGCCAGCCTCGGCCTGGTGTCGGCCGCCGGCCAGGGCTGGCGCAGCCTGCGCGGCGGCGACATCGACGCGCGGATCGAGCTCGACGTTCGCCTGCGTCCGAGCCAGGAGGGCGGGCTCGCGCTGAATGCGGCGGGTGAAGCCTTCGGCATGGCCGTGCTCGGCCCGCGACGCGTGCTGGTGATCCCGACGGCAACGATCGAGCGCGTCGCCACACAGCTCGAGACGCGCGGCCACATCGCCCGCGGATATCTTGGCCTCGGACTCCAGCCGGTGCGGCTCGACGATGGCATCGGTGCGATGGTGATGAATGTCGACAAGGCCGGGCCTTCCGCGGCGGCCGGCATCCGCCAGGGCGACGTGATCGTGGCCGTCAACGATCAAAAGCTCGTTGGGGTGCGCGCGCTGTCGCGGACGCTCGGGCCCGCCAGCGTCGGCGCGGTGGTCGATGTCGCGGTGCGCCGCGGCGGTGAGCCGGTCAACTTCAAGGTCACCGTCGGCGAAAGGCCCGAGGCGTGAGCGACGACATCACGCCGGAGATCGTGCTGGCGCTTGCGATCGACGATCCCGCCCTCGCCGATCGCCTTGCCGCGATCCTCGGTGGCGTCGCGGGACTGCGGCTCGCCGGTCCCGGCGAGCAGGCCACCGCGACCGTGGTCGCGCGCACCGCGCCCGGCATGGCCGACGACTTCGCGCTGACGCAGCGCGAGCTCGCCGTACTGGCGCTGATGGCGGAGGGCGCTTCGAACAAGATGATCGCGCGCCAGCTCGGCATTTCCGTTCACACCGTGAAATTCCATGTCGGCTCGCTGCTCGACAAGCTCGATGCCACCGGCCGCACCGACGCGGTCGCTCATGCAGCGCGCCGCGGCGTGATCAATCTGTAGGCGCATCGGGACCTATTGCGCTGACGGTACCGGGAACTGAAGCTGGATCGTCAGCCCTGGCGTACTGTCGCGCAGTGCAATTTCGGCGCCATGCAGGCGCGCAATCGCGGCAACAAGGCTTAGGCCCAGGCCGTTACCGGGCGTGTAGCGGCTCTGCTCGAGCCTGTAGAAGCGCTTGAAAACGTGGTCGCGTTGGTCCGGCGGAATGCCGGGGCCATCATCGGCAATCGCAATCACCGCACCGCCGCCGGAGTGCCGGCAGGTCACGGTCACCTGTCCACCCGCGCGGCCGTGCTTGATCGCGTTGTCGACGAGATTTGCGATGGCGTCGAACAAGAGGTCGCGATCGCCCGTGACCGACACCTCGCGATCACCGACCAGGCTAAGGCGCGTCGAAACCTGCTCGGCAGCGGCGTCATAGAGTTCGACGACCTCGCCGGCGAGCTCGGCGAGGTTGAGCGCGCGAAAGGCGCTCCTGCGGGCGCGAGTCTCGATCTCGGATATTCGCGTGATCGAAGCGAACATGCCGAGCACGGCGTCGAGATCGGCGATGGTGTCGCCGATCAACGTCGCGTCGGCCTCGCTGTTACGCGGGGTGTGATAGGCCTTTTCCAGCCGGCCGCGCATGCGCGTCAGCGGCGTGCGCAGGTCGTGGGCGACGTTGTCGCTGACCTGCTTGACCTCGCCCATCAGCGTCTCGATGCGATCCAGCATCAGATTGAGGTTCTCCGCGACGCGGTCCCATTCATCATGGCTGCCGCGCAGGGGAATCCGCCGGTCGAGACCGGCGAGCATGATGGCACGACTGGTCGCATTGATCTCTTCGATCCGCCCCACCGTGCGCCGCGTCACCAGCACCGCGGCGAGCCCGGCCAGCACCAGGAGCAGGATCGCGACCGCGATCATTGCGAGCTCGATCATCGCCGTGAAGCCGTCGTGATCGCCGACTTCGCCGAGCCGGCTCCGCACATAGCCGAGCGTTCCGAAATAGACATAGGCCATGATCGCCGCGACGATCAGCCCGAACGCCGCGATCGCGATCAGCGCCAGGCGAAAGGTCGAGGAGCGGAGCGTCTTAGCCAGGAGCACGGAGGCAATATCCGATGCCGCGGATGGTGTGGATCAGCGGATAGGCCTGGCTATCGTCGACCTTGCGGCGGACGCGGCCGACATAGACGTCAATGATATTGGTGGAGGGATCGAAATGCAGGTCCCAGACGTGCTGGAGCAGCATCGCACGGGACACGACGCGGCCCTCGTTACGGACGAGATATTCTAGGAGCTGGAACTCGCGCGGCAGCAGCGGGATCTTCCGGCCGCGGCGGCTGGCGCAGCGCGCAATCAGGTCGATGGCGAGATCGCCGACCCGCAAGATCGTCTCCTTGGCGATGGTCTCGCTGCGGCGGCCGAGCGCCTCGAGCCGCGCCAGCAGTTCGACGAAGGAAAACGGCTTGACGAGATAGTCGTCGCCGCCGGCGCGCAGGCCCCGCACGCGATCGTCGACCTCACCGAGCGCGGAGATGATCAGGAAGGGCGCGGCAACGCCGTCGTCGCGCAACTGCCGCATCACGGTGATGCCGTCGATATCGGGCAGCATGCGGTCGATCGTGATCACCGCATAGTCGCGCGCGGCACCGTGGCTCAGCGCTTCGCGGCCGGTCGCGGCGAGATCGACCTCATAACCCGAGGTCGTCAGCTCCTCGGCGAGCTGGCCTGCGGTTTCCGGGTCGTCCTCGACGACCAGGATGCGGCGGTGACCTCCGGTCATGACGAACTCCGCGCGACGGTCGCCACCAGACTATCCCGGTCTGGGGCTGAGCGGAACTGCCCGGTGGCGATCGCGACAATGGTACGGCGATGTTAGTACAAATAATCCCCGCACACATTGACCCATTGCCAGCCGTAGGGCGTCCAGCTCCTCCGCCAGCAGCCGTCGTCGTAATAGCTGGCGTAGACGAAGGGCGCGCCGAAGAAGGCGAACCGGTGGAAGCGATGATGGCGGAAGAAGAAGGCGTGGCGGCCGATGAAGGGCCTGCCGTGAAATGCCCTGCCGGCGAACCGCGGGCCGAAGGCCGCACGGGTCGCGAACGGCGCACCGGCAAAGCGCGGCCCGATGGCGGCGCGGGCGGCCATCGGCGAACCCGCGAAACGCGCCATCGGCGCACCGGCGAAGCGGGCGCCACCGAAACGAGCTCCGCCCATACCGCCCACTCGCATGCCGCCCCCCATACCGCCGACATGCATGCCGCCACCCATACCACCGACGTGCATGCCACCACCACCGAAATGCCCACCGCCACCAAAGCCGCCATGGCCGCCGCCAAAGCCGCCACCGCCAAAGCCGCCATGGCCGCCACCGCCACCGCCAAAACCGCCGCCGCCGCGCGCGAGAACGGGCGACGCGACCGCCAGCGTCGCAGCAACTGCCGCGGCGACGAGACCTGTGAGAAGCCTGTTGTTCATCGGAAAATCCTCCTAGCAGTGCAGCGGTAGCCTCGCCGCACGAGGAGGATCAGGAGAGGCGAATATGCCGTCTCCATCAAATTACAAATGCGCCAGTTTATGACGCGGAAGTCAGAAACGACGGCCTCTCCCGGTGGTACGGGGCGAGGTTGAGAGCAACGCTCTCCTCACACCGGCTTGCCGCGTCCGCTCTTCTCGGCTGCGCGGCGCAACGCCTCGGCGAGCGCGCCGCCGCCGGAAGACTCCTGCTTGCGCGGCGCCGACGAGGTCATGCGAGCGGTGTTGCGCGAATTGTCGCGCTGCATGCCAGGGGCGTCCTTCTTTGCACCGACCTCGTCGTCGAGACGCAGCGTCAGCGAGATGCGCTTGCGCGCGACCTCGAAATCCAGAACCTTGACCTTGACGATGTCGCCGGGCTTCACCACCTCGCGCGGATCCTTGATGAAGGTTTTCGACATCGCCGAGATGTGCACGAGGCCGTCCTGGTGCACGCCGATGTCGACGAAGGCACCGAAGGCGGCGACGTTGGTCACGGTGCCCTCGAGGATCATGCCTTTCTTCAGATCCTTGATCTCCTCGACGCCGTCCTTGAACACCGCCGCCTTGAATGCCGGGCGCGGGTCGCGGCCGGGCTTCTCCAGTTCGCGCAGGATGTCGGTGACCGTCGGCAGGCCGAAGGTTTCGTCGACATAATCTTTCGGCTTCAGCGTGCGGACAATATCGCTGTTGCCGATCAGCGCCTTGATGTCGCTCTTGGTGGCGCTGAGAATTCTGCGCACCACCGGATAGGCTTCCGGATGCACGCCGGACGCGTCGAGCGGATCCTCGCCGCCGAGAATGCGCAAAAAGCCGGCGCATTGCTCGAATGCCTTCGGCCCGAGCCGCGGGACGTCCTTGAGCGCCTTGCGCGACTTGAACGGGCCATTGGCATCGCGATGCTGCACGATGCTCTGTGCAAGGCCAGCGCCCACGCCCGACACCCGCGCCAGCAGCGGCGCGGAGGCGGTGTTGACGTCGACGCCGACGGCGTTCACGCAGTCTTCGACCACGGCGTCGAGCGACTTGGCGAGCTTGGCCTGGCCGAGGTCGTGCTGATACTGTCCGACGCCGATTGCCTTGGGCTCGATCTTGACCAGCTCGGCGAGCGGATCCTGGAGGCGGCGGGCGATCGAGACCGCACCGCGCAGGGTGACGTCCAGTCCGGGCAGTTCCTGCGAGGCAAAGGCGGAGGCCGAGTAGACCGACGCACCGGCTTCCGACACCACGATCTTGGTCATCTTCAGTTCGGCCAGGCCTTTGACGAGCTCGGTCGCGAGCTTGTCGGTCTCACGCGAGGCGGTGCCGTTGCCGATCGCGATCAGCTCGACGCGATGCTTCAGCGCGAGCCTGCCGAGGGTTGCGAGCGACTCGTTCCACTGCCGCTGCGGCTCGTGCGGGTAGATCGCGGTGGTATCGACCACCTTGCCGGTCGCGTCGATGACGGCGACCTTGACGCCGGTGCGGTAGCCGGGATCCAAGCCCATGGTGACGCGGGTGCCGGCGGGTGCGGCCAGCAGCAGGTCGCGCAGGTTCGAGGCGAATACGCGCACGGCCTCGGTCTCGGCCGCGTTCCACAGCCGCATGCGCAGATCGATGTTGAGATGCACCTGGATCTTGGTGCGCCAGGCCCAGCGCACGGTGTCGATCAGCCAGCGATCGCCCGCGCGCTTCAGGTCGGCGATACCGAACCGCTTCATGATCTTCAGTTCATAGGCGCTCGGCACGCCCGGCGGCGGCGCTTCGGCCTCGGCCTGGATCTGGAGATCGAGGATTTCTTCCTTTTCGCCGCGGAACATCGCGAGGATGCGGTGCGAGGGCAGCTTCGTCAGCGGCTCGGAGAACTCAAAGTAGTCCGCGAATTTTTCGCCCTCGGTCTTCTTGCCCTGGCGCACGGTGGAAGCCATGCGCGCGTTTGTCCACATCTCTTCACGCAAGCTTCCGATCAGGTCGGCGTCCTCGTCGAAGCGCTCGACCAGGATGGCGCGGGCACCGTCGAGCGCGGCGGCAGCATCCGCGACACCCTTCTCGGCGTTTACGTAGGCTTCCGCAACGACCTTCGGATCGTCTCCGGGCTCTGCCATGAGCTGGTTGGCCAGCGGCTCGAGGCCCGCTTCCTTGGCGATCTCGGCCTTGGTGCGGCGCTTCGGCTTGAACGGCAGATAGATGTCTTCGAGGCGCGCCTTGCTGTCGGCGGCGAGGATGGCGGCTTCAAGTGCAGCATCGAGCTTGCCCTGCTCGCGGACCGATTCGAGGATGGCCTTGCGGCGGTCTTCGAGCTCGCGCAGGTAGACGAGACGCTCTTCCAGAGTGCGCAATTGCGTGTCGTCGAGCGCACCGGTCGCTTCCTTGCGGTAGCGGGCGATGAAGGGAACCGTGGCGCCGCCGTCGAGCAGCGTCACCGCCGCCTCGACCTGCTCCGCTCGAACCCCAAGCTCCTGCGCAATCTTCTGGTTGATATTCGCCACGCGAGAATCCCTCTCCAAGCACGCGGCCAGAACCGAACCACCGGCCGCGGGACGCCGCTTATGAACCAATCGAGGTTGATTCATCAAGGTACAGCGCAGAACCGTCGACAGGGGATTTTTTTGTTGCTTTGATGCGATCTCGCCACATTCGTTTGGATGGACGAAGACGGCGCACATACTCCGCTGTCGTCCTGGCTTTCGGCAGGACGAACGTCGGGGATCTTCTCGACATCTTGACAGGCGCCTCTGTTCCGCGGCTGGTTGACTCGCCGGCACCAGAACAGCATGCGAGGACTGCAATGCGCACCACATCGGTTGGCGTCGTTCGGATTGCCACCAAGGGCCCCGGCGACGCCTCCGGCCTCATGACCATGATCGAGTCCGGCGCGATCGATCCGACATCGATCCTGGCGATCCTCGGCAAGACCGAGGGCAATGGCGGCGTCAACGATTTCACGCGGGAATATGCGGTTGCCGCGCTGTGCACGGCGCTGGCGCCCTGTCTCCACCTGTCCCCAGAGGAGGTCGAGCAGCGCATCGCCTTCGTGATGTCCGGCGGTACCGAGGGCGTGCTCAGCCCGCACATCACTGTGTTTACGCGACGCGAAGCCGAGCAAGGAACGGCAGGCGTGTCCAGCAAACGGCTGAGCATCGGCATGGCGCACACGCGGGATTTTCTTCCCGAGGAACTCGGACGCTCCGCGCAGATCGCGGAGACGGCCAAGGCTGTGAAAGCCGCGATGGACGATGCCGGGATCGTCGATCCCACTGATGTGCATTTCGTGCAGATCAAGTGTCCGCTGCTCACCAGCGACCGCATCGAGGCCGCAGGCGCGCGCGGCAACACAACGGCGACGACCAGCGCCTATGGCTCGATGGCCTATTCGCGCGGCGCCTCCGCGCTCGGGGTCGCGGTCGCGCTCGGCGAGATCGCGTCCGAGATCCGTGACGAAGACGTGCTGCGGCGCTACGACCTGTTCTCGTCGGTCGCCTCCACCTCGGCTGGGATCGAGCTGATGCACAACGTCGTCATCGTGCTCGGCAATTCGGCCTCATCGGCGAGCGAGTTCGAGATCGGCCATGCCGTGATGAGCGACGCCATCGACTCCACCGCGGTGATCTCAGCGCTCAACAGCGTGGGACTTGGCATCGCGCCGCAGGCGACCGCGGGCCGCGAGCTCGTCAACATCTTCGCCAAGGCCGAGGCGTCGCCGAACGGCAGCGTACGCGGCTTTCGCCACACCATGCTGGAAGACACCGACATCAGTTCGACCCGCCACGCCCGCGCCGCGGTCGGCGGCCTGATCGGCGGCCTTGCCGGCACCGGCGCGGTCTATGTCTCCGGCGGGGCCGAGCACCAGGGTCCGCCCGGCGGCGGGCCGGTTGCGGTGATCGCGCGGCTCGCGGAAAACTAAGCGCGACGCCAGGGCAGAGGCGCCGCAATTGCGAACATGCCGGAATCAGCGCAGCAGCCCTGCGTGCGGGGTGGCGCCGCATAGAGGGATTGAATCGCATGACTTTGCCGATGAGCTGGAGTGAATGGGCGCAGCACGATGGCATGGCGCTGGCGGCGCGCGTCCGCAACGGTGAGCTGACGCCGAAGGAACTGGCGCGCCAGGCCGCTGCCGGCGTCGCCAAGGTCAATCCGGCGCTGTCCGGCGTGGTCGAGTTGTTCGACGACGTCATCATCGATCCGGCCAAGGACGGTGCCCATCTCTCCGGACCGTTCGCCGGCCTGCCCTTCCTGATGAAGGATCTCGGCCCGACCATGAAGGGCCGGCTCCAGGAGATGGGCTCGCTGTTGATGCGCGGCAATCGCGCGGCGGCAGATACGTTCCTGACCGGCAAGTTTCGCCAGGCGGGACTCAACTTGATCGGACGGACGACGACGCCGGAGTTCGGCGTGTGCAGTTCGGCCGACAATCCGGCGGTCTATGTGACGCGCAATCCCCGGGATACCGACTACACCACCTGCGGCTCGTCAGCGGGCAGCGCCGCGATGGTCGCGGCCGGCGTGGTACCGATCGCGCATGCGACCGATGGCGGCGGCTCGATCCGCATTCCCGCCGGCGTCAACGGCAATATCGGACTCAAGGTTTCGCGAGGCGTGTTCTCGCTCGCGCCGCTGATGTCCGATCTCACCGGGCTCGTCTCGATCCAGGGCTGCCAGTCGCGTTCCGTCCGCGACACCGCCGCCTTCGTCGATCATGCCCGCGGGCCGGCGCCGGGCGAGTTCATGCCGTTCTGGACCACGGCGCAGCCTTACGGCGAAATGATCAAGCGCGATCCGGCAAAGCTCAGGATCGCGCTGTCGCACACCTGGGGCGACTACACCGCGACGCCGCACATCGCCGCCGAACTGGAGAAGGCCGGCCGCTTCCTCGAAGGACTCGGCCATCACGTCGACTACGCGCTGCCCGAGCTCGATTTCCGCGCCGCCTTCGATGCGCAGACGACCTGCTACATCTCCAATTTTGCCGTTGTGATCTCCAACATGCTCGCCACACGTGGGCTGGAGCGGCCGCCGGAGGATCTGGTCGAGCCCGTCAACATCAGGATTTGGGAAGCCGGGCGGCACACGAGCTTCGCCGAGCGGGCGAAGATGCAAGGCGTGTTCAACACGACATCGCGCAGCTTCGGCGCGTTCTTCGAGCAGTGGGACGTCATCCTGACGCCGGTCACCGCGCTGCCGACGCCGAAGGTCGGCACGAAGGAATATCTCACCATCTCCGACAATCCGGACGTACTGGACTGGTTCGGCAATCTCTGGCGCAACTTCGCCTTCACGCCGCTCGCCAATCTCTGCGGCATGCCCGCGATCTCGCTGCCGATGGCCACGCACGAACACGGCTTGCCGCTGGGCATCCAGGCGATCGCCAAGCAGGCCAATGATGGCTTGCTCCTGCAACTCGCCGCCCAGATCGAGCGCGCCATCGACGGCAAGTGGAACGGCGGCAAGAAGCCGAAGGTGCACGTCGGTTAAGCAGGGCGCGATCGCATCGACTTGCGATCGCGCCATCGGCCTCAATTCTTCACGTCGGGGATCGTCTCGGACGGTTGCTGCTGACCCTGCTGATACATGGCGAGCGCCTTGTCGAGCGCTTCGCGCAAGGCCAGCGCCGCGGCCGGGCTGCAGCGCAGATGTGCGGTCTGAACCACGTCGACCCTGACGGCGGCCCCGATCGGCATCAACAGGTTCGCCGCGAGCTCGATCTGGATCGCCCCGTTGTGGTGCCCGAAACAGGATGCGCCGTCGAAATAGATGACCGGAGCGCGCTCGGCGCTGGAGGTCGAAATGGTGACGGGCCCCTGGTTGGTGGCGGGTGTTTCGGGGTCGGCCATGGGCACTCCTGCAGGCAGTGGACAAGCGGAACGGCCAGCATCGGCGCTTGGCCAGCCTCTGTCGAGGCCAAACCGGCCGGCAGACCTGTCCCGCAGCGGCGCGTGCGATGTTTTGCACGACGGGCGCCACTGGTCTAGAACCTCGCCATGTCCACTTCACAGAGCACCGGGCTGCCGTTCGAGGAACTTGCCGAGGCCATCAGGGGCCGCCGCTCCGACTATGGCCACATCAGCGGGCTGCAGCTCGATCGCTTTGCGCCGGGCGAGGCCTGGTCCAGCCTGCCCTACCGCCCGGTCTTCGTCGGCGATACCGAGACCGGCGTGCTGCACGGCGGGGTCGTCACGGCGATGCTGGACGAGAGCTGCGGCATGGCGGTGCAGCTCGCGCTCGACGGCACGCGCGCGATCGCAACGCTTGATCTGCGCATCGACTACCAGAAGCCCGCGACGCCCGGTCTCGACATCAAGGCACATTCGGTCTGCTACCGCACCACCCGCTCGATCGCCTTCGTGCGCTCTACGGCCTATCAGGACTCCGAGGACGATCCGGTCGCAACCGCCACCGCCTGTTTCATGATCGGCGCCAACCGCACCAACATGCTCGCGGACCGAAGAATGGATACGCGCGCCGCCCCGACGCTGGAGGCGCCGGAGGATCCGGCAGGCCCGTTCGCCAATAGCCCATTCGCGCGCTGCCTCGGCATCGGCGTCAGCGACGACGGCACGCTGGTGATGCCGTTCTCGCCAAAGATTATTGGCAACCCTATCCTGCCCGCGATCCATGGTGGCATGACCGGCGCCTTTCTCGAGACCACCGCGATCGTCGGCGTGACGCGCGAGCTCGGCGCTGCCGCACTGCCGAAGCCGATCGGGCTGACGATCAATTACCTGCGCTCCGGCCGCGCGCTCGACAGCTTTGCCAATGTCTCGATCGTGAAGCAGGGACGGCGCATCGTCGCCTTCGAGGCGCGGGCCTGGCAGGACGATCCCGCCAAGCCGATCGCCACAGCCTTTGGCCATTTCATGCTGCGGCCGACGCCTGGGAACGACGAGGAATAGGCATATTTACTTGACGCCCAAGCCTTGACGGCCAAGGCTTGACGGCGAAGGCTTATGCCACAACGATAGCGCGTTCCGCGCGAGAGGTATTGGATTGCGGCATCCGATCGACATCATCGCCATGTTTGCCGCCCTCTGGCTGTTGGCGTCGATGGTGCTCGATGCGCTGACGCCGAAGGAGCTGACGGCGGTCATGATCGGCATTGCGATCGGACCCGCCATCGTCGTCACCGCCGTGTTCTATTATCTGCGTTGTCCGCGCACGGATTTCGCGGTGCTGTTCTCTGCGTTGTGGCTGATCTCGGACATCGCCATCGGCTTCATTTCGCCGATGCCGCTGCCGCACTTCCTGATCGTGCTCGGCTTCGTGCCGGCGCTGCTGGTCGGCCTCGTCCTGCACTGGCAGCGCTTCCAGCGCCGCCACGAGCGGTTCGCTTGGCCTTCGATCAAGCGGGGCTAGAGCATGACCCGGAAAAGTGTGAATCGGTTTTCCCTCGCGACAAACGCGTGGCGTTTGCGCGGAGATCATGCTCAAACAAGAAACTGAAGCGCGATAACTTGATCGCGCTTCAGCGCGGCAACAGGTTCGTCTTCGCGAGATCGAGCACCTCGTCGCCGCGGCCGTTCATCACGGCGCGCAGGACCCACAGGCTGAAACCCTTGATCTGCTCGGGAGTGATGGTCGGCGGCATCGACAGCTCCTGCTTGGCCGTGACGACGTCGAGCAGCGCCGGTCCGTTGTGCGCCAGCATCTCCTGCATCGCGCCAGGGAGATCGCCGGGATCTTCGACCCGGCGGGCAAAGATGCCCATCGCACGCGCCATCGCCGCGAAATCCGGATTCTCCAAATCGACATTGGTGTCGACGAAGCCCGCCGCTTTCATCTCCAGCGCGACGAAGCCAAGCACGCCATTGTTGAAGACGACGACCTTCACCGGCAGCTTCATCTGCGTGAGCGTGATCAGATCGCCCATCAGCATGGTGAAGCCGCCGTCGCCCGACAGTGAGATCACCTGACGGCCGGGCTGCGCCGCCTGCGCGCCGATCGCCTGCGGCATCGCGTTGGCCATCGAGCCGTGCACGAAGGAGCCGATCAGACGACGGCGGCCGTTCATGTTGAGATAGCGCGCGGCCCACACCGTCGGGGTACCGACGTCGGCGGTGAACACCGCATCTTCCGTAGCATGATCGCTGATGACCTTGGCGAGATATTGCGGATGGATGGGCTTGCTGCCCGGGGTCCCCCTGGCGAGCGAGTCGAGTCCTTCGCGCGCCTTCCTGTAATGCGCGATCGCATCGTCGAGATGTTTGCGCTGCGTCTTGGTCTTCAACAGCGGCAGCAGCGCTTCGATGGTGAGCTTGACGTCGCCGACGAGGCCGAGATCGAGCTTGCACCGGCGGCCGAGATTTTCCGGCCTGATATCGACCTGCGCGACCTGGCAGTCGGTCGGAAAGAATTGCTTGTAGGGAAAATCGGTGCCGAGCATCAGCAGGGCGTCGCAAGCGTGCATGGCGGCGTAGCCGGAGGAGAAGCCGATGAAGCCGGTCATGCCGACGTCGTAGGAGTTTTCGTATTCGACGTGCTCCTTGCCGCCGAGGGCATGCACGATCGGGCTCTTCAGGGTCTCGGCGAGCTGCATCAGCGGCGCGTGCGCGCCGGCGCAACCGCGGCCGCAGAACAACGTAATGCGCTCGGCGCCGTTGAGGAGCTCCGCAAGCGCCTTCAGCTCGTCCGCCTTCGGCACGACCTTCGGCGCTGACAGCGCGAGCCCGCGCGTCGCCGATAGCGGCCGCTTCGGCGGCGCACGGAAAGCGACGTCACCCGGTATGGCGACGACCGCGACGCCGCGCAGACCCACCGCCGCACGGATGGCGTTCTCCAGCACGTAAGGAAGCTGGCTCGCGTCCGAGATCAGCTCGCAATAATGGCTGCACTCACGGAACAGATTTTGCGGATGGGTTTCCTGGAAATAGCCGCCGCCGATCTCGGCCGACGGGATCTGCGCCGCGATCGCGAGCACGGGAACGCGGCTGCGATGCGCGTCGAACAGTCCATTGATGAGGTGCAGATTGCCCGGGCCGCAGGAGCCCGCGCACACCGCAAGACTCCCCGTCATCTCGGCTTCGCCGGCGGCGGCGAACGCCGCAACCTCCTCATGCCGGACATGCACCCATTCGATGGTGCCGCGGCGGCGCAGCGCTTCGGTAAGACCGTTCAGACTGTCGCCGACGATTCCGTAGATCCGCTTGACGCCGGCCTGCTCGAGCGTGGCCACGAACAGGTCGGCTACATTGTTGATCGCCATGTCGGTCTCCTGATCTCGCTGATCCCGCAAGATAGGATACGGACCGGCCGTGACGGGATCACGGCTGGTTTATTGCCGGCTCAATCTTTCGGAATCGCCCGATCGTAGGCAATGACCGTCGCCTTGGCCCGAGCCGCGACATCGGCAGCGGTCATGCCGGGCTTGTAGAGGCTGCTGCCGAGCCCGAACGCGGTCACGCCGCCTTTGACATACTCCGCAAAATTCTGGTCGGAGACGCCGCCGACGGCGGCGATCATGACGCCAGCCGGAAGCACGGCGCGGATCGCGGCAATGCCGGACGCGCCGAGCACGCTCGCAGGAAAGAATTTCAGGCTCGATGCGCCCGACCGCGCCGCGAGCAGCGCTTCAGTCGGCGAGAATACGCCGGGCATCGTCACCATGCCGTGCTGATGCGCGCGCCCCAGCACCTGCGTGTCGATATTCGGCGAGACCATCAGCTTGCCGCCGACGTCATCGAGCCGGTCGACGTCTTCGGCCGTCAGCACGGTGCCGGCGCCGATCAGCACGCCGGCGGGCGCGAGCTTCACGGCGCTGGCGATGGAGCGGAACGGATCCGGCGAGTTCAAGGGAATCTCGATCGCGGTGATGCCGGCCTCGATCAGCACGCCGACGATGGCCTCGGTCTCCTCGGGCTTGACGCCGCGCAGGATCGCGACCAGCGGTCGCTTCATCGGCGGAAAGGGAACGCTCATCTCAAGAATCCTTCTACTTCGTCCAGATCGCGGAGGCCGCCATCGACAGGCCGCGACGGACAGCCTCATCCGCATCGATCGGCACCACGTTCACCGACAGCGCATCGAAGGCGAGCCGATACAGCATCGCGAGCCGCCCCGACGCAACCAACATGATGCCACTTTTCGGCACGGCGCCGGAGAGCCCCGCTGCCAACTCGATTCCAATCAAAGTGCCCGACAAGGTCTCGCGCGCCGCCGCCGGCGTGCCCCCGAACAGGAGTTGTCGTGACCGCGCGCCGAATAGCAGGTTGGCGGCGAAGGCCGGCGCCTCGAACGCGGCCGTCACTGCCGACTTGAAGCTCGCGACGTCATCGGCGTCATCGGCGCCGGCGACCGCGAGCGACAGGATCGTCTCGCGCGAGACCGCGCTGAAGAGCTCGCCGGTCATGAAGGTGGAAAAGTGCTCGACCGTGCCGTCCTTCACCCGCACCCATTTCGAATGCGTGCCAGGCATGCAGACCGCCGCCTCACCTGCGGCATCGAAGCCGAGCGCGCCGAGCAATTGGGTCTCCTCGCCGCGCATCACGTCCGGCGCGCCAGCGTCGCGCTGCGCGATGCCCGGCAGGATGCGGATGTCGCGCGCTTCGCCGGGCACCCGCGCGGCCTGCTTCAAGATTGCTGCGAGCGGCGCCGGCGTGTCGACATAGCCGGCTTCGACCCAGCCTTGCCGCGCGCCTGCCATGCCGCAGACCAGAACCGGGAGATGATCGGGCGCCTCGACCGCGGCGAGATGCGATTGCAGCACGGCGGCAAACCCGGCCTTGGCCGCCGCCAGCATGCCCTCGCCACTGCGGCGTTCGGCCAGGACCTGCCCGGCCTGGTTGACCAGCCAAAGCCGGAAGCTGCTGGTGCCCCAATCCACCGCGACATAGGCGGGTTCGTTCATATCGAATCTGTCCTCGTCTCACCGGCAAGACGCCGTCTCGCGACAATGAGACGATCGCTTTGCGTGTTTGCGTCGAGATACCGGCTATTGCGCGGGCAAACCAGTCCTTTCTCGCCGATTTGAACCACTGCCGTGCTGGCACACGGCTTGCTCAAGCTCTGCTACTCGAGTCCATCAACGCGCGCCAAGACGCGTCAACATCAGATGAGGAAACACATGGAGATCGGCTATTTCACGATGCCCTCGCATCCGCCGGAGTGCGGCCTGAAGGAGGGGAACGACTGGGACCTCCAGGTCATGCGCTGGCTCGACGAGCTTGGCTACCAGGAAGCCTGGGTCGGCGAGCACCACACCGCCCCCTGGGAACCCAATCCCACGCCGGACCTCTTGATCGCGCAGGCGCTGATGCAGACCAAGAAGCTGCGCATCGGCCCGGGCGGCTTTCTCCTGCCCTATCACCACCCGGCCGAGCTCGCCAACCGCGTCGCGATGCTCGATCATATGTCCGAGGGCCGGCTCAATTTCGGCGTTGCGGCTTCGGGCCTGCCGAGTGACTGGGCGATGTTCAACGTCGACGGCATGAGCGGACAGAACCGCGACATGACCCGCGAGGCGCTGGAGATCATCTTGAAGCTTTGGACCGAGCCTGCGCCGTTCACCCACAAGGGCAAGTACTGGACGGTGACCAAGCCGGACACGATGTTCGACTTCCTCAAACCCCACATCAAGCCGTTGCAGGCGCCGCATCCGCCGATCGGCGTCGCGGGCCTGTCGAAGAACTCGGACACGCTGAAGCTCGCCGGCGAACGCGGCTTCATCCCGATGAGCCTCAACCTCAACCCGGCCTATGTCGGCAGCCATTGGGATTCGGTCGAGATCGGCGCGGCGAAGACCGGACGCAAGCCGAACCGGCAGGACTGGCGGCTGGTGCGCGAGGTATTCGTCGCCGACACCGACGAGGAGGCCTGGAAGCTCTCGACCGGCGACATGATGGGCCGGATGATGCACGAGTACTTCCTGCCGCTGCTCGGCCATTTCGGCTTCAAGGACTATCTGAAGCACGCACCCGACGTGCCCGACAGCGACGTCACCGTCGAATATTGCGCCAAGCGGAACTGGATCGTCGGCTCGCCCGCGACCGTGGCCGAGAAGATCGAGAAGATCTACGACGAGGTCGGCGGCTTCGGCGTGCTCCTGGTGTTCGGCTTCGACTACAAGCACAAGGCGGAAGCCTGGCACCACTCGCTCTCGCTGCTCAAGAACGAAGTGATGCCGCGCCTGAAGCATCTCGGCTCCGCAAAGAAGGCGGCTTGACCCGCAGCGGGTGCGGCGCGATCGTGCCGCACCCGCCTCAATTTCGGAGATTTCCGCGTGACGGTCGACGCAAAGGATTTCAAGCAGGCGATGCGCCAATGCGCCGGTGCCGTTGCGCTGGTCACAGTGGGGGCCGAGCACGGCAAGCGTACGGGGCTGACGGTGACCTCGGCCTGCTCGCTGTCGGACAATCCGCCCTCGCTGGTCGTCTGCGTCAACCGCAATGCCAGCGCTCATGCGCGGATCCGCGAGGAAGGCGCGTTTGCGATCAACTTCCTGCACGAGGATCACGCGCTGCTGGCGCTGACCTTCAGCGGCCAGAGGGGCGTCAACGGTGACGATCGCTTTGCTTTCGGCGAATGGACGCGCGGCGTGACCGGCGCACCGGTGCTGACGGATGCTGTCGCCGCGTTCGATTGCATGCTGGCGCAGGAATTTGAGACCAGGACGCATTCGATCTTCGTCGGCGAGGTGCGCGGCGTCTCGCATGCGGCGACGGCCACGCCGCTGGTCTATCTGCGCAGCAACTTCCACACGCCGCAGGAAATTCGCGACACGGTCTCGCTCGGCGACCTCGACGCGCGGCATCTGAGCTGGACGGATTTTTCGTAAGGGCCCCACTCTCGCTGCCTTCCCTTCTCCCCTTGTTGTAGGAGAAGGTGGCGCGAAGCGCCGGATGAGGGGTTTCTTTCAGCGTGCGCAGATGGCGAGGTGAATGCGGAAGCAGACCCCTCACATGTCTCGCCGCTATCGCGGCGAGCCACCCTCTCCCACAAGGGGAGAGGGAAGGAAAGCCCTACTGCGCCGTCTCGATCTTCATCGCCTTGATCTTGCGATACAGCGTGGCGCGGCTGAGTTTCAGCGCGCGGGCGGCTTCGGTGACGCGGCCGCCATGCTTGCGCAACGCATCGACAATAGTCGCGCGTTCAGCCGCCGCGAGATCGGGCTCCGCCGCGCGGCCGCCGAATGGCGGCAGGTCGAGATCGGCGTCGGTGATGACGCCGTCCTCCGCCGTGCAGCCGGCAAGCCGTAGCACATGGCGAAGCTGGCGCATGTTGCCTGGGAACGGATATGCCGACAGCAGCGACCAGGCCTCCTCCGACAAGCGGCAATTCGGCGCCTCCTCGCACGCGATCTGGCGGATGACGTCGTCCCTGTCGGCGCGCTCGCGCAGGGCCGGCAGTCGCACCTCCATGCCGCGCAGGCGGAAATAGAGATCGGCGCGGAAGGCACCCTCCTCCGCCATGCAGCCGAGATCGCGATGGGTGGCGCTGATCAGGCGGATGTCGACGGGCACGGGCTTGAGCGCACCGAGCGGCCAGACCTCGCGGTTCTCCAGGACGCGCAGCAGCCGGGTCTGGAGCGCGATCGGCATGTCGCCGATCTCGTCGAGGAACAGCGTGCCGCCGTCGGCCTGCACGATCAGCCCCTTCGATCCCTCGCGCCGCGCGCCGGTGAAGGCGCCGGCCTCGTAGCCGAACAGTTCGGCATCGATCAGGCTCTCCGGCATCGCCGCGCAGTTCAGCGCGACATAGTTGTTGCGCGCGCGGTTGCTCGCCGCGTGAATGGCGCGCGCGAACACGTCCTTGCCGACGCCGGTCTCGCCATGCAGCAGCACCGGCAGATTGTGGTCGCCGATGCTCTTTAGCCGCCTCACGCTCTTGACCAGGCCGGGATCGCCGCCGGCAAGACGACGCAGAGCATCGAACCGGTCGACCGGCCCGTCGCGGCGCGCGGACGACGCACGCGGCGATGACCGCGCGCGCAATGGCGGCGCGACTCGGCCCTGTCCCAACGGACTGCCATCGGCACGACGCAGCGCGACGGTGTCATCCGTTCCGCGCGCGGCGTGATGGTCGAAATTGATGTAGCGCGACAGATCGATGCCGGATGCGATCATGCCGTCGGTGAGGCCCAGCATCGCCCGCGCCGACCGGCAGGCACCGACAATGCGACGGTCGTGGTCATAAGCAAGCAGGCCGCTGCCGCCGTCGCCCGGCACGGTCGTGATCCGGGCGTTGCGGAAATGATCGCGGAAGATCGCACCCTCCATCCGCCGCGTCGCCTCCATCGTTACGGCGAGCGCAAGCTGGTGCGCGGTGCGTTCGAGATCCCTGCGGCAGGAGGTGATGTTGACGGCGCCGGCAAGGCGCCCGGCCTGGTCGAACAGCGGCGCCACGGCGCAGGAGAACATGTGCCATTGCTCGCGAAAGTGCTCGTCGCGATGCACCAGGATCGGCTTCTCCTCGGCAAGCGCGGTGCCGAGGCCGTTAGTGCCTTCAAAGGCTTCGGCAAAATTCGAGCCGGTGTAGATCTTCCAGTCCAGGAACATTTTTGCGTCGGCCTGGCCCGGCAGGCGGCTGAACAGCATGGTCGCGTTCGCGTCAGCCAGATTGACGCAGTAGCCGGCGTCGCGCAGCACGCGGGCGAGATCGTCGAGCTCGGGCGTAAGCAGCCTGATCGTCTCCTCCATCGGCTCTGCGACGTGGCGGACCTCGGCCTCGGTGAGGGTCTGCGGCGGGCCCTGGCGGGCGGGATCGAGCTTGTGGCTGATCAGGCAGCGCCGCCAGGAGTTGGCGATCCGCGAGGAGGCATCGACGTCGGCCACATGGTTGGCGACGGACAAGACACGGGCGACATGGTTCGAGGCCGAAAGGCTGGCCATCGCGGACGTCTCCACCCTGTATTATTGTGCAAAGTCTGGCACCGCGGGCGGGGATGTCAATCGGGAACCGGGAACACGCCCTCGGCGCCGTCATTCCGGGGGGCAGCTCGAAGTGACGACGGCGCGATCAAAATTGCTGCGCTGCCCTCACCACGTATCGATGCAGGGCCGCTTCTTCTCCGTCCGCGGCGGCGGCTTCGGCACGGAGCGCAGGCCCGCCATGATCCAGCGGCGCGTCTCGGCGGGGTCGATGACGTTGTCGATCTCGAACACGGAGGCGATCGAGACCGCCTTGCCGTTGGCGTAGAGCTCGGCGACCTTGTTGCGATAGTAGGTCTCGCGCTCGCTGGCGTCGGCGATCGCCTCCATCTCCTTGCGGAAGCCAAGGCGGACATAGCCCTCTAAGCCCATGCCGCCGAACTCCCCGGTCGGCCAAGCCGCGGTGAAGAAGGAGGCGTGGAAGCCGCCGCCGATCATCGACTGCGCGCCCAGCCCATAGCCCTTGCGCAGCACGATGGCGAACAGCGGCACGGTGAGGCTCGCGCCGGTGACGAACATGCGCGAGACATGGCGCACGATCGCGGTCTTCTCCGCTTCGGGCCCGACCATGAAGCCGGGCGTATCGCAGAGCGAGACGATCGGCAGATCGAAGGCGTCGCAGAGCTGGAGGAAGCGCGCGGCCTTGTCGCCGGCATCGGCATCGATCGCGCCGCCGAGGTGGCGCGGATTGTTGGCAATCATGCCGAACGGCTTGCCCTCGATGCGGATCAGCGCGGTGATCATGCCGACGCCGTAGTCACGGCGCAGTTCCAGCACGGAGTCCGTGTCCGCGATGAGGTCGATCACGCTGCGAATGTCGTAGACGCGCAGGCGGTTCTCCGGGATCGCGCGGCGCAGCAGCCGCTGGTCGGCGGCCTGCCACTCCGTGACTGCGCCCTGGAAGTAGGACAGGTATTTCTGCGCGACCCGCGTCGCCTCCTCTTCGTCCTCGACGAGAATGTCGATGACACCGTTCGGCGCCTGGAATGACACAGGACCGACTTCGGCCGGATGATAGACGCCGAGGCCGCCACCCTCGATCATGGCGGGGCCGCCCATGCCGATCGAGGCGTTCTTCGTCGCGATGATAACGTCGCAGCAGCCAAGCATGGCGGCATTGCCGGCGAAGCAATAGCCGGAGACGATTCCGATCACCGGCACGAGACCGGAGAGCCTTGCGAACTGCACGAAGGACGGGCCGTCGAGGCCGGTCATGCCGAGCCGGTCGGTGTCGCCGGGCCGGCCGCCGCCACCTTCGGCGTAGAACACCAGCGGGACGCGCCAGTCTTCCGCCAGCGTCAGCATGCGGTCGATCTTCTTGTGGTTCATATGGCCCTGCGTGCCCGCGAGCACGGTGTAGTCATAGGCCACGACGATGCAACGCCCGCCCTCGGCGCCGAACTTGTCGGCGTTGACGGTGGCGACGCCCATGATGAGGCCGTCGGCCGGCGTGTTCTTGATGAGATCGTCGAGCTTGCGGCGACGGCGCTGGGCTGCGATGGCGAGGCTGCCATATTCCATGAAGGAGCCGTCATCGACGAGCTGGGCAACGTTCTCGCGCGCGGTACGCTGGTTGGTGTTGCGGCGGCGCTCGACCGAGGCCGGGCGGTTCTCGTCGCGTGTGTTGGCCTGGCGCTCGAGCAGCTCGGCGAGATCGGAGCGGATGTGGTCGAGATCGACATCCGCTTCCGCCGCCGACATATCGGCCGCGACGTCGAGCGGCTCGAGATACATGATCGGCTCGCCGTGCATCAGCGTGACGCCGTCGCCGGCAACGAGCTTCGTGACCCGTCCGCCTTGCTCGGCCATGACCAGATGCTCCATCTTCATGGACTCGATCACGGCGAGCTGTTGGCCCGGGCGGACGATCTCGCCCTCCTTCACCTGGATGGTGACGACCGTGCCCTGCAAGGGCGCCGCGACCATCACGGTGCCTTCGGGCACCTCCTGCGCGATGTGCGCCTCAGTGCCAGGGCCGCCAGCTCGTTCAGTTGCGGCGAAGTAGAGCGGCCTTGCCGCGCCATCGGCCGCTTCCACCAGCTTGCCGATGTTGCGATCGATGAAATCGGTCGCGATGCGGTTGGTCCTGAAATCGGGATGCGCGAGAACCGCCTGGAGGAAAGCGATGTTGGTGATGACGCCGTCGATCCGGAACTCGCGCAGAGCGCGCGTGGCCTTGGCAACAACGTCGTGCCAGGCTTCACCTGACGTATGCACGATGACCTTTGCGAGCAGCGAGTCGAAAGCCGCGCTGGTCTTATACCCGGCATAGCCAAAGCTATCGACACGCACGCCCGGCCCCGACGGCGGCTCGAACACGGCGAGCACGCCGCCGGTCGGATGCGTCGCGCCAGTCTCGTCCAGCGTCTCCATGTTGACGCGAAGCTGCATGGCATGGCCGCGCGGCTTCGGAATCGCTTCTTGCGACAGCCCGAGCGAGGCCAGCGAGGCGCCCGCGGCCGCCGCGAGCTGGGCACGGACGAGGTCGACACCGAGCACTTCCTCGGTGACGGTGTGCTCGACCTGGAGCCGCGGATTGGCCTCGATGAACGCGAAGCTGTCGTCAGCGTTGCCGTCGACCAGGAACTCGAACGTGCCGAGATTGTCGTAAGCGGCAGCGCTCGCGAGCTGCTTCGCCGCCTCGATGATGCGGCCGCGCAGGGGCTCGCTCAGCGAGGGGCTCGGCGCCACCTCGATCAGCTTCTGGTGCCGGCGCTGGACGGTGCATTCGCGCTCCCAGAGATGCGAGATGGCGCCATGGTGGTCGCCGATGATCTGCACCTCGATGTGGCGGGCCTGCCGGATCAGCCGCTCGGCATAGACACCGTCGAAACCGAACGCCGCCTTGGCCTCGGACTGGCAGCGCGCATAGGCCTCCGCGAGATCGGCGGCATTCTCGACGACGCGCATGCCGCGGCCGCCGCCGCCGGCCATGGCCTTGATCACGATCGCCGCATTGCTGCCGAGCGAGGCAAAGAACGCCGAAATCTCCCCCAGCGAGGACGGCCCGCTGGTGCCGGCAATGATCGGCACGCCGCAGCGCTTGGCGAGCTGGCGCGCCGCAACCTTGTCGCCGAACAGCTCGAGCGCCGCGACCTTCGGACCGACAAAGACAACGCCCGCGTCGGCGCACGCCTTGGCGAACGCCGCGTTCTCGCTGAGGAAGCCGTAGCCGGGATGCACGGCGTCGCAGCCGGCCGCTTTGGCCGCATTCACCACGGCTTCGATATCGAGATAGGCCCGCGCGCCGCGACCCGGAATTTCAATCGCCTCGTCCGCGACGCGAACATGCAGCGACAGCGCATCGTCGGCGGGATGGATCGCGACCGTCGCGATACCGGCGTCGGCCGCCGCGCGCGCGATACGGATAGCGATCTCACCGCGATTGGCGATCAGGAGTTTTTTGAACGACATGAGGTCTCTCATTCAGACTGCAGCAGGCAGGTTCGGACTGAGGTCCTGCTTCTTCACCTTGCCCGTCGCGGTCAGGGGCAAGGCTTCGATAATGCGCACCTCCGGAATCTTGTAGACGGCCATCCGCTCGGCGCACCAGGCGCGCAAGTCCTCCGCGGAGATGGTACCGACCGCCTCCGGCTTGAGCTGGATATAGGCCACCGGCACCTGCCCCTTGTCGGGATCATCGCGCCCGACCACACCCGAGCCCAGCACCTTCGGGTGCTGCCCGAGCAGCGCTTCGATCTCCGGCGGGAAGACGCTCATGCCCTTGACCTTCAGCATCTCCTTGCGGCGGCCGAGGAAGTGCAGGAAGCCGTCCTTGTCGATGGTACCGATGTCGCCGGTGCGCAGCCAGCCATCGACCAGCGACTCCGCGGTCGCTTCCGGCTTGTTCCAGTAGCTCTTGAGCAGCGACGGTGTACGCACGCGGATCTCGCCCTCCGCGCCGAGCGGCAGTAGCGCGCTGGTCTCGAAATCGGTGATCTTGAACTCGGCGCCGGGGACCGGCAGCCCGACGAAGATCGGCTGGTTGTTGAGATCGAAATCGTCGTCCTGGAAGCCGGCCGTGAAGGTGTTGGAGGTGTGGGTCTCCGTCATGCCCCAGGCCGCCTCCATCAGGATGGTGCCGGTGAGATCCTTCCAGCGCTTGCGATAGTCGGCGTTGAGCTTCTTGACGAAGGAGACGACGCGCACCTGTCTCAAGGACGACAGGTCGAACTCGCTCCACCGCGGATGGTCCATCAGCTCGACCGCGCCGTCGACCGGCATCGCCGTGATCGTGACCTTGTACTTGTCGATCGCGGCCATGGCGCCGACCGCGTCCCAGCGCGCCAGCAGCACCAGCGTCCCGCCGGAGAACAGTGGGAAAATCAGGCCGAAATTTTCGCCCGCGATCCAGAACTCCGGGAAGAACGACAGGAACACGCTGCTCTCGTCCGACTGGACAGAGATGCCGTAATTAGCGGCGGCCGTGTAGACCATGTCGCGATGGGTATGAACGCACCCCTTCGGCATGCCCGTCGTGCCGCCGGTGTAGTTGAGCGCGGCGACATCATCGAGGCCCGGCGACGGCAGCGGCGTAGGTGCAGACATTGCAGCAAGCGCAGGCAACAGGTCGGTGGCGCCGGGCACCGCCACGCGCGGCGTGCGGATCGAGTCCGGCACAGGGAATGCCGGCGCCGCCGGAACGACATCGGCAAAGCTCGTCACGATGATCTCGCGCAAACGGACTTCGCCCTTCACCTGCTCGACGACGGGCACGAGCTGGTCCAGCGCCACGATCACCTCGGCCTGAGTGTCATTCAACTCGTAGGACAGCTCGAAGGCACGGGACAGCGGACTCACCGGCACGTGGATCGCACCGAGCTTCAGGATGCCGAAGAACACGATGTGGAATTGCGGACAGTTCGGCAGGAACACCGCGACGCGATCGCCCTTGCGCACGCCCTTGGCCTGCAACAGCGCGGCAAAGCGGTCGCTCTGCCGGTCGAGCTCCGCGTAGGTCGTGACGTGACCGTAGAAGATCACCGCGGGCCGCTCCGGGCTGCGCTTCGCCCAGGCGCGCAGATATTCCGTCAGCGGAACTTCGCCGTGCAGATAGTTCGGCGAGCGCGGCATGCCCTTCGGCCAGGCCTTGTCCCACAGGCCGCGCAAGGTGGCGAGGTAGTCGTTCTCGTTGAGGCCTGCGCTCATGACGTCCTTCCCGTGTTGCTTTTCTTTTCGCGAGGGCACGCGCGATGCCGTCGATCGACATCGTTACAGGTCGAGCACGGCAGACTTCATGTCAAGGAAAACAGCGTTTCCGCATCACGGCCGATGCCGTGACGCGGAAAAAGCAACAGGGCGCGCCGAGAGCTTCGGTTATGCCGCGCGCACGCCGGCGACGAAGGCGCTGACCTCGTCCTGGAGCGACTGCAGCTTGTGCGTCAGCCGACCGCTCGATTGCAGCACGAGGCCGGCGGCATGGCCGGTCTCCGACGTCGCGTTGGTCACGCCGGAGATGTTCTGCGAGACCTGGTTGGTGCCGGACGCGGCCTCCTGCACGCTGTGTGCGATCGCCTGCGTGGCAGCACCCTGTTCCTCGACCGCGGCCGCGATCGACGAGGAGATCTCGTTGACCTCCATGATGGTCGCGCGAATGCTCTCGATGTTGCCGACGACCTGATGGGTCTCGGCCTGGATCGCCGAGATCTGCGCGCCGATCTCGTCGGTCGCCTTCGCGGTCTGGCTCGCCAGCGACTTCACCTCGCTCGCGACGACCGCAAAGCCCTTGCCGGCCTCGCCGGCGCGGGCCGCCTCGATCGTGGCGTTGAGTGCGAGCAGGTTGGTCTGCGAGGCGATCTGGTTGATGAGGTCGATGACTTCGCCGATCTTGTGCGCGGCGGCGGCAAGCCCCTGCACGGTGTCGTTGGTGCGCTGGCCGTCGGCGGCCGCCTTGTCGGCGACCTCAGCCGCCTGCGCGACGCGCTGGCTGATCTCGGTGATCGAGGACGACAACTCGCCGGCGGCGGAAGCCACCGTCTGTACGTTGCTCGAGGCCTGCTGGCAGGCGCTCGCGACGAAAGAGGCGCGCTCGCTCGCGCGGTTCGCGGTCTCCGACATGCCCTTGGCGGCCTGCTGCATCTCGCGCGCCTCGTTGAAGACGTCGCGGACGACTGCCTGGACACTCGCCTCGAACCTGCCGGCGAGATCGGCCATCGCCTTGCGCTTCTCGCCGTCGGCCTTGTGCTTCAGCTCCTCCTGCTCGGCGTGCATCCGGCGCACCGCCGAGGCGTTGTCCTTGAACACGGCGAGCGCCTTGGCGAGCCCGCCGACCTCGTCGCGGCGATTGGTGTAAGGCACCTCGAACGCGCTGTCGCCGGATGCAAGACGCTCGGTCAGCGCCGTGATCCCGGCGAGCGGCCGGGTGACGCTGCGGCCGATCACGAAGGACGCGCCGAGCACCAGCACGAGCACCGCAAGGCACACGAGACCGAACGTCATCGCGTTTTGGCGGAAGGTGACGCCTACGTCGTCGAGATAGATGCCGGTGCCGATGATCCAGCCCCAGGGAGCAAAGCCCTTCACGAAGGAAATCTTCGGCACGGGTTGGTCAAAGCCGGGCTTCGGCCAGAGATAGCCGTAGAAGCCCGCGCCCTGCTTGGTCACGACATCGACGAAGCCCATGAACAGCGCATTGCCCGCGGGATCCTTCATCGCGGAGAGGTCCTTGCCGTCGAGCTCGGGCTTGATCGGATGCATGACCATTTTTGGGGTCATGTCGTTGATCCAGAAATACTCGACCTTGTCGTAGCGCAGGCTCTTGATCTCGGCCTGAGCCGCCGCCTGCGCCTGCTCCCGCGTCAGCTTCCCTTCGCTCTCGAGCTTCTGATAGTGCGCCAGGATGCCGTAGCCAACGTCGACCATCTGCTGCGTCTGGGCCTGGCGGTCGGCGACCATCTGCGCGCGCAGGGTCGAGAGCGCGATCGGCGCCAGCGCGATCATGCCGAGAAGACTGATGGCGACGATCAGAACCAGCTTGAAACTGATGCGGGAGAAAATCATCGGGGCTCGCAGGAATTGGCAATGCAGATATGCCAGTTTATCGCGAACGCCTTAGCAAAGAATTAAGCATTCGGATTCGATTGGCGCCCCTAGCGCGCGATGCGAGTCGGCACGGCCCGACATCGCCAGGAGCGGAGATGCGGCATGCCCGGGGCGCCTAGCGCTTGGTCGCACCGAGAACGAGATCGATGGTGTGGGCGGCTATCTTGCGAAGCTGGGCTTCGTCGCCGAAGGCACGTTCGAGCACAGCAAGGCCTCGCGTCACGGTGACGATATGCAATGCTGCAGCCTCGGGCGCACCGCTGAACTCACCGCGCTTGGCGCCGGCCGACAGCGCGTCCTCAACCAGTCCAGTGATGCGCGTCACCAGATCCGCAAAGGTCCGGCGCGCCTCCTCGTCCAGTCCCTCGCCTTCGACCGAGCCAAGCTCCATCAGTCCGCGCGTGGTCGGGCATCCCCGCGGCGGTGTCCCGGACTGGAAGTTGGTGATGGTCAAATCGAAGAAAGCCGTGAGGCGTTTTCGCAAGCTGCCGGTCCCGAGCGCCGCCTGGACGGCGCCAAGGTAATCGCCTGCGTAGCGCTCGTAAGCCCGCAGGAACAGCGCTTCCTTGCTGCCGAAGGCATTGTAGAGACTGCCGCGCTGAACGCCGGCATCGCGCGCGATGTCCGATAGCGACGTGCCGCGCACGCCCTTACGCCAGAACTGATCGAAGGCGATGCGCAGGACATCGTCGTGGTCGAACTCGCGTGGCCTCAAGCATCTCTCCTCTGCTCGACGATATGGTCCCCGTTCGCCGGGGCGACACAAAATATTTGACAGGACGTCAAAAACATGGTTTCTCGACACCGTGTCAAAAACTAATTGGGGCCGATAACTGGTTTCGTCAATGCGCGGAGCCGCCGTGCGGCAAGCGCCGCAACGGTTCAAGCCGGCATGGAAAGGAATGCGCCGATGCCTCTCCTTCACATCTCGCTGCGGGCCGGAAAGCCGCAAAGCTACCGGCAGGCGATTCTCGACAGCCTCTACCGCGCCATGCGCGAGGCGCTCGACGTGCCCGAGGGGCGACGAGTTCATGACCATCACCGAGCTTGAGGCAGCGAACTTCCGCTGCGGCAACGCTTACGGCGTCACGCGGAGCGACAGCGCCGTGCTGATCCAGATCACCGTGTTCGCCACGCGCACCGCCGAGCAGAAGAAGGCGCTGTACCGGCGGATCACGGACCTGCTCGGCGAAAGCCCGGGCATCCGGCCCGAGGACGTGTTCGTGAACGTTCTCGATGCACCGAAGGAGAACTGGTCCGTCGGCCACGGCCTCGCGCAGTTTGCGTGACGGCCATCATCGCAAGACGCCACCGCGACGCGCCCCTTGAGAATTGACCGCTGGAAGGCTCTGATGGCGGAGGTAGACTAAACCCTCCGAAGCCTCGGGACCCCCGAAGCGGCATGACCATGTCGGTCGAGCAATTATGGAGCCTGCCGGAAACCGCCCTCATCGGCGCCTACGCCGAGGCACGCCGCCGCTACGCGGAGAAGAAATTCGAGCGCGACACCCAGCGGGCGCGGCTCGAATGGATGCGCGCAAAGCTGTTCGTCAACACGCCGGGCAACGTCGGTCGATGTCTCGGAAGAGCTGGCGCGCAAGGGCCAGGAGGTGCGCGAGATGACCGCGATCTCGACATGCTGAAGATCGACGTCGACGTGATCGAGACGATGATCCGTCTGCGCGGCGCGCAAGGCGCTCCGCAGGTCCAGGCCGACGAGGCGGTTGAGAAGCCGCCCGAACCGGAGGGGGAGTGACGCCGTGGCGGCGGCGAGACACATCCTTCGAGCTACGGCGGCAATCCCCGTTCTGAAATGATACGCACCGGCGGAAAAGTGAGGCAATCGACGACGTCGAACAGCACTTCGATCTTTCTATCGAACGACCGTGCAAACGCGAGGGCGTCATCGCGCCGTTCATCGGCAATGTCCATGCCGAGCGTGCAGTGCGGTGTCCACGCTTCGGGCCTGTAGTGAGGTCGACAGTACGCGGGATCGATTGCGGCACTGATCGAGCTGTGGATTCGGCTGAGGATGTCGTTGGCGGTCGGCTCCGCCCAGAGCACAAGAGGGCTGCCTTCGAACCAGCGGATACGCCCGAATTCGACGGCAATTTGCGCCTGGCCAGCGACGGCCGTGAGCATCGCATCCCACGCAGTCTTTTCGTCGATTTGGGGCGAGTCGTAGATCGCGAACGTGAAATGCGGTCGGTAGCCGAGCTTGCGCATCGACGGCTCGACCTCGAACGCGCCGACCTGGTCCCACAGGCGCTCAATTTCGAGTGCCGAGTTGTTGTCAGTCCGGATGTTGATCGCCAATGCCACAGGCTCACCCGGCAGGTCGAACAATCAATCGAAGAAGAGGTGAGGCCTAAAAGGCAATGGCGCTCCCTAGGGGACCCCTGTTTCAGCCTTGAGAGGGCTCGGCACGTGCAAACAACGTGTTTGCTGACATTCGCCTGCGCTCGCCTATGCCTTTGTAAATGTGAACTAAAGCAAGGATTCGAGTAGGCTGGCGTTCGCTCGCGTCCACCTGTATAAATACACGTCTACTGGACACCGGCGAGACACTTTCTGTCGATGACGCAAGCTCGGGCTGAATGGCCATGGCAAGACTCATCACGGACGACAAGTGGGACTTGCGGACGCGGTCGCCGCGGCTGAAGCTAGACATGCGGAAGAAGCCCTACTTTGTCTCGATCGGAGAAGGGCTGTCTGTCGGCTATCGGCGCAACAAGACCGCCGGCAAATGGGTATTTCGAAAGGCTGACGGCAAGGGAGGGATGGCAACGAGGGTCATCGGGGTTGCGGATGACTATGAGGAAGCAGACGGTGAACGCGTTCTGACTTACGGGAGGGCCCTGGAAGAGGTCAGGCGGATGGGTACCCATCGCGCCGGTGCCATCCGAGGCTCAATAACGCTCCGGCAGGCATTCAAAGACTATCTTCCCAAGTTGAAGGGCAAAAATGCCCGCAGCGCGCGAACCACGGAGGGACGCGTCGAAAAGCATATCCTTTCGAAGTTGGGCGACACCAAAGTCGCGGATTTGACGAAGACGCAGATGGAGCATTGGCAAGCTTCAATGGTCAGAGAGTCCGAAGACAAGGAAGATGTAAGGAAATCCAAAGATTCTGCCAACCGCGTGCTTTCGATGTTCAAAGCGTTTCTGAATCATGCCTATGACGACAAGAAGAACGGTATCCATAGCGACGAGGCCTGGCGCAGAGTTAAACCGTTTCACAACGTCGGTCGTCCACGCGACATACGCTTTTCACCGGCGGACATGCGCGATCTGATCGAGAACTGCCAAGACGGCAAGCTGCAGGAATTGGTCCAAGCCGGATACGCGACAGGAACTCGCTATGAGGAACTGACGGATGCCAAGATCCGCGACTTCGATGTGAAAGGAAAGACCCTCAAGGTTTCCGGGAAGACCGGCGCGCGGCATGTCATCCTTCAGCCCAGCGCCGTGAAGCTCTTGAAGCGGATTACGGCGAAGCGGTCGCGAGATGACTACATCTTCGTGAAGTCCGACGGATCGAAATGGAAGCCGTCGGACCAGATCCGCAAGATGAAGAAAGCCGTTCTGAAGGCGAAATTGGATCCCAAGGGCTGCTTTTACTTGTTGCGTCACGCGTACATCTCCGAGTCCATCGAAGAGAACGTCCCGTTGAACGTGATCGCTCGAAATTGCGGGACGAGCATCAGAATGATCGAAATTACCTACGCCAAGCTGCTCGCTGACAAGCAGCGAAAGTTTATAGAGCGCGGCGCTCCCAGGCTCCGCCAGCTCAAAAGGACCGCCATTGATGGTCGCCGCAACGCGAGCACCTAACTTGGTACCGAACGGCGCGATACGGCTGAGTGAAGCCTTCGACCGCCTGTGCGCGCGGCTTGACCCCGAATGGGCCTACCTACCCGAACTATGTGTACAATGGGATGAGCGCATCGCCCGAGGCGACGAGGACCTCGGCGGAAATCCGTACCATCATATGCTCGAGATCGAATTCCGTGCGGAGCGAATGCTGCGTTGGGCGCTCTTCGATGGTGAGCTTTGCGCTTGCGTCCATCACTTACATACGGGGGTCGATCTCGAGCTCTACAAGCCAGACTGGTGGCGCATGGGACGGAGTGTCGGCCTCCACAGCGACTATACCGACGACCATATGCTCGGACCAGACTGCCAGCTAGACGGAGTTCCACATCCCATTTTCCTCTCGAAAGAAGCATTCGAGAATTGGCTAGGAACAGAAAAGCAGCTGGCGGTTACGACTCAACGAGCGGCCAGCCACGAAGCCGAGATCGTGCGTGACACTGTCGCATTTTCCCTCGAAGAAATAGCCGAGCGCACTGGATTGTCGAGAAGCACGCTTTACAAGGAAAGGGACGCGAACCGCTTGATTGTCAAGAAATGCGGTGACCGGACCCTCGTGCTCGAGAGTGATCTGGATCGATTCCTGCGAAATTTGCCAAGCTCCTGAGGCAGACGCTTGAACCGCGCGAGCAGGTACCGAGCTTGGCATAAGCTTGGAGGATTTGGTCGAAACCAGCACGCGTCGAGTTTGACCTCGATGCCGTTGAATCTGAAACCTGCGATGAGCTTCGGTAACTGATTTGTGGTTTTGAGCCGCCGCCAGGTCCTTGACGCGGTGATCACCAGGTTGAGCGCCCGCGCTACTGAGAGAAACACCTGATGGCTGACGCCATCCGCCCGACATCATCACCCCGCCGTGAGCACGAACGGGCCAATGTCGCTAACTCCGAGGGTGATCCGAGGGATTGTCGTTTTCGGGGGCCGTTCCGTCCGTTGTGATGAACGGTCCGCATGGTCCCGGTTCGCCACGCAGTTCAGATGCTCCCGGGACGCCTGAGGAAACCCCCAAAGGCACGGGTTTCCTCAGGGACGCGCAACCGTCACGTCGTGGCTTGGGCGGCTTCGTCGATGAAAGCCGCAACTTCGTTCTTGTGTTCGCCCTCATCATTCTGCCGTCCCTCTACTTTATCGGAATAGTCAGTTTCGTGCGTTCAGTTCAGGTGGCTATCGAAGATATGGTCCACGCACGGGGGATGGCTCGGATCCGACACTACTTTGTCGAACGATCGCCGGGAGTGCGATCATACTTGATGCATTCGCCTCACGACGACTACAGAGGCACGCTCGACAGCTTCGGTCTCAGACTAACAGCCTTCCAATCCTTTATGACTACGGCCGGAATGGTGAACGTCATCAGCGTCATTGCTGGCGTGTTCGTAGGCTTGGCAATCAAAGCCACGATCAGCTTGCCACCATGGGCGTTCACGTTAGGCGGTGTCACCGGTTTTGTCGGGAGCGTTTTTATTTGTTGGCGGTATGAGGTGCGGGCTTGGACCAGAGCCGAGCAAAACCTTGCCATCCTTTCCCCGAGTGAAGAATAAGCCCGCGGTGGTGATGTGGACCGATTATGCTTTACTTTGCACCGTAGTGGATCGTCATCGCTTCAATACGTCCGTTGCGAATGAGATATGAGTCCGCGCCATCGTCGATTCGTGCGCGGGAGCTCGACAGGGTACCTCGCCATCGGCATTTGCGTCCGATAGTGGTCGTTGGTTTTCCCGATCTGCTGGTCAAGCAGCGCGGCGGCCGCCTTGACGCCCTCGGAAGAGGCCGTAACTTCAAGTCAGCAAGAGCGAACGGGAGATGCCGTATCGCCGCGCTGTCGACGAGACGGCGCTCGGGGTCTCCAAACTCTCCAAAATGATCTTGAGCTTCTCATCATCGGTCCACCGACGGCGCGGGCCAGTCGCGACAACCTCGAACCGGAGGCAAAGTGAACTGAAACACAGCGCCCCGTGTCTCATTCGCGGCCGCCCAAAGCTGTCCTCCGTGCGCCTCGATGATTGAATTGCAGATGGCTAGGCCCATGCCGGTGCCCGCCGGCTTAGTGGTGTAGAAGGGGTCGAATAGACGGTTGATCATTGTCGGGTCAATCCCCGGGCCGTTATCGCGCACGACGACAAGAATCCCGCCTGAGGCATTCGCGGTCGTGCTGATATGCAGCTCCCGCGGCTCCTCGTCGAGGCTGCACATAGCTTCGATTGCGTTGAGGATCAGGTTGAGAACGACCTGCTGCAGCTGGACGCGATGGCCTTCCATGAGCGGCAAGCCCGTGGCCAGATCTGTCTGCAGCGAAACGCGATGTCTGAGCAGTTCGCTCCGGGCTATGGTGACGACGTTCAGGATCGCATCATTAACGTCAATTGTTTCTTTCCGTGCTGGCGTTTTCTTGATCAAGGCGCGGATCCAATTAATAACCTCGCCGGCTCGATTGCCGTCGGTCACAATGGACGCGAGCGCCCGCTGCGCCGCCGCGACATTCGAAGGTTGAGAGCCTAGCCAGCTCAGTGCGGCCTCCGCGTTGCAAAGCATCGCCACGATCGGCTGGCTTACTTCGTGGGCAATCGAAGCGGTGACCTGTCCCATGGCCGCTGCGCGGTTGGCGTGCGTCAGCTCCGCCTGCATCTCGCGCAGAGTCTCAGCGGCGCGCTTCCGTTCGGTAATATCGCGGCTCAGCGATACGATCAGCCGCTGCCGGCCTTGCTGGAACGCTCGCATGCGGACCTCGACGGGAAACACGGTGCCGTCCTTTCGACGATAGCGTCTCTCCAGCGTTGCAACACCCCCGCCCTTGAGGTGCTGGCGGTGACGCTCCCAAGCCGCTGCATCCAAGTCCAGATCGAAGAAGAACGGCCTCTTCCCAATCAGTTCGTCGCGGCCGTAACCCAAGCTCTCGCAAGCATTTCGGTTCACGTCGAGAACGGTTCCGTCTTCGTCGTGAAGCATGAACGTGTCTGTCGCGTGGTCTACGAAGGTGCGGAAACGGGCCTCGCTCTCGCGCAGCGCCTGTTCGGCGCGCTTGCGCTCCGTGATGTGGCGTCCGACCCCGCGGTAGCCTATGAAGCGCCCCGTCTGGTCAAAAACGGGCAGCCCCGAGACGGACACGTAGCGCTTGCCGCCGTCGGGCGTAGGCCGCGCGAGTTCGAAATCGCGGAACGGCAGATGGGCATCGAGCGTCTCCCGGTGCTGACGCCAGCCCTCTTCATCAGGCTCGAGGTAGGGCACCTCCCAGCGCGTCTTACCAATCTCGGAGACCGGAGCCTCGCTAAGCATCTCAGCGAACTCCTGCCGGATGAAGCGATGCTGCGCGTCGGTTTCCCAGTACACATCAAAGGAGAATTGCACAAGGGTGCGAAAGCGCTCCTCGCTCTCGCGCAACGCCTCTACGATCTCAGAGGGTACTTGAGCCGGATGTTGCATGGCCGACCTTGTTGCCAATGAGCAATGGATACAATCAACTCATTCTTGCGGCAGGTGCCGGGCTGTTGCGCCTTACGAACCCGCGGATAACCCCAGCGGTCGTGGAACGGTTGACCGTCGGTCGATAGCCTCACCTTGCAATATGATCAATCGAAGCTTGTCGCGTCACGAGTATACTTACGTATGCAAAGCTTCTGGAGCATCCGGGCACAGTGAACGGGAGAATCGTCTGGCCCTCAGACATGAGTGTCCGACGGCCGTGCGCCTTGCGCCATGAGCTGCTGTTTCCAGTAAGTCGCTGTTTGACCTAAAGTCGCTCTGCTTCGCGCCTAGCTGGGTCGATGCTGCCGCTGTATGGGCGCTCTCGTCGGGGGCAGATTGGAGTGGCGCTGAAGGTCCATTCTGTCGTGGAGGATGCGCGATTTCGATCGTGCGGTTCGGCCCGGTACATCAAATGACCCTCGCGACGGTGGCGCCGCGAAAGCACAACCCTGGGCGACGGGGCCGCCGCCGCAGCGTAGGCGCCGCGCGCGCCGCCGACAGTCGACCACAATGGCCGTGGGGAAGTGGACTCGCGAAAGGATTCGTTTGGAGGCGCGCGCGGCGGTTTCGCCGCGGCGGCGCCAGCCGTGCCCGCCGCGGTCATCACCGCGGAGGATACGCGCCGAGTTCGACTTCAAGAGAGGCCGCCCAAGGATTAGAATGCCGGAGGACGGCGGCGCCCGTGTGGTCCAGGATTGCGGGCAATCATGCGCGGGACGACAGGAGCAAGGATTGACCGAATGGTGAACTGGATTCGCGGAAATGCCGCTTGCAAATCCCGCAGCAGGCAAGCAGGCATCGGGCTTGCTTGCAAGGCGCAAGGCTTGGCTCAAAAACACCGTCGTCGACAGGGCGACCAGAACTGGGGCTCACGCCCCCGAGGGGTTAGGACGGAAGGACTCACGAGGCCTTGACCTCGCGTACGGGGAGCACACATGGCGACTTCGATACAGTTGGCCCAGGATCTGTCGGCCGCGCTGGGGATTCCGGCCCCGACCGTGATGCATATTCTGGGCGGGCTGCGGTCCGCCGGACTGATTATGTCGCGCGGGCGGGGGCCGAGCGCCACGGCCATGTCCAGCACGGATGCGAGCGCGCTGCTGATCGGAATCGGATCGGGGGCGGCCGCCGCTCACGTCGGGCCGATCACCCGTAGCCTGATGACGATGCCGCTGCGTCACGCCTTGCGCCCAGCAGTGGTCGGCTTCGAGAAGGGGCGCGACCACGAGCATCGGTTCTACCATTTCCTGCAACCGCACTCGTTCGTCGAGGCGCTAAATCTGCTGCTGGATGCGGACGACCAAGCGCCTGAACCCGACGCGGACAACCGCATCCAGGTCAGCCCCTTCGACTGGCTTGATCGGCTGTCTTTGACAATCGGCGCCGACGCCAGCAGATCGAGGGGCTTCGCCGTGATCAGAAGTTCTTCCGCCTCGCGCGAGATCGCCAACATCTACAGCACGTGGACCATCCTGCGGCCGTCCGGGCCGTGGGACCTCGACGTCGCCCGGTTGTTCGGCCCGGAGGGCGGCGCCTTGTCCGCCATGCACGTCGGCGGCAGGGTTCTTCGCGCTGCGATAGGGTCGCTGCGCGAACCGGTGAAGGGCGCCCGGCCACGGCCGGAACGGATCGCGGGGTTCAGCCGGCGCGCGGTGCGCAAGTGAGCGGATCCTCGACCCGGTCGGCCTCATCGACGGAAGAGAATGCCGTCCTTGAGGACGAAGCGTTGATCGGCGCAGCGCCGCACTGCGTGTTCCAGATAGGCGAGAAATTCGTCGTACGGCGCAGCGGGAGCGAGCGCCGCGTAGAGGTCGGCGACGAGCTGGGCGCCGTAACGCTCGACCATCAAGAACACATCCTTCTCCACCCCCTGAGCCGGGGCTTGGGTGGCGCGGCGTCCGGGACTTTCGCATCCGGTGGCGCGGCCATTTCCCAGAGCTCGCGCACGTCCACCGTCCAGCGGCCGTCGGGGCGCTGGATGAGACCGTCGCCAGGCGACAGTTGGACCGCCATGCGCCGTCGCCTGAGCTTCAGCTCCTTCCGGAGCGGCTCGGCGAGGAGATCGTAAATCTGTGCGGGTTGGAGCGCGCGCCTTTCGGCCGCGATCACGCTCCTGACGGCCACCCGGATCGCCTTTCGCCGCTCTGCCCGCCTAACCACGGCGGGCAAACACAGGATGGTACGGATTGAACGACCATGTCTCGCCTGCGCGCACCAGCGCCGGGAACGAGGGCGCGACGCGCGGCAGGACCTCCGCGACATCCACCAGCGCGCGCATATATTTCGGCAGCATCGCCGCGATCTCGTCCGTGCTGGTCGGACCGCGCAAGCTGCAGATGTCGATGGCGTAGACGGCGGTCTCCTCGTCCAGCGACAACCCGCGAGGCCGGTTCTCGTCGACGCCGATGAGTGACCACCAACCCTTATCGTGCCTGAGCTGCGGGTAGTGCCGGGCGGCCGTCATGAAGGGGATGGAGGGCTGGCGCGCCGGCAATGCCGCGCGCAGCGGCTCCGACAATCTCGCCCGCAGTTCAAAGGCCCTGAGGGCACACCGTCGGGCGCTCAGGATCTCGACGAGTTCGCGGCCGAGCGCGCGGTAGTCCATCTGGCCCCGGCGCGACCAGTAGCGCCCCCGGGTATGGCGGGGTACGTGCCGGCGATCTGCCAGCCAGTAGCCGCCGTCCGCCAGCTTGCGCAATTTGGGGTTATCGGCCCTGGCAAGCACCACGTGCGCGTTGTGACGCCGGAAATCGAGCTTCAGCCGTGCCTCGACCGCCGCGTCGTAGATTTCCGTGGGCCCCGCTGGGCGTCCGACCCGCTCGACATATTCGACGGCGTACCCCGAGAATAGATCACGCCGAGCCTTGTCGCGCGCGCGCCTGACTTGGGCCGGGGTGCCCTCGCCGCGGCGCCCAGCATGCGGATTGAGGGATTGCCGCGAGTGATAGCCCACAGCGGGTGCCTTGTCCGGGACCGGCCTCCCCCGCCGCCAGAACAGCCCGTTTGAGAGCTGCTCCAGGTCCGAAGGCGCAGAGCGCTGCAGCGCCTGGCGGGCGTAGGCGCGGCTCAGGCCAGGCCCGTACACCAAGGCCGCGCCGTCGTAGATCTCCATGGCTCCGGCGGGCCGGCCCACGAGCTCGACATATGCGGCGGCGAACGCCGCGAATCTGGCCCGCTCAAGCGCACATCGCGCAGCGGCTTTATCTGCTGGGGTATCAAAGGGCAGGAGCATTGCGAGCCGATCGCGCGTTTCCGGGCTCACCACACTGGCGTCGACGACAGCCGCTCGTGCCGGCGCGAGCAAGTCGGCGGTGCCGCGAAAATCGAGGTCCGACGGCTTGGTTTCGAAGGCCCCGCGGCTCGGTTCGGCAGTCGGGAACAGAAGGCCTGCCGAATCGTCGGATGTGGCCTCGACCGGTGCACAGCGGTGGTCCCGCTTCCAGGCCTTCAGCAGACGTGTGACCGGCGCCTGGCCGCGGCGAAGCAGCGGTCGGAGCTTCGCAACGGTCACGAGCTTCGGATCGTAGCCGCCTGCCGCGCGGGCCAGCGATTCCATCGCGGCGAGCGCCGTCTCGTCGATGGGCCCGAATTGCTGACGGGACGCGGTCAGCGTCGCCGGCGGGTGCGAGTTCGGCCCCGCACGGTCATCTGATTCAACGGGAAATTTTTCCGACGCCGCTCCAGAAACGCAAGGAGAACCGCGCGCCAATTGCGGGCGCCAGTGTCGGAAAATTTCCCTCAACCTATTGATTTCGCTCGGGTTGAGCGCCGCCCGCGGGGGCTTCGTATTTGTCTGTCCAAATTTCCAAGTATCTGACATCACGGAACAATTCCGAATTTTCCGACGACCAGATTCGGCCATTTTCCGACAAACCTACGTAGACCCGCGATTTTTTCCCGCGATCGTACCTAGACCGCGGCCCGCCTCTTTTTCGGAGTCGCGCTGGGCAAGCTCGTAGACACCGCTGTAAATGTCAATACAGATTTGCTACATTGATGTATGGCCACGATCGAAATCGAGAGACCGTACTACACGCGCCCCTATTACATGCGTCGTGAGGGCCGCCTGCGACTGCGCTGGGATTGCAGCGCGCACGCACCGGACGATTTCGAACCCAAGACACAGATCCTCGACCCGAACTGGGAGGTCGCTTTTCGGCAGGGGCGGGAGCTGTATGAGAAGCTGTTGCAGGCCCGGGCGCGCCAGGGTTCGGCGATTGTGCTTGCCAACCATCGGCCCGGCACCCTCGGCGGCCTGTTCGAGGCCCAGAAGAAGCATCCGACCTTCACCAAGCTCGTCACGCCCAGCACCTGCAAGGGTTACGGCAAGCAGCTCGATCGCGACGGAAAACGAATCCTTCGAGTTGAGAGGTTCCGCGGTCTGCGGTTGAGCGAGGTACCGGTCGCCGAACTGACGGTGCCCGCGGCCAAGGCGATCCTGTATGACCTATTCGACCTGGGCCTCGGGGTGTTTGACGTCAAGGGCTACAACAGATGCCGAGAACTGCTGCGCCTGGTGTTCAACAACATGGTTGGCGAGTATGAGGGAGTCCCCCTCGACAATCCTATCAGGCACACCCGGCACCTGCGGGACAAGAACAAGCAGAAGAAGCTCGGCGCCTCGATCTTGCACCTGGCCTATTTCGATTACGGAGCGAGGCTAGAAGGTGTTCCGAATCTTGGGACTGCCGCGCTCGCGACGTTCGAACTTCAGCTGCGCTCGACCGCGGTGCTCGCCCACTGGCTCTGCGAACACTGGAAGCCCACGGGCCGGGACAATCAGGTTTATTTGGTGCGGCCCAAGGTCGGAAACTCCAGGTGGATCGACCTGCACGATGTACGTGGAGAACCTTACTTCCCGGCGCTCGAGGCGCGCGTGGATGCCATAAAGGGTGAACGCAAGTCGGGGATTTTGATCCCGCGGGATGGAACACATGATACGCCGTGGGGGCTGCGGAACGACGGTCAGCTGACTCACGAGTTCTACAGTTTGTTCGACCGGGTCAAAAAGAAGGTCCGACTGCCCGACGCGCTGAAGTGGTCCAGCTTCCGCCGAGGTGGCATCACCGAGTCCGCCGAGGCAGGCTGCACAGAGAACGAATTGATGTGCCTCAGTGGTCATCTCGATCCGCGAACGGCGCGTGTCTACATCACGGAAACGATGCGCATGGTCAGCAATGCGCAGCGCAAGCGGATCGCGCAGCGGACTGAGGTGATCCAAGGACTCATCGCCGCGCACAAGCTCGACAAGCTCCGCGAGGAGCCGGAGTTTCAGCAACTCCTGGAGATCCTCGGCCCCTTCGTCACCAAAGAGATTCAACTCGACGATCTCTAGCCCGAGCCGTGCCGCTGGGCGGCGAACTTCCTAATCTCGATAATGTGCCAGAGGCATTCGATCCTGCCGCCGCTGTGCCGATAGGAAGTGGGAGGCGCGGCCTCCCCGCGCGCGATCGCCTGGCAGAGCTGCCGCGTAGTCGCGAAGTTCATGAACGCAGCGGCCGTCTCGGCCGTCATCTCTTCCGGCCACAGCGGAGGGAAGCGCGCGGGACGGTTTGGCACGTGGACGGGTACGGAGTGCGATGGGGGCTGAACGAGCTGCGCGCCGCGCGTGCGCTTTTGCGCGGGGTGGATGGAAAACGTAGCCTCCGGCTGCGAGCGGCGGACCCGCTTGGGGCTGACGAAGCGCACTTCGTCGGAGCCGAGCTTGTACGCGTCCCCGACCTTGACAATATTCATGCTGAATCCGGTGGCTCGGTTTCGGCCCGCAGAGCCGCCACCCACCTGCCCCGAGCGCGTGCGGGCGAAGGCAGTCGCCCTACCTTCAGGATTCCGCCGCGATCCTTCGAGAGCGGATCCGCTGGCCGTGCGCTGTCGAGTGCGCTCGAGCGTGGTTTGGCGTTGCGCAGAAGGCCTGGGGCGGCAACGCCGCTTTCCGCCAAGGGGACCAAGGATTCACTACTCGGCGTGTTCATCGCTCGTCCGGCGCAGTTTTGCTGGCGGCCTGGCCCGGCCAAGGCGTCGCGCACACAGCTCCGAGCTGCCGCAGGCACTCGGCAACATCCGCGCCGGTGGCTCTGTTCCAAGAGCCCTCGAGCCGCCGCCTCAAGGGCGGGCAGCGCTCGTGCTGTAGCGGCTGCGTGGAGGCGACCGCCGCACCAGCAGCCGGAATGCCTATCGCGCCAATCATATCGGTCCCTCCTCAATGTCGCGGCGCGCGCGAATCATATCGGCCGCGCTAATTCCGTCGATCCGGCTGGATCGCAGGAGCGTCGAGGCGATCGCCTCGAGCGCGGCCCGGTGCTCGAGCAGAGTCGAACGGCATGCTTCGGCAGCCCGCGTGAGCTCGGCGTGCGCCGCGATCCGCACGTCGACATACGAGAGCAGTTCATCCGTGTCCTCGTGCGACGCGAAAAATAGGAGGTGTTTCGGTCCGCCCATCCCGAGCGATCCAACCATGGCTGCAGCAAGGGCGGTCGCTTGCTGCAGGTCGGACCCGCGCGTGCCGCCGGCACCGTGCGACGCCTCGCCGAGCATGATTTCTTCAGCGATGCGGCCAGCGAGCAGCACCTGAAGACGGTGCTGGTAATCCGAATAGGTGCCTGCGAACGGCGGCGCCTTGCTCCTCACCGTCGCCCCGCCCCTGTTCCCCGACCGGACGATCGACGCGCGTACGTCAGCTTCGTGACCGAAATGAACGATCTCCGCCACGACATGGCCTGCCTCATGGACAGCGCAGCGCCGGATTTCCGAGCAGTCGCGGTCCTCCCGATTCACCAGCGCCCGGCGGAGATCGGCGAGCTCGAGCGCGCGGTCGGCGTGGCGCGCGAAGCGCAGGGCGTCGTTCGTGATCCTTTCGACGTCGGCTCCAGTGGAGCCCAACGCGAGCAAGCAGATTTCCTCCAGATCCTCGCCCGCGAGCCGGCCCGCGAGGCGGACGCGAAACATGCGCTCGAGATCGCACGCGTTGGGCAGCCCGATCCGGATGATCCGGTTGAGTCGACCGGACCTCACGATGGCAGGATCGCAACGGGAGAGATCGTTGGATGCTGCTAGATAAATGAGTCCTTCGCGGCCGGCGACGCCGTCGAGATGCGCGATGAAGGCGTTCACGACCTCCACGACGTAGTCGGCGTGGGCGTGGCGGAGCTTGCTGCGGTCCGCGAAGGAATCGATTTCGTCGGTGAAAAGAACGCACGGCGCTTGCGCGCGAGCGGAATCAAAATCGCGCCGCATGGCTCGCAACAGATGGCCGAGATGCCCTTCGTCCGCCGACTGCCACTGGGCCAGCGAGCAGGCCACCAGCGGCAGGCCAGCAGCGTGGGCGAAGGATTCGGCGAACAGCGTCTTCCCGGTGCCCGGCGCGCCAACGAGGCAGGCACCGGGGTCCAGCGCCGACCAGGGAAGCTCTCCGCGCCGCCATGCGTCGAGGTCGCGTATGGTCGAGCGGGCCCATGCAACGGCCTCGTCCATCCCGTGCAGCTCGTCCAAGGAGATGTCCCGTCCGCGTTTGCGTTCCAACTTCTCCGCGGCAAGCCGGCGCAGCTCGGCCAGACACTCGGATGGGCTGCGATCGAACCGGATAGCAACGATCAGGTCGACCAGCGTCACAGGGGCGACAGTCTGGGCGTCGAGCAGCTCGCGGCAGCCCTTTCCGGTCACGATGCGAATCACGCGCCCGATGGTGACCGGATCGAGCGGAAAAGTGAGGCGGATCCGCTGAGACTTTAAAAGGACTTCGGGCAAGTGCGTGTCGGCGTTGGGCGATATCGCAATCAACGGAAGCGCAAGCGACAGCGCCGACAATGCCTCGCTTTCCCGCGCGCTCCTGTCCTTCGGCTGTGGACGCTCCTTGGCCGCGAGATAGATGATGTCATAGTCGTCCCGCTTTCCGGAATTGGAAGCGCCGACCTTCATCACGCGGGTTGTCGCCGGAAAAAGCGTGTCTTGCCAAATGGCGACGGCGCGGTCGAGCATCTCCGGATCGGGCACGTCGATGATGACCACCGGCGCAGACGAGCGGATCGCTTGCCATAGCTCGGGTCTGGAGTCGAACATGCGGGAGACCAGGAGCCGCGCCGCCGCTCTCGCCGGGGTCACCGGATGCGACGGTGGCCGAGGTCGATGCCGGGTAAAGAACGATCCGAATTCCTCGTCCGGCTCCTCTTCCTGAGTCCGCGAGTTTGCTGCGATTGCCTTGTGCACCTCGGCGCGAACGGCCGTCTTTTTGCGAGCCGCGCGCATCGCTTTCTCGGCGGCAACACGCGCCTCCTCTTCAAGCTTCTTGACCAGCAGTTCGTGCTCTCGCGCGGCGGCGACTTCGGCGATGTGGAGGCGATAGCGTAAAGAGGCCCGCCAGTCGGCCCGGTAAGCGGCCAACTCGAGCGAGCCCATAGGTCCGATTGTCGGCGCGGAGGGTGGATGCTGCGGTGATGCCAAGGCTCCGATCTTGGGCAGCGGCCGCGGCCGCACCGGCAGTTCTGGCGCTGTGATGTTCTCTTCACTCATGTTCTCACCACCTGTTCATGATCCCGAGTCGGCTTTTGGGGGAGCGCTTCAGGCACGCGCTGCCGAAACGATCCGGCTCAGTTGCCCATCATCGTTCCTGCGCATCGAACGGACTCCATCGCTCACGCTGGATTCGCGTGCGAAGGGACAACTTCTCGATCAGTATTGAAAGTCCTAGCCGGGCCGCGCCATGCCTCGCCGGGCCACGTCCCGCCACGCCGTGCCCAGCCGTGGCGAACTACTGCGGTTCGAGCTCGACTTCTTCCACGAGAAATCGCCCGTATTCGGGCCTGTGATCGCCAACACCGTATGGTCCCGCGAGCTTGAACAGCTGGATCACGTCAGTGCGGCTCATCATGCTGGAAATGAATGTTGCGCTGAATGTTGCGCTCCAGTCGGGAAAACATGGGCGCGTCCGCACCGTCCGTGATCCCTGAACACGTGCCATTTCGCGATGGAGGAAACGTCCATCTGCCCAGAGTTCCGCCACCGACTTCGGACCGTCATACTGCAGCATGGCTGGACGATCTGCCATGAAAGCGGCCTTCGCGACATGGCCCTTCTTGCGCTTCTTCGCGGCATCGACCAGCACGCGCTTGATGCATTGCGCCGGCAAGCAGGGTTGGCCGTCGAACAACCACAGTCCGCCGTGCCACTCGAGCTCCGCGATGCGTGCGTGGTCCGCTTCGGTCTTGTCGACCTTTGCGGTGATTGCGGCAAGCGCTCTTGTCACCGCATCGCAAGGATCGGCGAGTCGCGCGGAATGCATCAACATTGGACCTAGTCCGACAAGCCTAAGGGCGATATGTTCGACGCTCATGTGTTCACTCCAGCTTCTTCAGGATCGAAAAGTGGTTGGGCATTCGGATTTGGGGGTTCGACATCAGGGATCGGAATGGCTGCGAGCTCGTGGTAGCGGCGCGCGCGCAGCATCGAAGTGACGCCGTCGTGGCACGGCTGACAGAGTGTCGTCAGGTCGCCGTCGATTTCGCAGCCGACACGTTCATACGTCCTGTGATGGGCTTGCAGCGCGTAGCCTCGGGCAGGTGAGTTCGGACAGAGCCGGCACTGGAATCCGGCCGCCTCGAATTCGCGCAGCCGGACGGGATTGCAGCGCCAGGCGGGACTTGTGATGTACTTGCGATAATCCATCTCGCTCTCCTCGGAAATGCACGGTCGTTCGGCTCCTGTCGGCTCACGGCGGACGCTTGCGGCCCTTGTGGGCGAGCCAGCTGTCCGAAAGCGCCGCGCAACGTGCATCGATCTCGCTTCGCCGCTTGAGAGTGGAAGCCATCACGAGAGCCGCAGTCGCGTTTCCGTCCAGGGCGATGCACAAGACGGCGCTCATGGCCAAATCGAGCGGCACGAGTGTCCTGGTGCCGCTCTTTTGAACGCGAAGCGCCACGCCGATAGCCACGGCTGCATCGCCGGCCGCGGCCAGAAACCAGTGTGGTTCTCCGATGATGGCGGACTGCGAGAGGAGGCGCCGAACAACTCGGATATGACGTTCCCTGAATTGTTCGGCGCGAAGCGTTCGCCACCAGGCCAGCGGGTGCGGAAAGGTCAGGACGACCGGAACGTTCCTGCGCGCACGCGCGAACAGGGCGGCTTGCGTTGGAGAGGACCGGGCGTGCCCGGCCGATCGTTTCGGAGGGTTCGGCGAGATACCAACACGCATCGGAGGAGACTCGTGGCATATGATAAATCATATGAGATCGCGCCAGCGGAAGGACTGCCGCCTTTCCGGACGGCGTCCGGTCGCGATCTCGGTTTTCGAAGCCCTGAAGGTCGCGCGCGCGAGGTTTCCAGCCCAAGGACTGGAATGCAGGTGCGAACGTTTTGAAGCCCTGAAAATGCCGCGCTAGCTTTCGGCGGCATCAAGCTCGCGGTCGCAGGCAGCTTAATCCTTTTCAAGGATTCAACTGTACATTCTGACCGGAGCAGTCACTCCCGATGTTGAACCGACTTCGGATGTGCGCCGAAGCGATGGTTAACATTTGCTTAATGTAGCATGACTTGGGGGCAGTTGTCCCGCCTAAGGATGCAGGCGACTATTGCAAGATCGAATTATGGTTAACGCGCCGCCCGTTTCTCCAGCCCAGGTCCGCGCCGCCCGTGCGTGGCTCTTCTGGAGCCAGGGAGATTTGTCCATCAGATCGGGCGTGTCACAGACGTCGATCGCCCGCTTTGAACTCGAACGCTCGGTCCCTCACACCGACACCTTGACCAGCATCCGCAATGCATTCGAGGCGGCGGGGATCGACTTTCGATTTCAGGGAACGGTCGGAACGGGAATTTGCGGTCCGTCCGCTCGCCATTCCAAGCCCAAGAAGCCATAGCGCCGAGCTGCGCCAACGAAACAAACGCGGCGTCCCTTTGAAATACGAGGGTCTCGTTCGCGCGGCGACCGGCGCTCATTTCGTGACGCGCGTCTCGAACAGATCGACCAATCTCACCTCCAGACAGGCTGCGATAGCCTCCAGGGTCTGAAGCGTGGGATTGGAGCGAGCGTTTTCGATCAGCGACACAGCCGTCTGTTCGATTCTCACCTTGGCGGCCAGTTCGTCCTGCGTCCAGCCCTTCGCCTTCCTCAGCCGCCGGACGTTGCGGCCCAGCGCTTTCGCAATCTGCGAGGTCCGAGCGGGAAACCGCTGATCGAATCCTGACCGCCCCATGAGCAGCACGGTCAGACGATCGCGTCAATGCAGTCCATATGATTTATCACATATTTCCGAACGATCTCTAAGGGACAGCCTAAGCAATTGCAAATAGGGTGGATCTAGCACCACCGATGCACGCACACGGGAGCTTGCCGTACGTTGTTTGTGGCCGAGGCGAAATGTGCCTTTCGGCTCGCCGAAGGTTGCTGGCACTCGGTCAGTGCATGGCGCGAATGTTGGAGCGCTCGAGGCCAATTTGGAAAGATGACGATAGAGTACGGGTCCGAACACCTGCACATTGGCTCGACTGCCGCTCTGAAAGCCGGCGCCTCCGACGAAACTCATCTTTCGGTCGTCCATTTCGTCGACGGGCAACTTGCCGTAGAGACGGACGATATGGAGATCGGGCCACAACGCGTCCCAGCTTCGGACTCGAGATCCTGTAGCCACGGCCAGATCAAGAAGGTTTGTCCATGGCGCCTTCTTCCGCAGCAATGCCCGTTTCAGAGGGAATCCCCATCATCGGCCGAGCCTGCGGAGCAATCGCCAAACTAGGCTGAGCGCTGTGGCGCGCTTGAAGCGAACTTCGTCCGCGCGGCCAAGCCCAGGTTAGAAATACACCGGCAGAGGGGCGCTTCATCAGTGCTGCCCCTCAATCCATCTTCCGCGGCGGCAGGCAGGACTCGCATCGCTTGACCTTGGCACTCTCCGCTTCTTCGGCTCGACAGGCTGTGATCTCTAACCAAGAGGAAGCGCAACGCTCGTCAGCTCGCCCAATCTGGCGATGAGGTGATCCTGGGATTCGGGATCGGAGGCCTCACTGGCCGGCTGCTCCTGTCGAAGGTGGTGCCAGTAGCAGCCGCCGCTTACCAAGGCGGCGGCGTCGTCGCTGACCGCCAGCCAGATCTGGGTCCGGTGTCGAGGTCCACCGGGGCTCCCGGGCTGCCCATCTTCGTGCGCGCCCAACCGGGATCCACGGCATTGCTCCAGACCTTCGGCCAATGTCGCGCCAGCGCGAAAGCCAGCGCGACGACATGTAAGATTAACCATTTCTGCTTCGAAAAACTGCCGGGCTCCAGGCTGTAGCGTCAGCTACCGCCACGTGGGATGATGGTGAAGAAGTGTCTGTCGATCCTTAGCAGGCGCGTCGTTAGCTCGCGATAAGCGAACGGCCGCCGCAACTCTTCCTTTGTAATATTGGAAACGATTACTCGCACGTAGCCCACTACGCCTCCACGGCCTCGATGAGGCTTTGCGGTGCGGGCCGCCTCTCGACATCCCGAAACCGGCAAGTCGGTCTTTGGTGAGGGACCGCCCGGCCTGGAGCAAATCCGGGCGGACGTGGACGATGACGGATCGATCAGTGCCACCTTGGCAGACGTATTCGGGGTCGTAAACGCCGTAAGTCTCTACACCGAGCGTCCCAACCGCACGTTCCATGCCGTTCATGTCGATGCCGCCGCCAGGCTCGCGAAGCGTTCGCACGATTTGGGCGTGGCCCGGCTGGTACACGTCTCGGGCATCGGCGCCGATGCCAATTCGTCTTCGCGATATATCCGCAGCCGGGGGCGGGGCGAAGATTCCGTACGCGCCGCATTCCCGATTGCGACCATCATTCGCCCCGCCGTCCTGTTTGGACCCGACGATTCGTTTCTCACTCCTCTGAGCGGACTGCTGCGGAGCTTTCCTGTCTTTCCGGTGTTCGGCCTGGGCCAAACTGTGCTGCAACCGGCCTACGTTGAAGATGTGGCAGAGGCAATCACGCGAGCGTTCGAAGCGAGTTATCCCGCGACCGTTTATGAACTCGCCGGCCCCATGGCTTACTCCTACAAGAGCCTGCTGGAGACAATCAGCAATCATCTCAATCTACGACGCGTTCTGCTTCCCGTGCCGTTTACCGTTTGGCAGATCCTGGCCTCGTGCGCCGAGCTTCTGCCTCAGCCGCCTATCACGCGAAACCAGGTCGAGCTCATGCGGTCAGACAATGTTCCCTCGCCCGGCAGTTCAGGATTCCGCGAACTTGGGATCGATCCGCGCGGAATCGAGGTGATGCTTGCTGGCTCCAGTTTTAGCACCTAGGCAGAAACAGCTCGCGACTCCACTCTTGTCTCGGCGACATGCTGGTGAAGTGGAATTGCCTTCATTTCAATTGGATCCAGCTCATTGGGGCACGGAGTGGCAGTCTCGCCCGGCTCCGGCGTATACATACGTGAATCCGCAATATCCTAAATGCAAATTTGCGCGCTCTAAACTAGGACAGTACAAATTACGCTCGAACCCTACGGGCTTCGGATTGTTAATCAATCAGCCGGCCGTGGAGGACTCCCATGGGAGTTGAGCGTATGCACCGGCCGAAATACTGGCAGATGCGCGCCGAAGAATTCCATGCCAAGGCAGACAACTGCGAGCATCGCCAGACCAAGGACAGCTTACGCAAGGTGGCGCAGGCCTACGACGATTTAGCTCGTCGTGCCCGGCAGATCCGAACCGTCGAAGACCTGGAAGTAGCATCGCCGTGCGGCAAGCAAGTTCGCGCTAGGCCATCCCGCAAGGTACCGATGACCAGTAGGCCATTAGGAGCAAGCTCCGACGAAAGGTAAATCTGGATGCAGTTCGAGGCGGAGCCGTCTCAAAAGGTAAAGGTCGCTCCGTGTCTTGGCTCCGCCGGCGCCCACCTTGGAACTTCTAAACGAGCGCTTCATTTCTCCCGTATGCGGCCCGTGACGAGCGCCAGATCGATGAGGCTGCCGCGGCTGGGGGTTTTAGGGATCGTGAGCCGGGGCCGCCGAGGGTGCAGCATTTCTGATCGGAACAGTGCTGTCCTTCTTTCTTCCCTTGCTGCAAGCTGCCGCTCACACTCAACCACCTCACGCTCCAGTCGCCCACCTCGTCGAGTATAGTCAGATCCGTTTGGTGGACTGTGCGTGCGAACCAGATTGCAACACCCGTGCATCCGCGGGCCTCTCGAGAGAGGCGACACGTCCAGCCTACAGGCGAGCACTTGGCATCGAGCTCGGCAAAACGCGCACTGGCCTCGCTGCGGTGCTCGGATCGACGGAACTTCTCGTTGATCGGTCACGGGAGCACACGAGAGCGGCTTTACTCAGCTTAGTCCGTGCCGGCTCCGAGCGTGCGCGCGATGGCACGAGCCGAGGCGTTCGATGCGGCGCAAGACCGCGTCCCTTATCGGCCGTTTTGTTCGGTTCACGCATTTGTGACGAGCTCCGGTTCCCCCCTACACTTCTTGATTTCCAAAAAATTGCCGGCCGCGACGTCTAGGGTGCCTACGCACCGCGTTAACGGGAAAACGCTCAGCACGGCCCGCGGTCGAAGCCGTTGTCGGTGTTGCCACGCTTCGCGCAGAGCCGCGTTCGCGCGGCCGATGCGAGGCGCTGCGCCGACCTTCGCGCCGACCACGCCGCAGCCAAACCCTCGGGCCGGCACGCCGGCCGCTTTCAAATCCTTGGCCCGCATCGCGGCGCGCCATTGTGGCAATGTGTGCGTCGCCACAAGGATTCGCGCCCCGATCGGAACGCGCGCCGCCGCCCCCGCTCCCGGCGGGAGCCGCGCAGTCCTGCAATCGGACCCGCAACTCCTGTCCAAAGGATTCGATCATACTTTCCAAGGAGTATTCACTCGGCCGCAAAAATGCGCCTTTCTACCGAAGCGCGAACGGTCAGGACGCGCGTGGTCGCGCGCCGACCCATCCGAGAATCACGACGAAGATGCTGGCCAAACCACCGGAAGCGCGCCGGGCCGACGAGCGGCCGCCAAAAGGGCGCGTCGGCGGATGCGTTACCGCGACTTCACTGGCGGCGCAGCGAACAGTGCCGCGACCTCCACATTGAGTGCGAACGCGATCTTGTCTAGCGATTCCAACGTTGGATTTGCGGTCGCAAGCTCGAGAGCGCTGATCAGCGCCTGGCGCAAACGGGTCTCGTCGGCGAGATCGTACTGGGACCATGATCGCTCCAGACGAAGTTGTCGAAGGTTGCGCGCAAGCAAGCGCCTGGTGCGTTCCGGATCTCGCTCTCGCCGCCTCATCCGGCAGGATGATGCATCCCGCTGGCAGGAACAAAACACGCTTTAAAGTGTTAAATACGTCAAGACGTGTCCTGATCACAAGAAACAGCGGCCGCCGGGGTGGCTCGCGGACAACTTCTCGCCTCGCGCCAACGAGAGGCGCCCATCTCCGCCGCGGCCCCCGCGAATCGGGATAGACAGGTACTGGAATCAAATTGTGTCTCGCGATCCCGACATGATGCATCAATCCGACATCGTTCGACCGGCATTCCACCGCGCGCCGAACTCGAGGCGATGATGGCCAACCCATCGTTGACCCAACGTTCCGCTTGTATGGCTCGCCGACTTGCGGAGGGCGAGAGCCTCTCTCGACGCGGCGAACCGCTTGCAAAATGGGTCGCACCGCCTCCGCCGCCTGATCGACGCCGCTCAGAACATCGAGGAAGCAGCGGTCCAAGCTTTTCGACCATCCGGATTTTCGTGCTAAATTGCCCTCGGACTAAGAGGTCGTCGGTGTGGTGCGACCCTGCGCCACTGACCTGTAGGAGACCTCAATCAGGTCACTTCGGCGCGAGTTGCAGTTTCAGGTCCAGCACCCTGATCGCCTTTTGAACAGTTTCAATCGTCGAATTGCCGCCCGGGCGGAAGGATTTGTGAATCGCTTCGCAACGTCGATGCGATCCGCCGCCTGTTCGATGCTCTCAACAACCGAGTTGCCAACCTGCCTTCCGTGCCCGGCATTTTTCCTGACTACCGGCACCGATCATTCGCAATAGTCAGGACGGCCGCGAGATCGCCATGGCGCGATGGGGCATGCCGTCGTCGCAGCGGGCGTTAGTGGACGCAACAAAAAAAGCGAGCCGAGAAGCTCGAGGCCAAGGCAAACCGGTCGACTTCAGGGAATTTCTGCGGGCGGAGCCCGATAGCAGGATCACGATATTCGCAACGTGGCGAGCAAACATTGGAAGCGATGGCTCGGGCCGCACAAACGCTCACCTCGTTCGGCGAGTACGCGGCAAGAAGACGCCGGTCTGGTTCGCACCCAACGAGTCCTGCCCCTTCTCGCCATCGCCCGCCTCTGGACCGACTGGACCAGTGTCCGCAAGGCGAAGACGAAGTTACCGCCGACGTCTTCGGTTTTCTGACTGCGATCCCAATCGTCGAGTTGAAGCGCATCAATCCCAGGGCGATGCCGGCAATCCTTACGACGAGCGAAGAGTACGACGTCTGGCTACGCGCCGCCTGGGACGAGGCCAAAGCGCTGTAGCGCCCTCTGCCGGACGGCACACTCCAGATCGTTGTGAGCGGCGAGAAGGAAGACCCTCCGCGCCTAGCGTTTTGCACAGGCGAACGTGAACATCGGGACGAACCGCAGCTCTCGCAATTTGCTGGCCTGCGCTAACCGACCGGAACGGACCATGGCGTTCTCGGATTCGCCCTGGCAGGAACCATTCAATGCTGATGTTCAAGGAGAAACGGTCCGCGATTCGAACGCTTCGCGGCTGGGTCATCTCGGTGCTGCAGGAGGCTGGCGCCATCCCGCGAGTGCGAGGCGCACGGCTGGATGCAGGATCGCGCCGATCCACACGCACGTGACCGCGTCTTGGAGATCGCGCGGCGGATCCGCCGCCCGGCGCATCGTCGGAGGCGGCCGTGGCCGCGATGGCGGAGGTCCTGAATTCGATCGGCGATACCTGCCCGCAGTGCCCGCCCGCCACCGAAGTCTAACGACGGCGACGTCCTGGCGGGTCTATAATTTGCGAATGGCGAGACCCGATCCGGAGCAAGCCGTCTAGACGGCGCCCTGTCGCAAGATCATCCATATCGACATGGATGCGTTTGCATCGGTTGAACAGCGCGACAACCCAGAGCAGAGCTTCGCGGTAGGCCAGTCGCCGTGGGAGGTTCGGCGCAACGAGGCGTCGTGGCGGCCGCCAGCTACGAAGCCAGGACGTTCGGCGTGCGCTCGGTCACGGCGAAGCGGCAGTGCCCCGATCTGATCTTCGTCAAGCCGCGTTCTACAAGGTCATCAGCCGGCAAATCCGCGAGATCTTCGCCGAACACACGCCAATCATCGAGCCTTTGTCGCTCGACGAGGCCTGTCTCGACGTCACCGAAAACCTTCAGGGCATCCCCTCGCCCGCGACGTGGCACTTCGGATCCGCGAGAAGATCACGGCGGAGACGGGCCTCAACGCTTCGGCCGGCATCAGCTACAACAAATTCCTGTCGAAGCTCGCTTCGGATCACCGGAAGCCGCACGGCGCCACGTTCGTGGAGTCGCTGCCGGTCGGCAAATTCCAAGGCATCGGTCCGGCGACGAGCGCGAAGATGAATGGCCTCGGCATCTTCACCGGAATGAAAATCCGCAACCAGACGCTCGAGTTCATGAATGCCAACTTCGGCAAGTCCGTCGCCTATTACTACTGGATCTCGCGCGGCATCGATGATCGCCCCGTCCGCACCAACCGCATCTGCAAGTCCATCGGCGCCGAGAACACGTTCTCGGCGGACCTCGACGTGATGGCCGCCGAGCTCCGGCCACTGATCGACAAGGTCTGGCGTCACTGTGAGAGCACCGGCAACCAGGGACGGACCGTGACTCTCAAGGTCAAGTTCTTCGATTTCGAGATCATCACTCGGAGCCGGCTCTGTCCCGACGATCGTGTCGAGCCGGGACGATTTGGAGAGTTTGGCGATATCCCTGCTGCAGGCCGAGATACCTTTCCCGAAGTCGGTTCGCCTGCTAGGCGCGTCGCTGTCCTCGCTGCAAACGCAGTGGAACGACGATGTCGAACCACAGCTCGATCTGCCTATCTGGCGCTGCCCTTCGATGTGACTTACAGCCTGGCGGCCGAGATGACGCCGAAAGCTTCGCCTGCTGCACGTGCTGCGGCGCGGCCTATCCGACTTCAAGATCGTGCATGATCGGTTGCAATCCGTCGGGCGTGACCTCGAGGCTCGCAAGCGTGATCGGTAGCTTGAAGCGTCGGCACCCGACACTGCCGGGATTCACGTAGAGTAAGCCGTCGACGTTAGCGATCTTCGGCACGTGGGAGTGGCCGGAAACAATGACGTCAATGCCCTGAGCTACGGGGTCGATTTCCAGACTGTTGAGATCGTGCAGAACGTAGAACAGCCGTCCCGCGAGCCGCACGAACTCGGTTTCGGCAAATTTGGTGGCCCACTCGTCCGTGTCCACGTTCCCTCTGATCGCCGTGACGGGAGCAATTCTTCGCAGCGCGGTGATGATCTCGGGATCACCGATGTCGCCGCCGTGAATGATGTGGTCGACCTGGGCCAGCACGCGAAGAGCCTCCGGCCGAAGTCGACCGTGCGTATCCGAGATGATGCCGATGGTGAAGGTCATCGAAGCGTCCGGTTGAAGCACTTTATCGCGCGTTGGGCCGCGTCTTCCTGATGCACCGCCGCCGGCTTCTTGCCTTGGATCGGCATCAACATCTCTTTCTGGCCCGCCGCCGCCTTGCGCGGCTTCTTGGCGGGCTTTGCTGCTTTCGCCGGCACAGCCTCCCGACCGACGCTCTGCCGCAGCGCCTCCATCAGATCGACCACGTTCTCGCCCTTTGGTCGCTCCTTCGGCCGAATGGTCTTGCCGGCCCGTTTCTGATTGATCAGGTCGATCAGCGCGGCCTCATAGTGGTCTTCGAATTTATCGGGGTCGAACGCGCCCGCCTTCTGGTTCACGATATGCTTGGCGAGATCGAGCATGTCCTTGGTGACCTTCACGTCCTGGATCTCATGGAAATACTCCTGCTCGCTGCGAACCTCATACGGATAGCGCAGCAGAGTGCCGACCAGGCCTTTGTCCATCGGCTCGAGCGCAATGATATGCTCGCGGTTGGTCAGCACCACCCGGCCGATCGCGACCTTGTCCATCTCGCGGATTACGGCAAAGGCGTCGTGGCCGACTTTGCCATCAGGGCGCAGGTGGTAGGGCCGGATCAGATAACGAGGGTCGATGTCGGACTTGTCGACGGATTCGTCGATCTCGATGGTGCGCGTTGATTCCAACGCGATCTCCTCGAGTTCCTCCTTAGTGACCTCGATGAACTGCCCTTCGAGTTCGTATCCTTTCACGATGTCCTCGTTGGTGACCTCGTCACCGGTATCGGCGTCGACCTTCACGTACTTGATCCGGTGACCGGTCGCGCGATTGAGCTGGTTGAACGAGATCTTTTCGGATTCCGATGTCGCTGGGTAGAGAGCCACTGGACAGGTGACGAGCGACAGACGCAAGAAGCCTTTCCAGTTGGCTCTCGGGGCCATGGTACGCAGAACTCCAGCTCGCGGCGGCTCGGATTCAAGAACGAACGGCAGGTCATCGTTCCGACAGCATGGACGCGGCCAAAAGAGGATACTTTTTCACGCCGGCTATCGACTCTTTTGTTCTTATTATGTTCGACCGCGACATGGCGGCTGCTGGCGGAATACTGGCAGGCGCTTCTGGACGACCTCGCGCAGAGAGCAGGTCGGGCCCCTCCGTAGGGGTGCTGCGGCTGAGCCAAATTCCTCAACATATTCTGAGGGTGGGGTGCCGGCGCTGCGCCAGGATCCTGCAGATTCAGAAGGTCGATGCCGTCCGCCTCTATGGTCGAGAGGCGCTCTGGAAGGATGTCAGACGACTTTTGGACAATACCTGCGCGCAGCGGACCGGGCGCCACGAGGAAGACGGCTGCTGGCCTGCGTTTCAAGTGGTCGCCGGCGCGGCCGGAACTGGATGCTGTCATGGCAGCGAAGCATCACCCGATGCCTCTTAGCGGCAGCGACCGCAAGGCGCTCACCAAGGAATTGGAGAGGGCGCGCACGATGACGACGATTCTCGCGGGCCGGGCCGCCGAAGCCGCACCAAAGGCGCGAGGCTCTCATCCGTCAGGCCGACAAGCTGCTCTGCGAATCGTTGAATGAGAGGATGTGGACCGACCAGGGCCGATCGACCCCATCGCCGACCGTCGATCGGGCCATCAACGTCGGTTACGGGGCCACATCCGATCTGACCATGGTCTCACCTTCGCTTTCGTAGATCCGGCGGCTCCACCGCGCAAAAACGCGATCTTCGCGTTGGCGCTTCACAACCGGGGCAAAAGAAATGCCGCGTCCAAGGAACACGGCCAATTTCAGGGAGGAAAGGACCTGGAGCTTGAGTGCACCGTCGCCCAGGCCGACGTCGCGTCCGGGCGGAACGCGATTGCTCGCCGATCATAACGCGATCACCACCTCAACGCGGCGGTACACACGGGATGGTTCGAGAGCGCCGTCGTCTGGGCATCGAGCAAGCTTAATATGAGCGAGCACCCGGCCATGTCGAGCGAGGTGACGTAGCTGCCGACCAGCGAGCGGGCGATGCGCAAGCCGCGTTTCTCGAGCGCCCTGCGCGCCGCGTTGTACATCAGACAAAGCTCGATCGCGGGCATGCCGCCAAATCCGTTGACGAGAAGAAGGCATCAGTGCCTTCGCGCGGGTCGAGATCCTCCGTGATCGCGGTCGTCATCTCGAAGACGATCGCATCGGCTCGCTCCAGGTTGACGACGCCCGGGCTCCCCGCGAATGCCCACTCCGATCTCCATCTCGTCCTCGGCGAGCGAAAAGGTCGGCGTGCCCGTAGCCGGCACCGTGCAACTCGTCGGCCCTATTCCCATCAAGCGTGTCCGCGCATTGACGCGCTCGCCAGAGCGTAACGCAGGTCTTGAGGTCGGCGTCCTTCTCGGCGGCGGCGCCGACGATCTTCTCGACGGTGCGCTCGGCGCGACACCGTTTCGGGACGCCTCAGGCCGGCCTCTGCGGACGAGCGAGCGCAAAGACGCCGCCCGCCGGTTTTTGCTCAATGGGAAAGGTCGGCATCTCAGTCGCAGCGCCGCTCTTTCCGCATTACCATGCGGCCGTTATCGCCCTCCACTCGCGTCGTTACTGTGCGACAGCGCTCGCGGGGACCAACAGTAACGCCACCTGGACTGACGCCGACCGTGGTGTCGCGGTCGTAGCGGTAGCGATCACTTGAGTGGTCCCGGTCACGTCCGACCTGAACGTCGACGCCCTGTGCCATCTGAAGGCCCTGGGCCGCGCTGGCCGGAACGGCGAGCGGGGCCGATAGAGCGGCAGCGGTTATCATGGCTGCTAACGCAATCTTGAACATGGAGCACTTCCCTGATTGTAAGCCTGTGCAACGTCTGCGACGAGCCGGCTCCGATTGCCGCCGCGGGCAATGACGGGTATGGCGGCGTGGGCGCGGCTCGTGCAGGGGTCAACAGTGGCGGGCGCGCGACGTTCCTGTTCTAAGCGCTACCTTGAACCGGAAGAGCTTTCAGCGGCGATTTCAGCCCCCAGCGCGCCGTATTGGCGCGCGGTGCGGCGCGGTCACAAAGCGCGAAAACATGCAGACCGGCTCGCTTACGAAGCCTGGAACTCTGGAACTGTTCCTCGCTTTCGCCGAAGCCGCGGGACTTTCGGCAGCCAGCGCACCGAGGGGATAGGCACGCTCACCGCGTTCGCCTGACGCCATGTTCCGCCCGAAGCCGCGGCGTTCTGAACCTTTCCTCTTGATCGAGGTGGTCCGAATAATCGGCGCGCCCGTTCGGAAAGCGAACCCGGCGGATGTGTCAAGACCCTCGCATCTTGGCGGACAAAGCCCGACTTCCATCCTACCCCCGCGCGGCCCCCTGCGCGACGCCGATGGACCGTAACAGGAGCCGAAACCGAGATAAGCTGATGCGCTGGGGCATGCCAATGCCGCCACGCACAGGAGGCCCGCTAGTCACCATATCTCTCGAAATATCTTATCGCCGTTCTGGGTCCATCAGGCGCCGCCAATCGCTCGGGTGATCGTGCCGCTGCCACCGCAGTTCGGACAGGGCGAGCCGTCGATACGGCCTTCGCCGTGACACTCCGGGCACACGTCTTCGCCAGTACCTGGAGTTCCGGGGAGCGCCTCATCTCCGGGATTGAGCATATTCGGATTGCTCGCTTGCATCTGGGTCTGTGAGCTTGATCCGGCATTTCGAGTATTAGGACCCTTGTTCTTCATCATGCTCGCCTCCTTGCCTTTAATCGAGAACACGCCTTGGCGAGAGAAGTTGCTCGAGCGGCGGGGTGCTACTATGGCGGACTGCTGGCGAGTGCAGGACATACCGTGCCGGTCGGCAGAAGCACTGGATCAAGATGAACAACTGGAGCCATCCCAGGATCAGGCGCGAATTGTGATCCTGCTAAATCACGCGTTCGTTTAGGAGCCAGCCCGTCTTGAGCGGATTGTTGCGTCATGAAACGCAAGTCAAAAGAGATCAGCGCCGGTACATTCCTGCTCTTTGCAGTCGCGCTGCTCGTTTTCACTCTGAGATCTACGAGAGCGCAGGGGCGATAGATCATGATCGAGATAATTCTGATCATGGCGGCGATTGGCATCCTGCTGGTCAGCTCAATCGTCACTGGCTTCGAGGCCAAGGCCGCGCTGGAGCGTCGCCGCCTCAAAGGATGATGCCCGCCACTGTCGACCACACTGCCGGTTGATTTTATCTGGACGAGCGTCATAGGCAATCAGCAAGCCGTCCTCCAATCCAGCGGCCATCCCCGATCTGGGCTCGCACCTCAATTTCGCTGCGCAATCCAGTAGCCTGAACAACGCGCGTTTCCTGAATGGCCACTCCACGTCCCGCGGCCAGAATTGCTCGAGAGCCTGCCTGAGCCGGAGGCGAATTTGTCCTGAACTGTCACCGACGCCCGAACTGCGCCGGAACGTGCTACGTAGCCTCTGAACCTGACCAAATTCGGATGGGTAACTATTCCGTCGGTGATGTCGACGGTGAAATTATAGGTCGCATCGCAAGCGCCTCTTTGCGTCACGAAAATGAGGCTCCAGGAACCGTCGAATGCAGAGCGGGCTTGCGCGACGGAGAGGAGCGCCACCAGGCAGCCCACGGCCGCCACACAAGTGAAAAGCTTTTTCATTGTTTGCTCCTAATTCCGGTGGGATGTCCGCCGCGGGGCCATGAGCAGACCAATGCATCCCACGGCGCTCACCGAGCAATCTGGCAGCGGTGTAGAAGATCAAATAGATGTTCGTGATGACTTTTGCACACCCGCAGACGCAGTGGTTCAGCGCGGCTCGGAGCTACCACAGATCGACAATTTGCGAGGTGATCATGTTGCCGCTTTGATAGAGGTATGCCTCGCCCTGTACGACGTCATACGCCCACCCACGCCAACGGCCGCCCCGTCAAGATCACCTTCGGCGAGATGCGCATGGACGTGCGTGGCATCCTCGTCTATTGCGCCGACTATCGGTGCCGCCATAGCGTTGCGCTGAGGGCTGATCGATAGTCAGACGACGTGCTGCGGCTATCGGATCTTGAGTCGCGGTTCTTGTCAGGCTTGCGGTAGAGGAGGCGCCGAATCCGGCCGGACTTCGATTGGAATACGCCGACAGTGCCAGCTATGGGTTACCTGAAACTCACGACCGAACATCCGTTCGCTGACCGGAAGCGGCAGCCCGCAGGTTGATCGAGTTGGCTGCGGTATCGAGCCCGGCTCAAGACGGTCGCATCCACATCAAGAAAATCAATGCTTCTTTTTTCTACACGGTCAAGGCAAGTGGTGAGGAGTTCAGCGCCGGCACTGGCTCGAGATGCACGAGAGCGGCACATTCGTGCGGCTGACCAAAGCTGGCGCACACGAATAGAAACGGCCCCAGCATAACCCTAAATGCCGGGGCCGTTGGAGGTTTGCTTGGCGGTAATGGGGGCGCCAAGCACCGCGAGACTAGGAAAACACTGCGATTCGTTCTGTTCGCTTTCGAACGAAGGAGGAACACAGTTCGTCAACGTCAGCGCGGGCGACATCGATTCGTAAAATGTGCCCCAATTTCCTATCTTCGGCTCATGCGTATGGCGTACGAGCTCGGTCTGGGGCCGGCGGGGCCTGCGGTACCATGCCGGCTGGAGCAACTCGGGCGATAACCGGCAGCTTCTAGAGGATCGTTCGGGCGATTACCGAGTTTTCCCGGTACACCAAGGGTCTTGGCCCCAGCTCATCATCCCTGATGACCTCAGAGAGCTGGGGTCCTTTTTGTTAGATCGCTGGAGGCAGATTAGGGCAGTCCGCTGACGGTCAGGGATTGCGCGCCGTGGGACGCGGCGGTGCTCTTCTCGAAAATTGAGGGCACCGTTGATTCACATATGTGCTCGCCGGAACCGATGGGCGACCGGAGGAATAGCTATTTGAATTAGGAGAGGCCGATGGTTCAAATCGCGTTCTTGGCCGCTGCAGCCCTAATGACGGCGGCTTGGCTCTATGCTCTGACCAAAGCAATGATTGTCCTGGGCGGTTGGCTGCTATCCTAACAAGAGCGGCCACTCCGCCACTTTGGAGGCAATCTTTGAACGGGCCGCTGCGGGCTGGGCAGCGGTCCTTCATTTTGGATAGGAACGTTCGCGCCGTTGCCAGGTTTTCCCGATGCCCTTAGCCAAGGGCAACCCCGATTGGCCCCAGCTCGTATCTCCCCCTGTCGAGCTGGGGTCTTCTTTTGTTGGCATTACACGCATCCGCGCTTTCGGAGTTTTTCCTAGCGTTGGGTACGCTGGATCTCGAATCGCTCGAGGCGGCCGACGGCCGCCTGACGCTCGTGCTGAGCCAGCCAAATCTCGAAAAGGAACAACACGCCAGCGAGCCCGGCGAGCCCGAAGTAAAGTTTGATCATCGCCAGTGAATGCGCCGCGGGGGCCGATGTTCCTTTGACTGCAGCGCGGAGTGTCGCGCGCCATGGAAAACTGCCCCCTCGGCGTCACGAGGAATTGCCCCTCCTCGGATAGCTGAGGAGAGAGTGAATGAAGCAGGAACGAATCACGGAAGGCTCGCCGTGGAGTGATCCACGGGGGCAGGTGATGAAGACGCCGGATGACGTGGCGGAGATGTTGCGCCTGAGGGCGTGCGGGTGGGGTCTGAAGCGGATTGCGCGGCAGCTGGGCTGCAGCCATCACACGGTGAAGGACTACGTGGCGGCGGGCGGGGTGAAGTCGCCTGAGCGGCCGAAGCGTCTCGACGGCCTTGAGGGTTGGCTGCGCGAGAGGCTCATTCGGCATCGCGGCAATGCCGATGTGGTGCGCCAGGGCCTGTTGGCCGAGAAAGGCGTGACCGTCAGCCGGCGAACGCTGCAACGCGCCGCGCAGCCCTATCGCCAGGCGCTGAAGGCGGAGGCGCTGGCGACGACGCGGTTTGAGACGCCGCCGGGCCGGCAGCTGCAGATCGACTTTGGGGAGCGCCTGGTCGAGATCGGAGGGGCGAAAGTCAAGGCATTCGTGTTCGTGGCAACGCTCGGCCACTCGCGACGGCTCCATGTGCGTGCGTTCCGGGCCGAGAGGCAGGAGCATTGGTTCGCCGGGCTCGAGAGCACATTCACGACCTTCAGCGGTGTGCCGGAGGAAGTGCTGATGGACAATCCTCGGGCGCTTGTCGTGCGCCACGACGCGGTGAGCCAGTCGGTTCAGTTTAACGACAAGCTGATAGCCTTCGCAAAACATTGGGGCTTCCGTCCTCGCGCTTGCGCGCCATATCGGGCGCGCACGAAGGGCAAGACCGAGAACGGCGTCGGCTACGTGAAGAAGAACGCGATCGCCGGTCATTCCTTCCCAAGCTGGGAAGCATTCGAGGCGCATCTCGACAGGTGGGAGCGTGAGGTTGCGAACGTTCGTATCCACGGCACGACCGGAGAGGCGCCGATCATCCGCTTCGCGCGTGACGAGATACATCGGTTGAAGCCGCTCGGCGGGCAGCCGTCGTTCGGATCCTTGCGTGAACTGACCCGTGTCGTCGGCAATGATTGCGCCGTCGAGATCGACACGAACAGCTACTCGGTGCCGTGGCGCCTGATCGGCGAGCGCGTGGCGGTGACGATCGCGGCCGGCGAAGTGCGGATCCGCCATGGATTGCACCAGGTTGCGGTCCACAAGCAATCGGAGGGGCGCCGGCTGCGGATCGTCGACTCCGCTCATCTCGATGGTGTTGCTGGTTGCAATGGCGCGGTCCGCCGAGCGGAGATCGCGGCGGTGCTGGCGCCGTCTCCACCGCCCTCATTGTTACGCCCTCTTGCCGAATGCGAAGCCGTGGTCGGAGGAAGCTTCTGATGGCGCGGGCAAAGAAGATAATGGAAGCAACGGCCGATCCGCTCGATGCCATGCTGGCGCGATTGCAGCTCTCCGGCATCCGCGATCAGCTCGACAGCCTGCTCGACGAGGCGGCGCGCGCGAACCTGTCGGCGCGTGAGACGCTGATCCTGCTGTGCGAGCGCGAGATCGCGCGCAAGGATCATCGCCGCATCGAGTGGCGCTGAAGCTCGCACACTTCCCGGCCGTGAAGGAGCTGGCGGGCTTCGACTTCGAGGCGCAGCCGTCGATCGATCCAAAGCAGATCCGCGACCTGGCCGCGTCACGTTGGATCGCCAACGGCGAACGTGCTGCTGCTCGGACCGCCGGGCGTCGGTAAGACGCATCTGTCGATCGCGCTCGGGCGAGAGGCGATCCTGGCCGGGTACACGGTGCAGTTCACCACCGCGACGACGCTGGTCGCGGGCCTTGCCAAGGCGCATGGCGAACGGCGTCTGGACGAGAAACTTCTCGCGCTCTCGAAGCCAAAGCTACTGATCGTCGACGAGCTCGGCTACCTGCCGCTGGAACCTGACGCGGCACATCTGTTCTTCCAACTGGTCAGCCGGCGCTACGAAACTGGCGCCATGCTGATCACCTCGAACCGCAGTGTTGCCGAATGGGGCGCCGTGTTCGCCGATCCCGTGGTCGCCACCGCGATCCTCGACCGGCTCTTGCACCACAGCCACGTGCTGACGATCCGCGGCGACAGTTACCGGCTCCGCGCCAAGCGCAAGAGCGGCCTCATCCAGCCGCCGCCCGCCGGTGACGGCCCTCCGGTCGGCTCCGCCTCCCTCCGGCCCGTCACCGTCGGAAACAACCTTCAACCGAGATCATAACCCAGATGGTGGGGGCAGTTCTTCATGACGCAAAGGGGGCAGTTCCGGATGGCGTTTGACAATATCGTGGCCTGTAGTAGCGGGGGAGCGCTACTTACGTTCCCCCCGACAGGATTTGCCCCAGTTTCTGATCTCGGTTGCATAGTTTCGGGGCTCTCGCATCTTGCCCGGAGAGCACGGCTGCGATCTTTGGCATGTTTCGCCGGGCGCTCGTCTGGCAAATCCGGAGCATGACCTGAAGTGGATAGCCCTGGGCCACGACGGTCTGGAGCGCCGGATCAAGTCGGAACTCAGGCGCGCGGAGGTGACGCTACGGGGGTCGCCGCGCGTTTGAACGAAGCCATGACTTGATCTGCAGTCGGCTTCGATGGACCGGTAATTGTTGCAGAGCAGTCGGCTTAGGTGTGATCGGTGGGTCGGTCCGGCAGCCCTTATCCCCGTTCACTCACGAACGGCCGAGGAGCTTGCGGCGCCAGCTGTAGTACCGATCACGCCAAAATCCGATACGGTATCCGGCCATGGCGGCTTTCGCTTCCGTCAGAGCGTCATCATACGACACGCGCAGGAACTCGATGGTCAGCAGGACGCTATCGAATAGTGCAAACTCCGCCAATTTCGGTTGAGGCTTGCGCGACGCGTCCAGCGATCCCGGGTTGATGAAATATTCGCGATCGGGATTCAATTTCACGACCCCGTTCGCGGGAAGCTCGCGGATGTCTCCACCCTCCCCGATCTCGAAGATTCTTTGCTGGTGCACATGACCGTAGAAGCAAATCTTGCGACCCGGAAGATCCGCGCGAAGGTGAGCAACGTTCTCCGCGATATGGTGGATGCCGGTCATATACTGCTGCACGTCGCGCACGCCGCCATGAACCAAAACTGCACGATCCTCGACAGGAAGGCTTCGCGGCAGCGAACGGAGGTACTCGACGGTGCCGGGCCGGAGCGAGCGGCGCGTGCGCTTGAGAGCATACATTGCCTTATTCGAGCAGCGCTCAAAACCAAGAATGCCGATGCCGATGAGATCGTGATTGCCCGCGATCGAGACTACCCCGCGCTCGCGCAAGATGGCAGTGCATTCGTCGGAGTCTGCGTTATAGCCAATGATGTCGCCGATACAAAGGAGCCGTTCGGGACCGTAAAGGTCGAGCGCCGTAAGAGCCGCGATCAGGGCCTCGCGATTGCCGTGGATGTCGCCTAGGATGCCGTAGAGAGCCATTGGCGCCACCATGCCATCATCAGTCTGAACAACTTGCGAACCTTCCGCACGAACGCCCGCACGAACACCAATGCAAACGGCGCGGGATCGCTCCACGCGAACACGTTGTAGACGGTTCGCGAGAAGAGGATCGAGGAAACCCAGTCCGCGAGGGTCAACTGCCCTTGCCGCGAAAGCGCGCGATAGGCGTGCCAATCGAGCGGCAGGTAGAGCCAGCGCGTGTCGGTGCGGTAGGAAAGGCGTGGCGGCCGCCTTCCGGCCACGACGTAATTATAGGCGACCTCCATGAGGTTGAGGCCGTTCGCCGCGCCGAGACAATGCCAGAGATTAAATCGCGCATTCACCTCCAGAGCGAAGTGCCGACCGGATAGCGCATCGGTCTTGAAGTCTATTTTGAAGGGGCCTTTCAGAGGTATCTGCTCGGCCAGTCGCCGTCCGAACGCCGCGAGTTCTTCGTCCTCGACCATCTCGATAAACGAGCTCTCGCCCGTGAGCGGCGGCGAGGTCCGCAACTTCCTGCCGACGAAGGAAGCAAGAACCTTGCCCTGCTCGTCGGAGATGCCATGGAATGACCATAGCTGGCGATCATCTCCCCGGATGTATTCCTGGAACACGAGCTGCCCCCGAAGGGGCGCAATGGAAGGATGGGCCATCGCCGCTCCGCCGTTCTCGAAAATGAGGGCCTTGCTGTGGTCGCCGAACAGCCGAACCTGCAGTGGCGAATGGTGCCAATCGGACTTCGAGCGCGGCTTCGCGAGCACCGGACCGACGATCTGGGAAAGCATATCCCAGTCAAGGCTGCGGGGCACGAGAACTCCTCTGGCGCGCGCGAGTTCGTCAAACCGATCCTTCGTCAGCAGCCCGATCGCGACGTCCGGATCGCACAGAAGCAGCAGAAACTTCTCCTGCAAGCGCTCGCGATGCATGCAGATGAGCTCGAGGAAGTAATCCTCGCCATACATCAGAGGAACACGGCGGCCGAGACGGCCCGATAGTCGCTCGCCGGCGTCAAGCAGCGCATCGAGCAGCGCAGTTGGTTCGCTGCGCGGCGGAAGAATGCAGCGGCCGCCGCAATAGCGTGAGGCGAATGTCGGATCATCGCCTTCGCTTGAGGCGACGATCGCCGGAATGCCCGCCATTCCCAGTGGCCGAAGCAAGACGGGGCCTGCCGCCAGCAGAACCGGTGGCCGCTTCGTCGTGATATGGCGATCCCTCACCTCGAGCATGCTGGCCATTGCTCCTGCTCCTGCCCGATCAAGCCGGCCAAAGCGTGTTGACCCGGCCGAGAGACCGCCCGCGCTAGCTGAGAGCGAAACAGCTTAGGAAGATCGTCAGCCAGCAAAGTCCAACTGGCCACGCCGCTTCCGCGCTATAGGACCGCGCGAGGGTAGCGGGAGTGTTGGGCTCGGCTCCAACGATGTTGGTTCGAGATGGGGACGAGCCCCTGGGAACCGGAATTGAACGGCGCTCCTAAAAGATCGTTCTCTAAACCGCCTGAGAGGGTGGGTACGCTCGACGGTTGAGATCGTGATTGCCGCCCATCCGTTTTCCTCCCGGTCTGAACTATGCTCTCAGATTGACAACAGCGCGCAGTCACGATTTCAAACCCCACGCTGTGGCTTAACGTTCGCTCCTCCCGTATGTGGGAGATCGTCGCATACGAAGCTGTGGTCCGCGCTGCGTCGCTACATGGCCGAACGGCGAGCGTGAACTCAAACGTACTTTAAATTATGAGGAGCTTAAATTTAAATTATGAGTTAGTTTTTGACACATATGTCAGCTTTCAGACTGGCGGGGCGCCTGTTTTCCGCAACGTCCAGGTACCACGGACCCGCGCAGCCATTCGAGATAGTAAGCTGATCGATCGAGACAACTGAAACATATTTCGTATTTACTTCGATACGATCAGCGGGGCGAAAAAGTGTTTGATGTCTATCGCAATGATAAATGCGACTTGCTCGTCCTAAGCAAAGGCTCTGCGATACCAGCGCTCAGCTCTAGGCATAAGTGGCGCAAGAGCAGAAAAAGCATTTCCAAAGTCAGCGACGAGATCAGGTTGGCCGTTCAGGGACAAGGGTATTACGTCCGTAGCTTGCGCGTTGATCTAGGTCGGCGTTGTGCAACCTCTACAGCATCACCACCAACCAAGCCGCGATCCCCGCCGCGCACGGGTGGCCCGCCGGTCACCAACATCCGCAATACGTCATCGCCGCACTGGCGCGGCTGGCTCAAGCCCGAGGACCGCTGCTTGGTCCTGCAAACAGCTTTGCAGAGTACGCCCCAGAGCCGAACCCGGAGACCAAGAAAAAGGACGTGGTCTGGTTTGCGCTCAATGAGAATCGCCCGCTGTTTGCGTTCGCAGGCATCTGGACCGAGTTCAAGGGCGACCGAGGTACAAAGTCCAAACCGATCCCGGGACCGCACAATGTCTATGGCTTCCTGACGACAACGCCGAACTCAGTGGTCGCGCCGATCCATCCGAAGGCGATGCCCGTCATCCTGATGACGGATGAGGAACGCGATGTCTGGATGCGAGCGTCGTGGAATGAGGCGAAGGCGCTGCAGCGACCACTAGCGGATGATGTGCTCAAGATCGTGGCGCGCGGGCCGGACAAGGAAGACAAGTCAACCACGATATGAAGAAGTACACTCAGGAACGTCCCTTCCCGGACGCAGAAGCCGCCGCGCGCAAGCTGGTCGAGATCGCCGCCGGCATCGAGCCCGTGCAGGACGCCGCATCCACATCGAAAAGATCAATGCGCCCTTCCTCTGCATGCTGAAGGCCAGCGGCGAGGAGTTCGGCGCCGAGATCAAGTGCGCCGTCGAACGTGGGTGGCTTGACCTGCACGTGAGCGGGACCTTCGTGCGCCTGTTGGCAAAATGATGAGCAAAGAAAGGCCCCAGCTCCGTAGGGGCAATGGGGGGATGAGCTGGGACCAATGCCCTGGGGGGAAGGGCATCGGGAAAACTTGGCAAACGCGCAAATGTTCCTTACCTTTGTGAAGAGCCGGAGGTAGTAGCGTAGAGGGGCCGCCATGGGCCATCGAGCGTCTACACCCGTTCAAGTACTGGTGGAAACGAGCGGAGCAGTTCCGCAGCAAGGCTGACCGCAGCCAAGTCGAGCACGCCAGAGAAGCACTGCACAAGGCGGCTCAAAATTATGAAGAGCTTGCGCGGCGCGCCGAGAAAATCCGCACCGAACAGGACTTAGAGGACCGCCGCCGTCGCGTCATTCAGAACTACGCGATCAGTGGACGATCAGCGCGGGATCATTCGAATTCATGGCAGCAGGAATTTGCCATTTTTCCCGGTTTCCGATCCTAGTATTCTACTTCGAGTTACCTCACTGCCTTCAACTGCATGCGCGCCGGCTTCAGGATCGACTTACACAAGCAGTGATTAGGAACGACGGGATCGTTGACCCGATTGGGAAGAAGCACGGCACCAAATCCGTGCTTTGCCCAGGAGGGGACGGTGTCAAGATCTCTGGTTTCGAAGGACGATCTCGAGCGTATTGCGCTGCAGGAGGTACGCAGTTTTCCCGGCACCGAAAACGTCCTCTCCGTCGAGATCGAATTTGAGGCCGGTGACCGCCCCGGCATAAACTGGAAACTGCATGTAATTGCGCAGGAGGACTGCGATCTCGCGCGCGTGCAGTATGCCGCAAAGACTACGGCTGGCCGGCTGAAACTTCGCTATGAGATCCGTTTGAACTAGCCTCCCGCGGGGTGCTCCGCAACTCGGTCCGCACCCCGCGCCGGTCTGCATACTTATAAACTTGGTCCGTTTCGCCTTCAGCGGCAAGCTTCAATGTGCCGGAAACGAACGCCGCCAATCTCATTCGTATCGATCAAAGATACCGCGCTTGCGGTCCGCGTGTTCTGCGAGCCTGTCCCACTCGGCCGCGAGACGCAGCCAAGCTTCCTTATCCGTTTCGCTCGCGCACTGGGCGGCTAGGTGAAGGCATTCCTCAGGCTTGCCTCTTGAACCTGTCGGCGTCCAATTGGGACACTGCATCTCCTATCGTCGTAACTTGCAACTATCGACAAGAGTTCCGCTTTTCAGAAGGCGGAACACTGGGTCATGATCGGAGTTTTCGTCGCGGTCATCCTGGAGTTGCGTATGCGTCAGTCACCTTCGGTCGTACCGCTCGATCGTGATATCTATCTTGTGCTGGAAGATTTTGGCGCCCGTGCCGGCTGCGCTTGGCGCGAGACCGACGAACAAGACGCCGACTTTGAAACCATCCTCCGCCATCTTCTGTCCGGCCAATACGCCTTTCCGGTGCGGATCATCGCCTTCAATGCGATCGAAGGGTGGTCACGTGACGCAACGTCAGAACTCGCCGACGCGATTGCCCAACGCGCCGCTGATGCGGATGTTGACGTCTCGCCTTCGCTGCAAGCTTTCATCGCTGCCAATGCCACGAGACGGTTTGACGCTCAGCTAACGCTGCCCTTCCGAGGCGCTGCTTGAACTCAGAGTGTTGGTGTGGGTCTCCGGCCCTCATCAGTGGCGCGTCATCTTCGGCTCGCCCTCAACTTCTTCAATGATCCGCTCGACGTCGGGCTCGTCGAAGGGGGCGGTCCTGTTGCACGCGCACGGTTCGCCCGCTCCGCATTGACAGCCGAACTCTGCGCTCCAAGCGCGATTGGGGTGGTTCTCACAAACCCAGCCAAGCTTAGCGACAAGCTTTAGAACTTCGACGATCAGGGCTGACAGCGCAAGTGCCGTCGCGAGATCCAGCAGGAGGAGCAGTGACGCGCGCTCGGCGTCCCTCACGTCAGCCCTCGATATAAAGAACGCGCGGGCTTTGCTCCAAAGACCGCAAGCATACCGCGCGCCTCCGGTTATGCCGACAGCTCTTTCCGAACCGCAGCGGCCGAATTGCCGACCTTATCGACGGCTCTCTGCAGCTCCTCCTTCGAAACACCCAGCTCCTTCGTCCAGTTCTTGACCTCGAAGTCCTCATGCATGTTGATCTTGCTACGGTCTCGCTGGTCCTTTTTCGTGAGGTTGTCGCTCATCTTCCTCCTCCATGGCCTGTATGAGCCGTTCGTCATCGAGAACGTCCAACAGGTCATTGATTGTTTTGTTGCAGTCGCACGGGCCGGGCTCGACGTAGCTTGCGAGAATAGCCTGAGCCTCTTTGACGGCTTGCCTTACGCGATCCGGTTTCATGCCGGCACTCCAGTCACCAAGCAAGAAAACTCGCTTAGAAGCGACGCGTTCCTTTGCTAAGCCCTTTGAACGAGCCAGCCCTTAGCAAACCCTCTGCCGTGATTATCCCGATACTCGATGTCGGCATAGAACTTCGGCTCAACCCAAGTGGCCTTCGGCTTCCTGATCGGCTTCGTCAACTTGGATATCGGGCTAACGACGGTATCGAGCTGCTTGCGGGTTTGGCTGGATACTGTGCGGGACCAACCGGTCCCAACCTTGCCAATCTAGACCAACTCTTTGCCTTACTGCTTGCCGAGATAGAGCGCGGCAACACCGGTCGGGTCCTTGATGAACCCAACCACTGGGACTTTTCCCGGTGTATACGGTTTTGACCTTTACCCAAGCTTCTGTTCGCTCTGAACCTAGATTGTTGCCCCTGCGCCTTCCCACATCACTCTCACCCCGGCGGCGGCCTTTTCGCGAAAATACTTCTTAGTGGAGGCCCACAGAGGTCTACACGCGCGGAATTGCCAGTGACGTCCGAGATATCTCCAAACGAGATACGCCAGACGGTGTTCGGATAGCTGCCGGAGCACACCAAATGCGTTGTATCTGATGCGTAGTTGGCGCAGCGTCTTAGACACTGCTTAGCCAGCGCAACTTGGCGCTCGGGGCAGCTCAGGCCAGTTCTCTTGTCTTCAGCCCTGTTGGCATCGTCCTCGAATAAGCAATCCCGCAACTGCGCACTCCGGGTCAACTCTTTCACACATTGATTGGTCGCCTCATCGAGCTGTGCTTGGGTTGGATTTGTCGATGGGCAATGCTGGGGGATCTGACGTGGGGGCACGTAAGTACGCGTGCGCAGCGGGTGGGCGAGCACCGCGCTTTCTCGGAACTTGCCGCTAGGGCGAGAGGACCCGGCGGACGGTATTCGAGGACTCTCAACGCAGGCGACGGGAACGCATCTGGTCCACAGCGGACCCGTGGTCACGCACCGATTACTTTCTGGCGCACAGCCGGCGGGGCAACAGGCCTGGGCAAACGCGGACGATGATAGCAGCGCATATGCCACAATTTGGATTACCAACTGGAGCTCTCGCATTTCATCCAGCCACTCCGCTCGCGCCCAACGTTATGCGGCCGGCCCCCGAAGTGCCGCGGAGCGCTCAGGGCGCCAATTGCGGGTCCGTCAGTGGAGACTGCTGATAGTACGATCAGCGGCCATTTGCTTGGTCAGTCGCAGCGCCGCTCTCTTTGCTGGATCATGCGGCCATCCCGTTCAACCGTAGTGGTTACCGTGCGACAGCGCTGCCGTGGACCTACAGTGACACCACCAGGGCCCACGCCAACCGTTGTATCGGACTCGTGCCGCCCGCGACGATTCCAATCATAGTCCCTATCGCGGTCACGTCCCACCTGAACATCGACGCCTTGAGCAATCTTGACGCCTTGGGCCGTGGCCGGAGCGATGGTTGGGGCAGTAACCAGCACCGCTGAGGCTGCCGCTAGGGCAAGAGCGATCCTCATCATGTGGAAGTCCTCCTCGGGCTTGACAGAGAGGTGAAACGGACAAGAGCACCGAGGGTTCCTCTGGCCGGGCACGGCGCAACGACACCCTAGCTGTTGCTACGGCCGAAATAAAAGCCTGCGCGGAAATCGCCGTTTGTATTCCCGCACGTTCAGCTATCCCCCGAGCTCCAACATCGACGAGAGATAGAGATATCCGGAAAAACTATGCAATGTCACAACCGGAGGGGGCGGTCGAGCATACGCTTTCGGCTTTGCGTTCAAGAGCTGACGTCCGAATGCAAATGACTACGTAAGAATAAGGGCCCCGACGATTTGCACGTTCGGGGCCCTTCAAGATCCTCGGGCCGGTTACATCCGCCGTGCCTGACGATCTAGATGTCGCTAATTACCGCACCTGATCTTGCATAGCGTGTCGTCGGACCGACATCGATGTGATCACTGTGCTCGAATTCCGCGTTTCGAGCCCAAACCGCTTGCGTCGCGTGGCAATGACCCTCCTGGACAACTCGTACTCCAACTGACGCGCGATCATTCGCGCCCGCGTAGCCTCGGCGATAGTGCGTGGAATACCGGAAGGCATTTCGTTGACGATCAGTCGAGCGACGCTTTCAGGCACGTCTTCGGGGCTGCCGAACCAGCCTCGATTCTGTGCAACGTGCGGAAAGGCTCGGCGCCAGGCGGACAGAACTTCAAGTCATCCTCCTTTCTAGGACCGAACGAAGCCCTTGAAGCTCGGCTCAGGCTTCACGGGGGGTACTTGAAATGCGGTTCAGCGGGCGCCTGGGCCGGCGGCGGAACGTGCTGATCATCGCCGCGCGGCAGGGTCCCGGGCGCCGTGCCGGCGATCACAGCATCCGCGTGGGCGCAAAGCAGCTTGGTTACCAACTCCAATGCCGCTAGCACTCCTACGAGACAAGTCGCGACGAACTTGTCGAGCCCGAGAGCGTCGTAGACGAGCGGGACGGCGCGAGCGGCATGCTCGGAAAGTCGCGCAGCCGAATTGTTGAACTCCGCCCCGACGTCCGTCAGCTTGCCAACCAGACGATCGATTTCGGCAGCCGTTTCTGCGCGCAGCTTCTTGTCAGCGGCGTCCTCCTTGGCGCGTTCAAGATCGGCGAGCTGCTGGTTCATCTCCGTCAATGCAGTCTTGAGGGTCGCGGCACGATCCTGGGCGGCGCGCAGTGAAGCCTCCGCAGCATCAAGGCCGGCATCGTCGCTGCTCAGGGCGCTTTCCTTGGCCTGTCGCGTGGCGAGCCATGGCTTGTTCGCATTCGGCGAGCTTCGTAGTGAGCCGGTCACGGTTGGCCGTTGCGGCGTCAATGTCGCGCTGGATGGTCTTTTCGGGAGTCGATTTAAAAATGCCCATTGCTGATCCTGTCCTTTCGCGATCACGTTACGCGAGGAAAGGACCGCTTTGCAGGGGGCATTTTCCAACGAAATACAACCGGCGTTATGTCCGCTTTTGGGGCCGGAAGCAGTCGGAGGACGAAACGCGGCGAACGTCCGCGATGGGCCACCTCCGGACTCATGCATCGCAGCAATGACGCGCGATGTTCAGGTGGAGACCATCGTCGGCTCCGGCGCCATCGAACTCGACGGTTCTTAGGATCTGTGGGAACGGTTCGAAAGCTGGCTTGTGCGGAGCGGATTTGCCGAGATCAGGGACGCTAGGCGCCCGATACGGCTGCCGCCGACCGTACTTGATCCGAGCGGCCCGGCAGTTTTGGGGGTCCAGTTTAAGCTCCCTTAGTCGATCCAATGAGTATAGATTTTGGACCGGTAGGAGACGAGGAGCATAAGAAATTAGAACTCAAAATATCGGTGTCCTCCGCAATGGCGTGGAAATTGGAGAGTCGTCATGGCCGATGTTCTCGCCCAGCAGCCCGAGTACAGACTGAGTCAAGCGGCAGTCGCGGACCTTCGTACAGCGCTTCGCGGCGCCCTCCTGCAACCCCCCGACGCTGGATACCGCGAAGCGCGCTCGATCTGGAACGGCATGATCGCCAGAGAGCCGGCGCTCATCGCCCGGGTAAGCGGCGCGTCGGACGTTGTCACCTGTGTGAACTTCGCCCGCGAGAACGGACTGCCGCTGTCTATTCGAGGCGGTGGGCACAATATTGCTGGCACCGCGCTCTGCAACCGCGGGCTGATGATCGACATGAGCGTGCGGCGCGGTGTGCGCGTCGACCTCGGCAAACGCATCGTGCGCGCAGAGGGCGGCGCCACCTGGGGGGATGTCGACCACGAGTCGCAGCCCTTCGGCTTGGTGGTTCCGGGCGGCATTGTGTCGAAGACTGGTGTTGCCGGGTTCACGATGGGCGGCGGATTCGGTTGGACCTCCCGCAAGTACGCATATGCCGCGGACAATCTCATTTCCGTCGATATTGTCACCGCAGACGGCGAGCGCCGCCATGCCAGCGAGACCGAGAACGCCGATCTTTTCTGGGCGCTGCGGGGCGGCGGCGGCAATTTTGGCGCGGTCACGTCCTTCGAGTTTCGGGCACATCCACACGGACCGCAGGCGCTATGCGGGATGGTTGTGTACCCGATGGCGCAAGCGCGCGACGTTGCGCATGAGTTTCGTCGGATCACTGCCACGGCGCCGGACGAGTTGTGCTGTTTGCTCATCCTGCGCATTGCCCCGCCCGCGCCATTCCTGCCCGAGGAACTGCACGGCACTCCAATAGCGGCGATTGCCGTATGCTGGACCGGCGATCAGTCCGCCGGACAGGATGCGATGCGTGCGCTCAAGACCTTCGGCAAGCCGGCCGCCGACACGATCACGATGAAGCCGTTCATCGCGCATCAGACCATGCTCGATTCCGGCCAGCCGTTCGGCCGCCGCTATTACTGGAAGTCGGATTTCTTTGCCGACATGAGCGAGCGCCTGATCGATGCGATGGTCGAGCACGCCGAACGTATTACCTCACAGCATTCCGCTGCTCTCTTCATGCACATGGGCGGCGCTCCCGCCCAACTCGATCGCGGGCTCAACGCCGTCGGCTTCCGGACGGCCCAATATGTGTTGAACGTGCAGGCGGCCTGGGAGGATCCGCAGGAGGATAGCCGTCATATCGAGTGGGCGCGCGAATACTGGGCGGCAATCCATCCGTTTTCGAGCGGCACCGCTTACATCAATTTCATGACCGAAGACGAGGGCGACGCCCGCGTGCGCGCCGCCTATGGTGATCGGCTCTACGCGAGGCTCGCCGAGATCAAGGCCAAATTCGATTCGGGAAACCTATTTCACGGCGCACAGAACATCGCGCCGCGATAGACATGCGTCGACACCGTCGAGGCGACCAGGGCGACTGGAGGGATGTGTCGTGCAGGATCACAGGGTCATCGTCACATCATCACCAGGTCCATCACTGAGTAAGCCAGGTGCTGGCGGCCGGCACGAATTGGCCCGTTGGCTGCATCATTAGCTAGTTGCTGCGTGACCGCAGTGGGTTATCCAACACGCTTTCGCTCGGGGCGCCGCGCCCGCAGCTCCCCAAAAACCGACCTGAGTCTTAAGGCATTGCCTTTGACGCGACAGGCCACAAGGCGACATGCTGGCCGATTTACGTCAGTTCGTCGAGCAATGCCTTTGCGGCTCTTAGGTCGGCGGTTTCGAAGCCCTCAGTGAACCAGCCGAACGTTGGAGTGAGCAACGCGCGGGCGTCACTGCGCCGCCCTTGATCGCACCACAGGTGCGCGAAGCTTAGAGCTGCGCGAAGCTCCAGCGACTTGGCGCCCTGCGTGCGGGTTGTTGCTATAGCCTGCGCAAAGCACGCTTCGATCTCAGGGGCCGAAGCGCCCTGGACTCGCAAAAGTTCTCCCTCGATGCGGGTGAGTTCCCCCTCCCACATGTGTTCCTGATTTCTCGCGACGAGGTCCTTCGCCTCGGCAACGACGCGCAGCCCTCGTTCGGCCTGACCTGCCTGCGCATAGGCTGCCGCGAGCATGCAGAGATACCGGGCTTGATACCAACTAACGCCGAGTGCGGTGCGTTCCGCGGCGTTCTGGCACATGAGCGCAATGCCTGCCTCTGCGGCACCCTGCCGGACCATGACCCAGCCGCGAAGGATCAGACCGTTCACGCGCCAATAGCCCAGGCTGTGCCGATCGGCGAGTTCAGCGATCACATCGACATGCGCTCGCACGCCCGGGACATCACCGAGCAGCTCGTCCAAGCCGGCGCCAGCGAAATTGTGGACGTGCGCAGTGAGGTTTGCTTGATCCAACTCCGCGGCGCAGCGGAACGCCGCGGCACTCGCATGACGCGCTTGTTCGGGAAACCCGAGAATCCAGAGGACCAGGGCAAGATAGGTGAGGGCCGAGACTTTCGGGTCGTGAACATAATGCACTGGTTGCGATCGATGCTGACGCGCGTCATACAGGCGCAGGATCGTCTCGAACTCGGACCGCGCCTTGGAAAACGCCCCGGAATGCATGGCCGTGATCCCGGCCAAGCGGTGGCTCGCAAAGCGAACTACCGGATTCGGCAGGCGCTCCGATACCTGTCGTGCCTCGTCGCTCAGTCGCTGCATCATGGGATAGTCGCCGCGCACGAAGTAATAGACAAACTCGCCGCTGAGGGTTGCGACCAGAGGCTCCGCCTCACCGAGACGCTCGCAGAGGACACGTGCCCGGCTGTAGGCGGAACCCGTTTGCGGCGCGGAATAGCCGTGCACGGCGATCAGAGGCGTGCCGAGTGCGATCTGATACGCGAGTTCCCGCCGGTCCCGCTCGGGGCTGTCCGGAAGCGTTAGCAGTGCCTCCAACCCGCGGCTCAGATGCCGGATGGCTTCTAGATTGGCCGAACGTTGGGCGGCGCGCTCGCCGGCTTTCAGCCAATAGCCGATGGCGTGCTCGATCCGGCGTGCTTCCATGAAATGGAAAGCCAGAACTTCCGGCTCGCGCGCAACCCGCTCGGGAAAGCATCGCTCCACTGCTTCGGCAATGCGCGCATGCAGCTGTTGCCGATCGCTGCGCAGAAGCGTGCTGTAGGCGGCGTCCTGCACCAGAGCATGCTTGAATGTGTAAACGGACTCCGGCGGCGTCCCGCGTTGGAACACCAGTTCAGAGGTGACGAGCCGAGCCAATTCGTGCTGCAGCTCCCGCTCGGCTCCGCCGGCGATGGCACTGAGCAACTCATAGGAAAACTCACGGCCTATGGCGGCGCCGGTCTGCGCCACTTGCTTGGCACCTGCACCAAGCCGATCGAGCCGCGCCATGAGGGACGCCTGCAGAGTCGAGGGCTGAGCCAGCGCTGAAATGGATCTGCCCCCGGCGCCGTGGCTATCCCCATAGTCCTCCAATACGGCTTTGGTTAGCTCCTCGACAAAGAGCGGCACGCCATCGGTGCGATCGACGATCTCTTTCACGGCATCTGCGGGCAAAGTCTTGTCGCCCGCAACCCGCCGCACGAGCATTGCGCCCTGGTGCTGGGCCAGACGGCGAAGAGCGAGGAACGTGACGTGCGACCGTCCCGCCCATGGCTGCTGAAACTCAGGTCGGAAGGTGATCAGTAGCAGCATTGGTAGACCCGCCACACGATCGACTACTCGATCCAGTAACTCGCGCGAGCTGGGGTCGATCCAGTGCACGTCCTCGTAGATCATCAAGAGAGGCTGGTGCCGGGTTAAGGCTGCGAGCTGGCGAAGCAGCGCCTCGAATGTCTCCTCCTTCTTTCGCTGCGGATTGAGTTCACTTGGCGTGTACAGATCGCCGGCAGGAATCTGCAGCAATTCGGCCAGTAGAGTCATATCCGCGATTGGCAATGATGTCGGTGCCGGCAGCGTCTCCAGCTTGTGGAACTTGATCTCGGGCGTGTCGTCGCGCTCAAACCCGGCGGCTCGTTCTAGCTGCACGATGGTCGGGTACAGAGCACTGTCCCGGTGATGTGGTGAGCAGAAGTAGCGCAATCGGACGTAAAGCTCATCGGCCAGCCGTTCTTGGAACGCAACGCTCAAGCGTGACTTTCCAATACCCGGTTCGCCCGTGAGTAAGACGACCTGCCCTTTTCCTTCCTTGGCCTGTTTCCAGCGCCGGAGTACCAACTGGATCTCGTCCTCACGGCCGACAAACGAGGTCAGAGTGGCGGCGGAATGCAGAGCCTCGAACCGGCTATCGACCACGCCTTCGCCCCGCACGCGCCACGCGGCCACCGGCGCGGCGAAGCCCTTTAGTTCGCGCTCGCCGAGTCCCTCATAGTCGAAGATTCCGCCCGTCAACCTGTGCGTCCTTGCGTCGATTACCACATCGCCTGGCTCCGCCAAGGCTTGCAGCCGCGCCGCGAGATTCGGTGTCTCGCCCACGACACCGCGCTCGTAAGATTCGCCGGCGCCAACAAGATCGCCTACAACCACAAGGCCTGTGGCGATGCCGACGCGCACCCTTAGAGTCCCGCCCGGCGCAGCCGATACCGGCCGCGGGATTGCCGCAATCTTCAACCCGGCACGGATAGCCCGCTCGGTATCGTCCTCATGCGCTCGTGGGTAGCCGAAGTAGGCCAACACCCCATCGCCCATGTACTTGGCGACGAAGCCATCGAAGCGGCCAACTACCCTCGCAACGTCTTTGTGGTACTCTCCGATCACCTCGCGCAGGTCTTCGGGATCGAGTCGTGATGCAAGCGCGGTTGAGCCGACGAGGTCGCAGAACATGACCGTCAGCTGCCGGCGCTCTGCACCCGCAGACATCAGGCTGCACGTCACCGCCCCCGTGGAAGACCGTGAAAAGGCGCCGTCAGTCAGAGAGGCACCACAATCCCTGCAGAATCCGTTGCCAGCCGGATTCTCGCGACCGCAAGCGCGACATCGCTGACCGAGCGGGACCCCGCAGTGCCCACAGAATCGGTTATCATCACGATTGGCGCTTCCGCAGCTCGGGCATTCCATGGTCGCCCTCCAGCCGGGACGACAGTCTAGACCATTATGCCGACGGCGGCGAGCATCGCTGAACTCGCGCCCCGACCATTGGATGGTCCGGCTTGAGGGTCACAAGCAGACATACGCGAGGGCGACGGCACCGCGCGGTTCGTCCGTCAGCCCCCGGGGCCGTCCTTCATGATGTAGCCCATCAGGTCGTCCACGTTGTGCTCCAAATCCCGGATGATGTTCTTGACGACGTCTCCGATCGAGATCACGCCCACGACCTTACCCGCGTCCAGCACTGGCAGATGGCGAAAGCTACGCTGAGCCATCATTACCCGCGTCCAGCACTGGCAGATGGCGAAAGCTACGCTGAGCCATCATTGCCATGCAGTCCTCCAGCCGATCGTCCGGCTTGACCGTCACCGGGTTGCCCGTCATCACTTGGCCCACCGGCGTCTGCTTCGCATCAAGCCCGGGCAGCAGCACTTTGATGGCGCAGTCACCCTGGGTCACGATACCGACCAGCACGTCGTCGTCGATGACCAGCGCCGACCGGACCCGGTTGTCCGCGCATCTGGCGCAAAGCTTCGACAACCATGTCGCCGGAACGAACATGGATCAGGGCGTCACTCTTCTGGGCCAGAGCGCTTTTTACTGTGCTCATCGATTTCCTCTCGTAGGCCCTGTCCTGCCGGCCTTGATGGTCTGCATTTAAGAATAGTCGAAATATCTTGCGTCGTCAGCACCGCGCGATGTCGCCGGCGAAGCCTGCCACCGATCCCGACAGCGGGATTTTCACCGCCTCGATGGCGTAGCCCTGGTACCCAGGTTCAAGCGGTCTAAGCACTGGCACGGGCTCAAGGGCTGCTATGGGTCAACAGCGTCGGTTTGAGTTTCAGCAGTTGACTTTCGGTCTGCCCCACACTTCGGGCGCAAACAATCGCGAGGGACCAGAACGCGACATCAGCGCCCCACGTCGGCCTACTAAGCCTGCGCCCTTTGGACACTGCTGGCCATCTGCTCTGCCCACGCCGGATTGTGGGCCTTGAGCGGTTCCAGTACGCCGCCGGGCTGCCCTGCAATGCCGGGCATCTGTTGCGCGCAGCGCCGAGCGTCGTCCCACTTTCCAAGCGCCGCATAACAGCAGACGAGCACTTCCTGGCTGGTCCGCCAACTCGGCCGTACCTGTAAAGCGCGCGCTGCGGCCTCCAGAGCCGCTTCCGCGCGTCCGGAGAAGAGCCGTGCCAGCGCAAGAATGTTGAACCAGACGAAATTTTGCGGATCGTAAGGGCTCAGTCGCAGCCCACATTCAAGCGGCGCAATTGCGTCCGCTGCGCGTCCGCTGAACAGGAGAGCCATTCCCAAGACTAGATGACCTAGTGCAAAGCTGGGGCTGATTTCAACCGCTTTTCTGGCGGCGCTAGTTGCCTGCTCGAACTCGCCTGCATACGCACTGACGATCGCAAGCGAGTAATGTGCATAAGGGTTTCGTCCGTCCAGCTGAACGGCGTTCAAAGCCGCTTCCTTGCCCTCATGCAAATCTGCCGCACGATCGTCCGACCAGCCATAGGCAACCAGGCCGGCGCTGACCCGACCGAGCCAGAGATGCCCTTCCGGAAGATCGGGATCGAGATTAGCGGCCTGACGAAATAGCTCTCGGGCTTTCAGATGGTTCTCGTTGGTCACCTGATGAAAATGCCAGGTCCCACGCCGTACGAGTCCCAAGCTGTGATGTTACCGGTGTGTCGAGCCGCTGCTTGCGCGCCTTCCGTTTTGAGCAGCTCCGGTTCAATAGCGCCCGCTACGCGTTCTGCAATTTCGTCTTGAATTGCAAACACCTCGGTCAATTCGAGGTCATAGCGCTCAGCCCAGATATGCTTTGCTGATGTGGCCTCTATCAGCTGTGCAGAAATCCGGATCTTCTGAGCGGACCTGCGGACGCTTCCCTCGATCAAATACTCAATGCCGAGTTCCTGCGCGATCTGCTTTGCGTCAAGCGATTTGTGCTTGTAGGCAAAGCTTGAGTTGCGCGCGATGACGAAAAGCCAGCGAAACCGCGTCAGTGCGGTAATGATATCCTCGGTGATACCATCGGCGAGATATTCTTGCTCCTTTTCGCCACTCAAATTCACGAACGGCAGAACGGCGATGGACGGTCGATCCTCAGCCACGGACGTCTTCGTCTCAGTGGTCCGTTGAATCGGCGCTGTTGCCGGCCCAACGAATCGATAGCCGACGCGTGGAACCGTGGTAATCCAATCTCCCCCTTCTGCAGTAGGCCCGAGTTGCTTTCTCAACGCGGCGATCTGAACCGAAAGGTTGCTCTCTTCGACTGCCGTGTCGCCCCAGGCCGCCTGCATTAATTCGTCTTTTGTCAGCACTCGACCCGGTGAGCCAATCAGAGCCTCAAGCAAACGAAAACCCTTGCTACTGATGGCTACAGGCCGGCCCTCTCGAAGAAGGCTTCCGCGTCGCCTATCAAGGACAAATGGGCCGAAGGCGAAATCTGTAGACATGCCGCGACACTAGCGGATTTTGCAAACTCTCGGAATATTTCGGCTTCGCGTTCAAGACTTTTCGGGCGCTGATGGCAGAATTTACGCGCGTGGATCTATCACCATAGGAGGGCTCGATGACGGTTCTTGAAGCCACCCAGAGCAAGAGCAACGCGATTGCTGCAGCGCATAAAGCCTCTGTCGTGAAGAACGGCGCTGGCTACCGCGCCGAACAAGGCAGCGATTACCAGCCCGGAGTGAGCGCAGAAACAGTGGGCTCACGATCGCTCTGGCTCGGGATGATAACGCTTCCGGCCGGGAAGCGAACGCTTGCACACGTGCACGAGTACCACGAAACTGCGCTCTACATGCTCAGCGGCGACGAAATGGAATTGTGGACCGGCGACCAACTTCAGTATCGCGACATTGTGCGTCCAGGGGATTACATTTTCATCCCCGCAAACATGTTGCACGTTGCGGTGAACCGAGGCGCACAACCGGCCGTGTTCATTGGCTCACGCAACGAAGCGACGGCACAGGAAAGTGTCGTCCTAAGACCTGAGATGGACCGCAAGGTGCCGTAGAAATGTCCACAGGACCCCACTGGATCAAATCTGGCGGGCCGGAGAAAAGCGATGGTCGGCTCAGGGTCAAAATGCGAAGAACCCAGGTTGAGCAGGTCTGGTCCGCTCTGGCTCAATGAGGGGCCTCTTGCAGAAAATGTTCAACTTCGCCGATGGGCTAATAACGGACTCGTGTGCCGCAAAGAATTAGCCCATCTATTCGATAACCTCGTCGGCGGCTGCGAGCAGCGTTGGCGGCACCGTGAGGCCGAGCGTCTTGGCGGTTTTGAGGTTGATGATAAGTGAAAATTTCGACGGTTGCTGTACCCGAAGATCGGCAGGCTTTTCGCCTCTGAGAATGCGATTAATGTAGCTTGTCGCGTCCAGGAACTGGCTGGTCACGTCGATGCCATACGAGAGCAGGCCGCCCGCCGTAGCGAAGAATTTGAAGCCGTAGACGGAAGGTATTCGGTGGGCAGCTGCTAACTTGACGATGAGTTGCCTGTTGGATGATGTGACAGTGTCTCCGGGAATGATCAGGCCGCCGTTCGGGTCGTTCCCTAAAGCCGTCAGAACCGGCTCTATGATCGAGGGATCACTCACCACGACTTTGGTGGTTTCGACGGAGAACTTCGGTGCCGCCTTCTCCGCCGAAAGAGAAATCGCATCGCTGGACGACGAGTTTCCAACCATCACCGACACGCGCTTGACGCCGGGCGCGATCTGCTTGAGCAGATCCACGAACTTCGCCCCTTCCACCGGCTGATTGGTAAAGCCGGTAATATTTCCGCCGGGGCGCGCAAGACTTGCGACGAAACCCGATCCCACCGGGTCAGTGACTGTCGTGAACACAACGGGGACGTTGCGGGTAAGCTCCTGCAAAACTCGCGTAGCCGGGTTCGCATTCGCAAACATCACGTCCGGCGACATTTTGAGCAACTCCGCTGCGGCGGTCCGGGCGCGCTCGGTTTGGCCCCCATACCAGCGGTAGTCGATCCTAATATTGCGGCCTACGGTCCACCCAAGTTCGTTGAGGCGTTCCTCGAACGCCGCGATCCGGGCCTGAGACTCCGGATCTTCAGAGCTATCGCCAAATTTTGGTGACGGCTGGGCCGGTCAGGCGGCGGCGGTTATGGGCTGACGGTCGGTCGGCTTGGCGATGACCTCGATCCCGTCGTTGAATGTCACACCAAGAACGAGTTTTGGCAACTGGTCGGGGCCATCGAGACGGCGCCAGCTTTTCTGTGCGCCCTCGACCAGTTTGAAGACCATGGCGAGCGCGGTCCCGTTCGACAGACACCCCTTCGATCGGATGGTGCGGTGGCGCACGGTGGCGAAGGTGCTTTCGACGGGGTTGGTCGTCCGCAAGTGTTACCAGTGCTCGGCCGGGAAGTCGTAGAACGCGAGCAGCGTGTCTCGATCCTTGCTCAGGCAGTCGGCCGCCTTCTCGTATTTCAGCGCGAAGCTCTCGATGAAGGCGTCGAACGCCAGCTCGGCGGCGACCTTCGTTTCAGCCATCCAGATTTCCTGCAAGCGCGCTTGGCTTTCGGCTGCAGGCTCTTGCAGCTTGGCGAGCACGTTTGCAGTCTTGTGCACCCAGCAGCGCTGCTCGCGCGTTTTCGGCCAGACCTCGCCGGCGGCTTTCCAGAAGCCGAGCGCGCCATCGGCGATGACGAGCCGCGGAGGCACGCCGAGCCCGCGCCCCTTCAGATCAAGCAGCAGATCGCGCCAGTCGTGCGCGCTCTCGCGGGCACCATCGGTGAAGCCGACCAGTTCCTTGCGGCCTTCCGGCGTCGCACCGATCAGCACGAGGATGCACTCCTTTTCGTCCTCGAGCCGCGCCTCCAGATGGATGCCATCGGCCCAGATGTAAACGTAGCGCTTCGCCGACAGATCGCGCTTCTGCCACGCGGTGTGCTCGTCGAGCCAGCCATCCTTCAGGCGACCGATGGCGGATGCCGACAACCCGGCAGCATCCTTGCCGAGCAGCGCAGCCAGCGCCTCCGAGAAGTCGCCAGTCGAGATACCCTTCAAGTAAAGGACCGGCAGCAGCGTCTCGATCGACTTCGAACGGCGCATGTAGGGTGGCAGGATCGACGGAGAGAACCGGATGCGGCCGGGATCGGTGGCGTCCGCCTCGCGATCACGCATACGTGGCTGGCGGATGGCTACGTGGCTGGCGGATGGCGACCGGACCGATACCGGTCATCACCTCGCGCTCCGGCAGGTGACCGTGGCGGACGACGCGCTGGTGGCCGTCCGCGGTCTTCAAATCGGCATGCTTGCCGAGAAAGTCCTCGACCTCGGCCTCGACCGCCTGGGCGAGAAGGGCACGTGCCCCGTTGCGCAAGACTTCTGTGAGTTGATCGGCGACGTTTCCTGGCTGAATCAGCTTGATGATGTTATCTTTCGACACGGCATATCGCTCCTTCGGTGGAGAAGTGGAGGCGTCAAGCACTCCCACGATATGCCGCCTTTCCGATTCCCTCCGTCACCAACTTTCGGCGATAGCTCAGCGCGCCATCCGTTCAACCTCTATGCCGCGAGCCTGCCTGCCGAGGATACGCGGCACCGCGCGCTGGTGGCAGCGCTGGTCGACGATTTCGCCCGGCTCGCCGCGGAGGGCTGAGACGATTGACGGGCGCCCTCGTTGACGCACTCATCCTCATCACGCGCCATGCTCGGAGCGAGCGGGATGCGGACGGCCGACCGCAGGCGATCGTTTGAGGGCGCGATCGAAGCAATCACGTAAAGGAGTAAGCCATGACATTGATCAGCGGCCGCTTCATCGCCCACGAATACGATCTCCCGACAACGCCTCAGATGAAGCTAGCCATCTCTATTTCCTTTTGCCCTCAGCGAAGGTCGGCTGCCATCCCACACCCTTTTGGCTTGGCGCTGCGGCAATGACTTTGATCTTCTTCCTTTTGGGTTTCTTGGCCTCCCGATTGCTTCTTTGTTGACCTTTGGCCATGTCGATCTCCTTGGGGTTGAGGATGACGCAAATTGAAATGCAGGATTGGCCAAATTCGTTGGCGGTGAGCCTCGTGATCAGATCAAGCGTGCAGGCAGCATATTGCCGTCATTGGTGCAGCCAATCTGGATCCCCCGGGCACAGGCGCCGCAGCTGTCAGTGAATTTCCATCTCGGGATATAGGACCAGCTCATTGCGATCCTCCGCTGCCTTCATCAGAGCGTTCCGCGCTGCAGGAGGAGGCGACACGAGCAGCGCGAGCAAAGGAACGGCGCCGGATTGCTGGTAAAACGCCTGCCGACGGCACGGCCGCTGCCGCTCCGCCACGAAGATTTCGGCATGTCCCGCTTTAAGGACAGCTGTCGAGATTGTACAATCTTTCCCGCCCGTTTGAAGGCCTCCCGCTGTCCTCAATGGACCTGCGACGTCTTCAGCGTGTCATGGGCGGCATAGTTCCGCTTGAGGAACCTCTCCGCATTGCCTGCGGGAGGTCGTGACGGGTGGCCAGTTGGTGCAGTAGCCTGGCTAGGCGTGCGCGGGCGTAACGCCATGCGTCGTGAAAGTTGCCAATGCGAGCAGAAGACCTTGAGGCCTTGCGTGAAGAAATGCTCGCGGTCATCGCCGCCAACGCCTATGCGCTGCGTGACACAATTGGCAAGAGTGCCCTTGACGAACGTGTCATGACGGCCATACGCAAAGTGTCGCGGCACGAGTTCGTGCCAGTCGAACTTCAGCCCTACGCGTATGCCAATATTCCGCTTCCAATCGGTTTCGAAAAGACGATCTCGCAGCCATTTATCGTCGCCCTAATGACCGATCTGCTCGACATCAAGGCCGATGATAGCGTTCTCGAAATCGGGACCGGTCTTGGCTATCAGGCCGCCATCCTGGCGCAGCTGGCCCGCAAGGTATACTCCGTCGAAATCATCGAAGAGCTTGGCCAAGAGGCGAGGCGACGGCTCCGACAGCAGGGCTGTAGCAATGTCGAACTCAAGATTGCCAATGGCTATCACGGTTGGTCAGAGCACGCCCCCTTTGACAAGGTGATCGTGACGGCTGCTCCCGATCTCATTCCGCCTCCGCTGATCCACCAATTGAAAGCGGGTGGGAAAATGGTGATACCGGCCGGCCTGCCCAATGTGCAACAGCTCATTCTGGCTGAGAAGCTCGCCAACGGTAGAATGACGATGAAAGAGATTCTGACCGTCCGGTTCTCTCAACTCGAGGGGACTGGATCCGGCTTATAACGATCCCGGTGGCGCACCGTAACGGAGCATGGCCACAATGATCGAGAGCATCAGCGCCGTCACCCTCGCGACCTACGGCACGTCGCTGTTGAGCGCACATTCGCATCCGCTAGCCTTGCCGCGATCTAGCGGCATTGGCACGCGGTCCCGTCCCGTTCTTGCCCCTGGCGGCAGCTTCCTCACCGGAGCGGCGATCAGTCCGTCTCGAATGGCCTGCTTGCGCGCGAGCTTGCGTAGCCGGCGGATGGCTTCCGTTTTCTCTCTCGACGTCCTGTCCGAGGGCTTCTCATAGAAGCGCCTGCGGCGCATCTCCCTGAACACGCCCTCCCGCTGCATTTTTCTCTTGAGGATGCGAAGCGCTTGCTCGACGTCATTGTCTCGAACGAATGCGAGCTCGCGCAGCTCGGCGGGAACTTCCAACTTAGGTTCAGTCATCTTCGTCCCGCCTGTGAAGTTAACAATCATATGACGCATCTTGGCAATTGGACATGGCCTGCCTCGCGCTCTTGCGAAGCCCCCCCGCTAAATTCAGCCAGGTTAGAAATGTTTCGAGAGGCGGCGAGGCTTTTGGTGGTTCCCCTAGAGCGCGAAAATCAATGCGGGTATGCGGCACAGCGCCCTTTGAGGATATTAGACTCGAACGATTTCCGGTCTTGCTTCCGTAAATCGTCACTGGTGAGTTTTACCGGTCAGAGGGTTACTCCGGACAGACTCGACTTGGCCACCCGCTTTCCCATAGGTTTCCCCAAAGACTGCTGCTTTCCAATCACAACAACCGGGGAACGAAATGGCTGAAAGAATCGATCTCGAGGTTACCGGAAAATCGCAGTTCGAAGTCGCCTACGAGATGGCGAGATTCATTCTCATCAATATGGAAGGTCGTCAGGTGAAAAGCATAAAGCGGCAAGAGTTCTTGCATTTGGTAGCTGACTGCATCGAGGCCTTGCGCGGCATCAAGATCAAGGAGATTATCAGCTAAAAAGTTGCTGGCACTCTTGCAGGATCCTTTTGATGGGCCACGGCGACTCAGCGGCATCCGCCAACCGAGGCAGCCTTACTGAGGAGAAATTCCAAGCTGTTTGATGGCGATCTTGGCAATGTACACCGGATCGCGAACGCCAGTCGCAGCGATCTCGATTACGCTTCTTGCGACCATTTCGGCAGCAGGTCGTCGCGGCGATCAACCAAGCTCAGCGAGCGCAGCGCGTGTTTGAACAAACGAGTCAAAATCTCAATTTCATCCTGATCTAGCTTGCCTGTTTGGCGCGCTCATGCTCCGACAGCGCTACCCTGGCGTCTGCGGTCTTGAACGCTTTTTGAGCTTCGCGTTGAGCAGCGGTGGAAATCTTCGGCTGGGGTAAATGATTGATCATCTGCTCCCTCCTTCAAGCGCGAACGGTCCCAGCGCTTAAGCAGTGCGCATCAGGACCGCCAACTTAGTGGGTAGGTTTTCCCCGGCTTAGACTTTTGGGGTGTAGTGCCGCAGGCAGGAATTCGACGCCTGACGAGCCCATTGGTTCCATGTATCTGGGCGCCAAATGGGCGCAAGGGTCTCGTTTGTTGAAGACACAACAGTCAACCTGATCGTTCGTCGATATGAGACTGGTCTTCGCCAGTCAGCCATCAGCGTCGAGCAACGTCCCGATAAGCCTCAGGAGCGCGTGCTGTTCTGGACCATTGGCTCCATCCCGGAGGAATTTACCTATAGGCGTGTAGGATACCTGTCCACCGGAGCTAAGATTCGGCTGATGCTTCACGACCGGCATATTGGAGGCCGGGTCGCGGGCCAGAGACCAGGAGTCGCCGTTGCTGCTTTCGTACAGAACACGTTCAGTCATGGGTGAAACCATTCTTTCAAGTAGCTGTCTCCGAGTAGACGAGGCTGCCAGTTAGGCTGACTTTCGTTGCGGCCCGGCCGCCGGCTTCTTCGGTGCCGTCTCCTTGGCGGCCTTATTGCCCTCGATCGGCATCAGCATTTCCTTCTGCCCGCTCGCGGCCTTCCGCGGCTTCTTGGCGGGCTTGGCGGCCTTCGCCGGCGCGGCTTTCTTGCCGACGCTTCGGCGCAGCGCCTCCATCAGGTCGACGACGTTGCCGATAGAAGCTCCCGGACTTTTGGTTCACGATGTGCTTGGCGAGATCGAGCATGTCCTTCGTGACTTTGACGTCCTGGATCTCGTCGAAATACTCCTCCTCGGAGCGGACTTCATGGAGGTAGCGCGGGAGCGTGCCGACGAGCCCCCTGTCGAGAGGTTCGAGCGCGATGATGTGCTCGCGTTCGTCAGCACCACGCGGCCGATCGCGACTTTGTCCATCTCGCCAACGGTCTCCCGGATCACGGCAAAGGCTTCATGGCCGAGCTTGCCGTCGGGCCACAGATAAAGGGGCGGATTAGATAGCGGGGGTCAATCTCGCTGCGGTCCACGAACTCGTCGATCTCGATGGTGCGCGTGGATTCGAGCGCGACGTTCTCCAGCACCTCCTTCGTCACCTCGATGAACGTGTCCTTGTCGAGCGCGTAGCCCTTGACGATGTCCTCATTGGCGACTTCGGCGCCGGTGTCGGCGTCGACTTTGAAATATCTGATGCGGTGTCTACCGGTTGAGCTGGTTGAACGAAATCTTCTCGCTCTCGGAGGTGGCTGGATAGAGCGCGACCGGACAGGTGACGAGCGATAGACGCAGGAAGCCTTTCCAATTGGCGCGCGGGGCCATTTACGCAGAACTCCGAGTTTGGCCGGGCTTGGATTCAAGACGATCCCGGCGAGCATGGTTCCGACACTAGGCCGGCGGCAACTGACCCGCACGCGGGCTTTGACTCCTTGTTCTCTTTCTGTTCTCATGCCTTCTCCCTTTGAATCGCTGAACCAAAACATGCCCGACATCGAATTCGTCAGGTCTGAGATGGAACGCATGCGGGGTCAGGTAGCCCGCCAAAGGAAGGAGATCCTTCAGCTGCAAAGAGCGGGCATCGCCACTGCGTCAGCCGAAGCGCTGCTTGAGAGGATGCTTGCCAAGATCGATCACCTTTGTGCCCGGCGAGATGAACTGAAGAAAAATCAGCCTGCACGACGAAGGGAAAGGTCTTGGGCGGGCGACGGTGGTGACGATGCAAGAGCTGAGATGGTACGACCCGAGTGACGACAACCCACCCTGGATCAAAACGCTTGCGGAGGTTCGCCATTTGGCTCCGCGAGAGCGCTGGTGCTACCAGCACGTCCAAGCAATCATCGTCGCGATCGATCTCGGCAACCGCGAATTCTTTCTCGATCCGCTCTACAGCATCGGAGGAAAGAGAGGAGACGGCGTCCCCTGAATCTGCTTGAGCGAAGTCGACCGCAGCCGAGTCGATAGCAGCTTAGCGGCCGATATCAGGACGACAGCTTTGCTCCCCGACAGCTCCCCTCGGCATGCACTTTGTCGCTAATTGCCAGCAGTCATGGCGCCTTACGCCCCAGAGCTCAACCCTGCATAGGTTGAGCTCTCGGCACTGATCGTTCAATGACCATTCTATAATGCGTTGGTTTGATCCTCAGAGCGCGACGTCCGGTTTTTAAACGGACGCTGCTCGTCCCTCATGCCATTTCAACATAGGGCCATGTGTGGACGGCTCCGGGTTGGCAAGAAGAATCTTCACTTTGCAGCATTGGTCGGAGCAGCCATGTGTTCGGCCTGTTTACGCGGTACGCATGACCGCTGGCCATAATCAAAACGGCGCCCATTCCTTGGCACTCTCGTGCCGGTGGAGGAGCCGTCCACAGCATCAGTATCGGAACGAGCCCGAAGAACTGTCCCTATGAGGGTGGTAGGCCAAACTCGAAGATCCGGCCGTAGCTAGTAACTGGCGCTCGCGTGCCGGATCGGCGCAGAGCACACCAAAACGCGACTTGGTTCGCAGTCAGAACAGGTCGATCTAGAATATCCTCTAGCGCCTTGATCACGCCAATGGCACGGAAGCCGTTACCACCAATGAAAACGCTTTCGGCATTCGGGGGTAGTGGTGAGCGCACCCAATTGTAGAGCTCCTCTGGCTGAATAGATTGCTGGTCTGATGGCAAACCTGCAGGTCCGCTGTAAACGATTTCGAACCCCTGGCTCTGGAAATAGCGGACGCCCTGCTGATCCATTTCAGCCGAGAACCATGGCGGACTGATTAGTGCAACCCGCGTCACAGCGAGTGCAGCTAGTGCGGTGATCGCCGCCGCGCACGGGATGATGACCGGGATACCTCGCGTGCGGGCTTCTAGACGGGATTTGAGCACCGCGTCATCGGCGGCGCCCCGGACATAGCTGCTGCTGGTGAAGCCAAAAACAATTGCATGCAATGGGGCCATTGCGAGCATCTCCGCGGCGTCATCCACCGCAGGCGGGTCCGCAAAGGCCGGTACCGAGTTATCCGCAATGGTCGGATCCATCGTTCCGCCCGGCACCAAAAGGGACGCGCGCGGCGTGGATCGAAATCCCGTCAGGAGCGAGCGCGTTAAATTCCGTTTCTGGAACTACGTCTGCATGAGGCGTGAGAACGCCAATGCGTGTTTGCCCCCAACCGTCCGGCTGCCACATGGTCGTCTCCTTCGATAGGAAAGTCGGCCGCTCAAGTTACGCTCGACTGCGCCTTACCAAAAGGAGGAGGAGCTGGATCACAAGCTGCGATCGAGGACCGGGCGGCTCAAGTCCGGTCTATCCGGGACACCGGACCTGTGAGGCGTTTCGATCCTCTTTGCCTTAGGGCCCAGGAGCAGGCTTGCCGCGATCTCGTGCGCCCAATCGAAGATCCGATCGCAAGCGGCACATTGCCGACCTGGCAGTGCGCTTCGGCGTAGTCCCAGATCGCCTCGGGGTCCGCGCGAAGAGGCACTTCATTTGAGTGGTAAGACGAGTGATGTGGCGTTAGGACAGTGTGGCTGTCGGATCACATCGCTTGCGGTGAAGCAAGGTTGAGCGTTGAATTCCGCGGGTGGGCCAAGCGAGGCTAGTTTGGCGCGGGCGCAATTCTTGCGGGTGACCAAGCCACCTCCTGCCCGGCTAATTCGAGAGGAGTCACCATCATGTGCGCAGGCGATGATCAAACGTGCCCGCAATTTGAGCTGCATCGACAGAAACTGCTTGAGGACCTCGACGATGAGCGGCGCGCATTCCTCAAGAGCGCATTCGTCGCGGGCGGTGGTGCGGCCGCGTGGGCTGCTAGCGGCACGCTGGCCACTCCGGCATCGGCGCAGACTAAGCCCGGCCAGCCGACCTACCACTACTTGCCGGCCAACTCGGACACGGTGCACTGGGGCTATTTCAGCAAGCTATTAAAGCCTCAGCTCGAAGTGGATTCGGGCGATTACATCACCATCGAGGCCGTGACCCACCACGCCGGCGACGACGTCGAACGTATGGTCAAAGGCGATCCGGGTATTGAGAGCATTTATCTTTGGACCAAGGATAAGAAGGGCGTCAATCGCCGTGGTGCCGGTCCGATCGACGGCAAGCAGCTCGGGCGCGGCGCAGGCGAAGGCTTCGGCGTGCATATCTTGACCGGTCCAGTTTTTGTTCGCGGCGCCGAGCCGGGCGATATCATCGAAGTCCGCATCATGGATGTAAAGCCCCGGCCTTGCGCCAATCCGGCGTACCCGGGCAAGTCATTCGGCAGCAACGCGGCGGCTTGGTGGGGCTTTCATTACAATGATCTGCTCACTGAACCGAAGCCGCGCGAGGTGTGCACGATCTACGAGATCGACACCAGCGGGCAGCAAAACTGGGCACACGCGGTCTATAACTTCCGCTGGGTGCCTCAGGCCGATCCGTATGGTGTCGTGCACAAGATCATCGACTATCCCGGCGTGCCGGTCGACCATTCGATCGTGCAAGAGAACCACAACATCCTCAAAAACGTCCGCATCCCGATCCGACCGCATTTCGGAGTCATGGGCGTGGCGCCAAAAGAAGCCGACATCGTCGATTCTATTCCGCCGAGCTATTTCGGCGGCAACATCGATAATTGGCGTATCGGCAAGGGCGCGACCCTGTACTATCCGGTCGCAGTGCCAGGCGGCTTGTTCTCGGTCGGCGACTCGCACGCCGCGCAAGGCGATTCTGAATTGTGCGGCACCGCCATCGAAATGTCGCTGAACGGGACCTTCCAGCTTATTCTGCACAAGCAGAATTCACTGAGCGGTTCGCTCGCCGGGCTGAATTACCCGCTGCTTGAGACGCAGGACGAATGGGTTCTGCACGGATTCAGCTTCCCCAATTATCTCGCGGAGCTCGGCCCTACGGCGCAGCAGGACATCTACAAGAAATCCTCGATCGACCTCGCGCTAAGGGATGCGTTTCGCAAAATGCGTAGCTTCCTGATGACCAGCAACGGACTGACCGAGGACGAGGCGATTTCGCTCATGTCCATCGGAGTCGACTTCGGCGTCACGCAAGTGGTCGATGGCAATTGGGGCATCCACGCGATCATCAAGAAGAACCTGTTTGCCGGTATGGCGACGGCTTGAAGCTCTAGAACCTATGAAGTGACGGGAAGGTTCAGAGTAGCTCGCGATGAGCACAATCAGTCCGGTCTACCCCGAGCAGCTGACAAACGAGCTGACTCGGTAGCAGGTCTTCGTCGGGCCAGACTCGAACATCAGCCCGCTCACTCACCTCGTCGGCGAGCGCCGAGGAGGTTGTCCGGGATATTCAGGCAGCGCCCCAATGCAGGCGACAAGAGCCTAGGACACCGCTACCATCGTAATGGAAAGGAATCGCGCACACATGGGTGAGCACAAAGAGGCCGTAGTCGTCGGAGCGCTCGGAGTGATCGGACGCTACATCGTCGAGCGGCTGCTCAGGCAAGACGACTGGTCCGTCATCGGCCTGTCGCGCCGTACGGCCGGCGCCGTGCCCCGCTACCGCCACATCAGTGTCGATCTACTAGACCGTGAGGACGTGGCGGCGAAGCTCGCCGACCTGACGGAAGCCACGCACGTCTTCTACGCGGCGTTTCAGCCTGCGGCGGGCGCCGCCGCGGGCTATGCATCGAACATCGCTCCAAACCGCGACATGCTGGTTAACGCCGTGACCGCGATCGACAGCGCATCGTCCGCGCTGCGCCGCGTGGTGTTGGTCACCGGCACAAAATATTATGGCTCGCACCTCGGGCCATTCAAAACACCGGCACGAGAGAGTGACCCGCGCCACATGGGTCCCAACTATTATTTCGAGCAGATCGACTGGCTCGCCGCCTTCCAACGCGGCAAGCGCTGGGACTGGGTGGAGCTGCGGCCGCAGACCTTATGCGGCTTTGCGCCGGGCACGCCGATGAGTCTGGCGCCGGCGATCGCGGTCTACGCCGCGATCAGCAAGGAGCTTGGGTTGCCGCTGCGTTTCCCGGGAAAGCCTGGCGCCTATACATCGATCTACCAGGTCACTGAATCCGCGCACTTCGCCAACGCGGCGCTCTGGGCGGCGAGCACGCCTCGCTGCGGGCTCGAAGCTTTCAACATCACCAACGGTGACTATTTCCGTTGGAAGAATCTGTGGCCGAAGCTCGCGGCCGCTTTCGATATGCCAGCCGGCGAGGTGCAGACGATAAGCCTTGCCGCACACATGATAGACAACGCACCACTCTGGCGCATCGTGACAGAGAAATATTTGCTGAAGACCAACGCCTATGATGAGCTCGTGGCCTGGCCCTTTGCCGATTACGTCTTCAATTGCGACTGGGACGTGATGTCGGACGTTACTAAATCCCGGCGCTTCGGCTTCCACGATGTGGTCGATAGCGAAGAGATGTTCGTGCGGCTCATGCGCGAGTTCCGCGCGGAGCGAATCGTTCCCTGAGACACATCGGCGCCGCAAGAACGATCGTCTGCATCACGTCCGCTCAGGGTCTTGGCCGTGGAAAAAGGCGGCAGCGAGCAAATCGGGGAGAATACTATTCGTTCAACCTCGGGACCAGTGAGGAGCATACTGAGCTGCAGCACGACGGCATCGACAATACTCATGCAGCCAAATCAATCGCCGAGCAGACAGCTGCTCCCCGTTCGCTCCCCCGGCTAATCTCGCAAACGCGGAAGGTCCTCTGAGGCAAGCGAGAACGTCCAAGAACCCCAACCTTGAGAGGAGTAGGGTCTTTGGCAGGTCTGCTTTGATAGGCGGGGCGGACAAACCGGGTTCGACCGGGCTTCTTCCGATTTTGGCCCCACAGCGGTCATTCGAGACGCATTACCCTAGACAGGCCGCCTCCGGCTGGAGGATCATGCAGCGCGAGGCGAACCCGGGGGCACCCCCATGGACGTCGGAGGTTGGCTGCAGGGGCTTGGCCTCGAAGAGTATGAGGCGGCATTCCGCAAGAATAACATCGACCATATCATCCTTCCGAAATTGACGACGGAGGATTTGAAGGAGCTTGGTGTCGGGTCTGTTGGGCATCGCCGTAAGCTGCTCGACGCCATCACGGCTTTGCGCGCCGAAGCGGGCGCACTTGCGCCGCTTTCCGATGCTCCTCCGGAAAGTCCCAAGGCCGCCAAGGACACCGCTGAGCGCCGCCAGGTCACCGTGATGTTCTCGGACCTTGTCGGTTCGACGTCGCTCTCCGCACGTATGGACCCCGAGGACCTGCGGGAGGTCATTTCGGCCTATCGGATGTGCGTCGCAGATGCTGTGCGCCGCTTCGGTGGCTTCGTCGCGAAATACATGGGCGACGGCGTACTGATTTATTTTGGTTATCCGCAGGCGCACGAGGACGACGCCGAACGGGCCGTGCGCGCGGGACTGGAAGCGATTGCTGCGGTGCGCGCGTTCAAATTTTCCGTTCCGCTGCAAGCCCGCGTCGGTATCGCAACCGGGCTGGTGGTTGTTGGCGATCGGATCGGGGGACGCACAGGAGCGCGGTATCATTGGAGAAACCCCCAATCTTGCCGCGCGCCTACAAGCCATGGCTGAGCCGAACGCGGTGATCCTTGCCGAGGGCACGCGAAGGCTCCTCGGCAATTTGTTTGAACTAGAGGACCTCGGACCTCAGGAAGTCAAAGGCATCCAGGGCAGCATCAGAGCTTGGGTCGCGCTACGACCTTCTTTAGTCGAGGGCCGCTTCGAGGCCCTACACGCAGATGCACTGACTGAACTCATCGGGCGCCAAGAAGAACTTGAACTCCTGCTACGGCGCTGGTCGAAAGCAAAGACCGGCCAGGGCCAAGTGGTGTTGCTTTCCGGCGAACCGGGCATTGGCAAGTCACGACTCACTGCAGCAGTCATCGAACGCCTTGCTGTCGAGCCGCACACACGGTTGCGTTATTTCTGCTCAGCGCACCATCAGGACAGCGCCTTGCAGCCCATCATCGCGCAGCTCGAACGGGCTGCTGGCTTCGAGCGTGAGGACACGCCCGAGGCGAAGCTTGAGAAGTTGGCGGCGCTACTTGCGCCTGCCGCGCCTCCGCCAGAAGACGGGGCGTTGCTGGCCGAACTCCTGTTACTACCGACCGAAGGCCGCTTCCCGCCTCTCTCGCTTGCGCCGCAAGAAAAGAAAGAGAAGACGTTTGATGCGCTGCTCCGGCAACTTGAGGGCTTGGTCCGCCAGCATCCCGTGCTGATGATCTTGGAGGACGCGCACTGGAGCGATCCGAGCTCCCGGGAGCTGTTCGATCACGTCGTCGACCGGGTTCGCGGCTTGGCTATTCTTCTAGTTATCACGTTTCGCCTCGAATATGCGCCGCCGTGGGTTGGCCAAGTGTACGTCGCGACACTGACGCTCAATCGGCTGGATCGAGCAGAGGGCGTCGCTCTGGTGCGGCGGATCGCGGGCAGCAAGGACTTGCCGGATGAAATCGTGGCAGAGATCGTGGAACGCACCGACGGCGTCCCGTTATTCGTCGAGGAGCTGACAAAGTTGGCGCTCGAAAGCGGCGCGAACGACGATAGCGCGAGCTTCGTAGCCAGAGTGCCACACCCAGCGCTTGCTATCCCCGCGACGCTGCACGCCTCGCTGATGGCGCGGCTCGATCGGATCGGCACCTGGGCCAAGGAGATCGCCCAGATCGGCGCCACGATTGGTCGGGATTTCTCCTACGAACTACTCGCAGCAGTGGCCAATTGTAGCGACGCAGACCTGCGTGCGGCGCTTGATCAACTCGCCGATGCCGGGCTGGTGGTCCGGCGAGGGACGCCGCCGCAGGCCACCTATCTCTTCAAGCACGCGCTGGTGCAGGATACGGCGTACGCCACCCTTTTGCGAAAACCGCGACAGGACCTCCATGCCCGCGTTGCCAGAGCATTGGTGGAGCAGTTCCCGGAGAGGGTCGAGGCGTGGCCGGAACTGCTCGCTCGTCACTGCGCCGAAGCGGGAGCAATCGACGAGGCGGCGGTGTACTGGGGCAAGGCCGCCCAATTGGCCATCCGGCGCTCGGCGATGGTCGAGGCGCGGACCCAATTGACGCGCGCTTTGTCGCTTCTCGGCATCCTGCCGGAGACGCCGGAGTGGTCTCGGTTGAAACTCGATCTTCAAGTCGCGTTGGGCGGTACCCTGATCGCGACCAGAGGTTGGGCGGCGCCCGAGACCGGATCGGCTTTCGCGCGTGCTCTTGAGCTTTGCGAGCGGCTCGGGGATACGTCTCAGCTTCTCCCGGCGCTGTATGGCCAATACGTGTTTCACCTCGTTCGAGCCGAATTAGGAGCGAGCCACGAGGTGGCCCAGAGGGCGCTCGGCGCCGCGCGACGCACGCACGATGCCGCCGCGCTGGTGATCGGCCACCGTTCTGTAGGCATCAGTCTGATCCATCTCGGCAAGCTTGACGCGGCGCGCGAGCATCTAGAACAAGCGATCGGGCACTATGACCCTGTCACCCACCGCGATCTCGCGTTTAGATATGCTTACGATCCGCTCGTCGCGTGCAAAGGTTATCTGGCTTCGCTCACGCTAACGCAGATGGGTTATCTCGATCAGGCACTCAGGAGAATTGACGAGGCGATCGCGTATGCCGAAACGCTGTCGCATCGCCCGAGTACAGCATTTGCGTTGCTGCACGCGTGCTATTGCCATTTCTTCCGTCGCGACGAACGGCTGCTGCGCCAACGCGCAGAGGCCCTGACCGCCGAATGCGCGAAACAAGGTTTCGCGTTTTGGCTCGCGGGCGGCGGCATTTATGCCGGTTGGTCGAAGGTGGAGGGCGGCGACGTCGAAGCTGGGCTGGAACAACTGCGCGACGGAATTGCCAGATGGCGAGCAGCCGAAGCGGCACTGCTCATGCCCATGCATCTCGTGGTGCTGGCCGAGGCATGTTTGAGAGTGGGCCAGGCTAACGCCGCGCTCGCGGCCGTTACGGAGGCTCTCGCGTGCATCGATCGATCGGAGGAGCGCGTTTTCGATGCCCAAGTGCATTGGTGTTACGGCAACGTGCTGCTGGCGCAAGCGGATCGGAACGCTGCCGAGGCGGAAGGGAGTTACCGCCACGCGCTCGAAATCGCACGCGGCCAAAATGCGCGCCTGCTGGAGCTACGTGCCGCCTCCAGCCTCGCCCGGCTCTGGCGCGACCAGGGCAAACACAGCAAAGCACGCGAACTCCTCGCCCCGGTCTACGGCTGGTTCACCGAGGGCTTCGACACGTTGGAATTGAAGGAGGCCAAGACCTTACTCGACGAGCTCGCGTGATGACGGCGCTTGTGGCTGCGGCCAGCATGGAAGGTCAGCTTATGGCCCATCGGCGAAGTGGCGGCACGCTGAGGTGCGCTCAGCGGGGTACAGCGGCCGAGATTTGCTCAGATTGAGTTCTTCGCCTTTGGACCCGATGTATGGTCCGGCCGCACGTTGCAACCTGTCAGATGCATTGCATCAATGTATCCGGCCTCTGATTGGAGCGTGCTGTGCTCCGGGCCATCATGGATATCAGCGCGCATTCGAGCTGATTAGCGGACAGGCCTCGAACGGGCCATTCGGGTCACCAGTGTTCGCATGCGCCGGGAAGACCGATCTTCCATCGTCGTCTCATCCTCTCGCAGACCTCGGCGGGTAAGGGATGTTGGTTACGTCATCCCGATAGCTCTTCACTTCGCGCTGTTCCTTTGTTCCTGCCCGGCGCTCGTTCCTTCGTCCCGGCCTGCGCGCGCAGACGCGCCGCGCGCAAGGGGCCGTCAAGGCCGGCCGTCGTGCTGTCCTGACGTCTTGCTCTATGCGGCCAGGCTGCGCCTTGACGGCCCCCGAGTACGGCGCGAGGATCGGCCAGGTCAGGACGCCGTCTCCTCAGTCTTGACGCACTCGAAGGCGCGTCCCTTGTTGAGAACCGCCCAAGCGATCCGGGCGAGCTTGTTGGCAAGCGCAATCGCCAGCACGTTGTGATGCAATCGCTTCTTGGCAGCTTCGATCCAAGAGTTGAGGCCGTAGCGCTCCCAGCACTTGACCCTGACCAGCACGACCCATGCGGCTTGGACGAACAGCGCGCGTAGGTAGCGATTGCCGCGCCGTGATATCATACCGAGGATCGTGCGGTCGCCGGTCGATATCTGCTTCGGCACCAGTCCAAGCCAGGCGCCGAAGTCGCGGCCTTTCGAGAACACGTCTCCAGTGCCGATCGCGGCCGCCATTGCACTTGAGATAAGCGGGCCAATGCCGGGCACCGTCATCAGTCGCTCGCAGGCCCTATCTTGACGAGCCAGCGTTTCGATCTCGCTAGACAGCCCCTCGATACGCGCACCCAGCCGGCGCCAGTCGCCCGCCAGATCCTCGATGATGCGTAACATGCGAGGCGAGAGCACATCGGTGCGCGTCGCGAGGATACCCGGCAACTCGGACCGCAGGGAATGCAGGCCTTGCCGGACGGCGATACCCCGCTCCAGCAGGAACGCACGGATCTGATTGATGACGCCGGTACGCTGACCGACCAATCGATCGCGGACACGGTGCAGCGCCTGAAGGTCGAGCTGATCGGCTGTCTTGGTCGCGACGAATTACATGGTTGGGCGTTGGACAGCCTCAGCGACGGCTTCCGCATCTCGGAAGTCATTCTTCTGTCCCTTCGAGTAGGGGCGCACGTATTTCGCCGGCATCAAGCGCGCATCGTGGCCAAGCATTTGGAGCTTGCGACTGAGGTGATGCGCGCCGACGCAAGCCTCCATACCGATCACGCACGGCGGCAAGTTGGCAAGCCGTGTTTCCACCTGACTGCGTGACCACTTCTGCCGCAGCACGATGGCACCGCGGTGATCATGACCCACGAGGTGGAACGAATTCTTGCCGATATCGATGCCGATCACGGCGACCGCTGTGTTGAGGTTCTGAGACATGGCGTGCTCCTTGACCTGAGCGCCCCTTGCCAGCTTCTCGCACTGGCGGGGCCGGAGCACGGCCGGACCATTCCATTCTGATGTCCCCAGTCAAGCACACAGCGCACGGTTTCTCATCTCCACGAGGACTCATCGTGAAGTTCTTGTGCCGATGGATCGTGCAGAGGAGAAGGCGGGACTCAAAGACGTCGGTGAACAGGCTCTGATGCGCGGGTTGGATACCGCATTTCCGTTTTTTCGTCTGGGGCTGTCCCTGGTCTAGCGTCGGGCGTCGATCGGATGATCGGCCACAGAATGGATTTCAGGATTTCCCCTGCCGTGGTCCCGCCTTCACTTCTGCACGATTAATGTCTGCGACTGCCCCCTGATCTTGATTGCACAAGGGGGGCTGTGGGCCGGTCGAGCGCACCTCACGACTCGAGCGGTCCACAGCCCCCACGCCTTCGAGGTGGGATGAGCTCGCGATTGATCGCCCAAATGAAGGCGGATAGCTCGCGGGCAATCGCCGTGACGATTACGGTCCGCCGCTTCTCCCTGCTCGAGTGAGCGGAAGCGTCCGCACAATCTGGTTTGCGCTTTCCACGCAATCTCGCGCGCGACTCTCGGTGCGGCCTCCACCTTTGGCTGCTTGTCTCGGCTCACGCGCGGCGGATATCGATAGCTCCAGGCCGCCTCCACAAGAATACGTCGCGCCCGCCCATTACCGGCTTTGGTGATGCCGCCTCGCTTGACCTGGTCGCCAGTCGAGTTTTCTGTGGGCACCAGACCCAGATAGCCCATCAGCTCGCGCGGATTTTGAAAGCGGGAGAGATCACCGATCTCGGCCAGCACCCCCACAGCGGCAATGAGATCAATCCCACGCACCGCCTGCAGGGCCGACACAACCTTGGCGAGCGACCACTCGGATACTACCTCGCGGATGGCATCTTCCAAACGCTCCATCCGCTCACTTTCCTGGCGTATCCCCTCAAGTAACTCTTCGAATGCGATCCGCTGCTCGCGATGCTCGAGCTTCTGCGACATCAGCCATCTCATGTGGGCTGGTCCCCAGGTTGTCTTACCCGGATAGATGCGTCCCAGCCGCAGCATCAATGACGAGATCTGTTGACGCTTGCCCTGGAGGTCCTTCTTCACTGCCTGACGGGCGCGCGAGAGATCGCGCATAGCCTCGTGGCGCTCGTCCGGCACCCACACCGCCGTGAGCTCGTCCGCGCGCAACAGCTTGGCGAGGCTTACCGCATCGCGCCGGTTCGTCTTCACTCGATCGCCGGCCTTCTTCGGAACGAGCGAGGGGGCCACCACCAGGCAGTCATGGCCGAGGCTCTTGAGCAGTCTGTAGAGACCATATCCTGTCGGCCCTGCTTCGTAGCAAAACGTCAAATGACAGCGTCTCGCTGCAAGCTTTGCCACCAGCTTTCGGATCGCTGCCTCCGTGGCAGGAAACTCCCCGAGATATCGTACCTCGCCGCCACGGCCGCCATCGGCAATGGCTATAGCATTGCGCGATTTTGACGTATCGATTCCGACAAAGACCTCGGTATGATGACCCACGACTCGCCCTCCTTGTTTGAGGCTCTGCCCGATCCATCCGGGCAACCCTCGTCGCAACATCGAGGGTGAGTCGCCTCATTTTGTGGGGGGACATACAGTCTAGCGGTCGTCGCACCGTGTTGCTCCCCATCCTCTGATCCCGGCACCAGGTGCGCTTTAGCGCGATCCAGAAAATTCGATTGGAGTAACGGGGCAGCAAGCCGCGCGAAGACAAACAACGTAGGGGAACGATCCGGTTCTGTCAGCGAGCGGCCGGCTGGGCGCGAAGCGCTTTGGCCGAACGAAGCCATCAGCTATTCAGCGTTGCGACCCGATTGCCGTGAGGTCGCCCCGTCGCGGGCCATCTTCATCAGCCTCCTCCCGCAAGCCAGCAAGCCTAAGCGCCTTTACCATCCTGCCCCGGAAGTCGGCATCGAAGCACCATAGAGCGTAGAGGCGATCAGCTTCTCGCACGCTGATGTTGGGCCTGAGTTTCAGCAACGGCGGGATTTGGGCCTTAGCTTCGTCAATTCTTCCGAGATGAGGGAGCGTGTAGACGAGGTGCAGACGGTCCAACCAGTTCTGCTCAGAGTAGGACCGTTGGAAGACCTCAAGAGCCTTGGCATACTCACCCTTCCGATAGTGGTCCTTTGCGACCACCCACCACCACCAGGATGGTGCCGCCGTCCCTGCAAGTGCCAGGCCCTTTTCTGCAAGCTTTCGCCCGTAATCCCAGTCTCCGGCATAAGCCAGAAGGTTGCCCATTGAGCCGAGGGCGTTGGCGTCATTCGGGTTGATGGCCAAAACGCGGTCAGCTTCAATCCGCATTCTCCCCGCCTGACAGGTTACGAAATAGGCATTGAAGAGTGCGAAATGCGCTGCTTCATCTTCGGGTGCAAATTCTACGGCGCGATTGCCCGCCTCAAGGATGCGGGGAACGAGATCGCTACCCTTCTCATTGTCGTCGAGCCCGGTACCCCAACTATATTGAATCTGCAGAACGCGCGTAAAGATCGCCCACGCCTCGGCATAATTGGGGTCGCGCTTTACAGTGGTCTCCAGACACGCACGGGCCCGTCGCATTGGCTCTGCGGCGCTCTGTGCCGCACTGGCCTGATAACCCTGAAGAACGCACTCATAGGACGAAAGCTCGGAAGCCGACTTTGCACGCGACCGCTCTAGCTCTGCTTTTGCGACTGCACCAGTCCGGATGTCGCCGACTGCAGCGCCTATATGATGGGCGATATCATTTTGTATGCTGAGAAGGCTTGTCGACGTCGTCGGCCGCTCAAAAGTCTGCGCCCAAACGTGGGTCCCCGAGCGCGCATCTATGAGCTGCGCAGTGACGCTAATCTGATCGGGGACGCGCCTGAAGCTGCCCTCGATCACATACTGGGCCTCAAGCTGCCGGCCCAGCTCTTGCATTTCCATGGCTTTCTTCTTGTAGGCGAAGGTTGTGTTGCGAGCCAACACCCGCAGTTGATCGAAGCGGCTTAGGACAGTGATGAGCTCATCGCTGATGCCATCCGAGAAATATTCCTGATTAGGGTCGCCGGATAAATTGTCGAACGGAAGAACAGCAAGCGTGGGCCCCCTGGGCTGGATTGAAGGTGCGCCCGCGATGCTGACGCTCACTTGGTTGGGGGCGCGGTGTCGACTGACACCTTGCCAAACGACCACGCCTGTGACCGAAAGCGCCGCAATCAAAATGGCAGCCAAGCGCGCTGAGCTCATTCGCGGCCACACTGGGGGAGCCTTTCCAAGCCATCGGAAGCCCGTTGGATGTGGCTCGTCATGAAGGCTCTGTATTGTCGTGAGCTCAGCAATAGCTTCAGGGCCCAGTTTATGAATACGAACAGGTCGCACGATATTTTTCAGCCGCTGCTCGCCACAGTCCTCGAACGGAAGCTCAAGTCTGCCGGCCAGATCCTCGTAAACTCGACTGGAGATACAGACTCCCCCAGGCTCGCTTAAGACTTCAAGCCGCGCTGCCACGTTAACCCCGTCACCGAAGATATCCTGATCGTCGACGACGACATCGCCCTCGTGCACACCGACCCGGAACTCTAGTCGTTGGTCCACCGGTACCTCAGCGTTGCGCCCGGCCATCGTTCGCTGGATAGCCACCGCGCAGGCTACAGCCTCCACAACGCTGGGGTACTCGATGAGAATGCCGTCGCCAGTCGTCTTGACGACGCGGCCATGATGCTCGGCGATGTTGGGGTCAACGATCTCACGCCGAATGACCTTAAGCCGGCGAAGGGTTCCGCGCTCGTCTTGACCCATCAGTCGGCTATAGCCAACCACGTCCCCTACGAGGATGGCTGCGAGGCGGCGCTGCTGGTGCATTTGCTGCACGGCCATTCTCCCCCACCCGAACGGCAGAGCAGAGACACGCTAGACCACCGGGCGGTAGCGTGGGCAACACCAGCTTAGCACCTTTCGGCATGGTAGGTGCAGAAAGTTGGGATTTCGACCACGACCCCGGCTCCTCGCAACCCACAGGTTGCCTCATCCGATGTCGCATTGGCCCGAAGCCGTCTGTGAGGGCAGCGCAGAGTGCGTCTGCTCTGCCCCCGGAGTCAGACGTCAACTTGTTCCGCTATCGCGAGGGCGTCGTCGACCTCGATGCCCAGATATCGGACCGTACTCTCGATTTTGGTGTGGCCCAGAAGGAGCTGCACGGCTCGCAGGTTGCCGGTTCGGTGGTAGATCAAGGTCGCGTTGGTCCGGCGAAGGGAATGCGTCCCGAACAGATGCGGGTCTAGTCCAACGTCCGCGATCCAGTGAGATAGAAGGCGGGCGTCCTGACGGGTCGTCATGTGTCCAGTCCGTCGCAGGCCAGTGAACAGGTATTCGCCTGAGTTCCTGCCTGTCACCCGCAGGTAGTCATCGATCGCCTGGCGCGTCGATTCCGTTAGTTCAAATTTGACCGGTCGGCCGGTCTTCTTTTGTCGAACGGTCGCTCTATCGACGGCGTAGCCGCTCGGCGCGACGTCAACGACTTTCAATGCTACGACGTCGCAACCGCGCAGCTTGCTGTCGATGGCAATGTTGAACAACGCCAGATCGCGGATCCGGCCTTCGACCTGGAGCTTAGTTCGTATAGACCAGACGTGCTTCAGACGGAGCGGCGGCTTTGCGCCGACGATCTTCCCCTTGTTCCAAGGAGTATGTTTCGAGGCGGCAGGGGTGGTGCTCGGGATATCGGTCATGTTGACCTCCTCAGCTCGTGAGGCTGGTCATTTTGGCCCGGAGCCCTGCCGATCTTACGTCCGCTTCCAGACGTTGAAGACGTACTTGCGTCCAATTCGAGCAAAGTGGGACCGATTTTGACCCAGAGCCGAATTCGATCCTGCCATCGTCTGCCAAAGTGGCGCGCGCGGCCGAACGATTTCGGGCGGGACGTTCGGGTTACATCTTGGTCGGCGCGTTAGCTGGCCTGCATCTGCCTCGCGGCCTTACCCGGGATGATCTGATCGGTTTGACGGCGCATGATGTCGTAACATTCACAGGACGCTTGCTCGAGACGCCCCCTATCGATTTCGATCAAGCCCCGCCGATCTGCTCTGATAGCGCCCGAGGCGCGGAGTTTGGCAACCTCCAGTGTCACGGTCGTTCGTCGCACCCCGAGTAACTGCGAAAGCGTCTCCTGAGTTAATGATAGAATGTTGCGTTCCGCCCGATCATGCAGGTGAAGCAGCCACCGGGCCATGCGGGCCTCGACGGAGTGCAGCCCATTGCAGGCTCCGACGTGCTGGAACTGCATGAGTATCGACCTCGTGTGCGTCTGGACCACATGTCTGATGGCGCTGCTCCCCATGTAGGCTGCTTGAAAACGCTCTACGGAGATTTGCGATGCGGTGCCGCCCACCCGCACGACCGCGGTCACGGACGACAGGGAGGGGTCTCCACCCAGCACCGAGAGCGCACCGAGGGCTCCCTCGCGCCCGATCACGGCGGTTGCAATCGTTTCCCCGTTCGGCAGGCCGAGCATGAAGGAGATGGCGCCGCTATGGGGAAAGTAAACACGGTCGCGTCGATCTCCCGATCGCGCTACCACGACATCCTGTTCAAGGGATACTTTCTGGAGATGCGGCGCGAGTAATGCGAGGTCTTCCGACGGCAATGCAGCTAGGAGCTGATTACCAACGCTAGCAGGGCGCTCCATCATGGGAGCCCCCGAGCGCATATTTAACTCAACTTTCGTCGTGCTGATTGGAACACCATACGGGTCGAAATCGAGGAGGTTCCCGCGATAACCGACCGACGGGGCCCTCGCTGTGCAAGCCGTCTAAGGCCGCCTTGTCAAGCAGAACATTTAAGCAAGCACTCCAATTCGTCACCGAATTGTGGAGCCGGCTTTTGGCTTTTCGACCGAACCTGGCGCTCGTCTTCATGTCTGCAGGGCCCCGGCACAGCCAAATCGACGCGCATGACCCAACTGAGACATTCGCGCATCAGTCTACTGTTGTGCAAGAATGCAGCAAGCGCTGTGGTAGGCTGCAACGCTCCGGCCCGAGCGGAGACAACGGTCACGGCAGACCTGAGCTTGGCTGGACCGGCTCCACTGAGACCGACGCTAGCGGTCATAAAGCGGATTGCGATTGTCCATCCCAGCGAACCGTCCTCGGAGGTCTTGCGACGTCGCGGCCTCGAGATGCTTGGGAGCGGCGTGCGCGCGGGCGCCGGTCTCGATGCGCTAACGCACGAAGATGCCTTGTTTAGCGATAGTTGCGCGACATGGCGCCCGTCCCGTTCCTCGGTAGGAGGCGCATCACGACCGCAACTTCCAATTTAGGCAATCTTGGCGACGCGGCCGAGACTGGCCGCACCTGCGCCACAGGTGCGCCCCATTGCCATCCCCCTCGCCTCCTTAATCTGCGTGCCAAGTCGGGGCATGAATGGGGGACCGCGGCCGCGCGGCTGGCGACATTGAAGATTTGGCAAGCAAGCTGTATTGCCGGCGCGCTGACAGCGACTTCGCTTGCCGCGATTGGTCAGATCGCGGTACCGCGCCAAAGCATCGCAACGCCGAATGCAAGAGTGGCTGATGCATTCAGCGGCATCCCGCTGAATGTGACGATGGTCCTGACAAATGCCGGCGCCGCGTTTCCGGCCCCGGCCATCGAGACGAAATTCGATACAGGATTATCGGCTAATGCGATCGTTGCGGCGGGATTCAGCGCCGCGGCGCCGGACTCGGTGCTGCCGTCTGATGTAGCCAGTTCGCAAGGGCCAATGTTGCAGGTCGCCAGCCTCGAGGCGGCGCCGCCCGAGAACTCGACAATGCCACAGCAGGACCATCCGCCCGCGGCCTCGCCCAATCCGGGCGAAGGCAAACCGTCGTATCTGAAGTACTACGTCTACTCGGAAATTCCGCCGCCGGAGAAACCCGCGAAGATCGCCTTGTCGGCGTTGAGCGGCGTTCCGCTCGGAACGCCAGTCCAGGAGATCGAACGCGCGGCCGAAGCGTTCGGTGTCGATGTCAATTTCATGAAGGCGGTCGCCAAAATCGAATCCGATTTCAATCTCAAGCAACGCACCGGCTCCTATATTGGTCTGTTCCAGCTGAGCAAGTTTGAGTTCAACAAATACGGATCGGGCGACATCCTCAATCCTCGTGACAACGCCATGGGTGCCGCCTACAAGTTCCTCAGCGAGGCCGCGCTATTCGAAATAATGACGCAGAAGAAGCCGACCTTTTCCGATCTCTACCTGATCCACCAGCAGGGTTGGGAAGGAGCCGCACAACACATCAGCCATCCGCAGCGGATTGCCTGGAAGTCGATGTGCGCAACCCAGGAGGGCTCTGAAAAAGGCGAGCGATGGTGCAAGCGCGCCATCTGGGGCAACACGCTGCCGGCCGTCAAACGCGAATGGAAGTCGGTCGATCGCCTCACCTCGGGTGCGTTCGTGGCGATGTGGCGGGACCGCGTCGACACGCTCTATGCCCGCTATCCTGTGCTAACTGCGGCGGCCGAACACTCGAGATAGAACAGCTTGCGACTGCCCCCACGCACACCTCTTGGCCCACATTCGTTTCGTCGAGAAGCTCTGTCGGCGATCGAGTTTCCGGCGCAGGCAGGTTTGCGTTCCGCTTAGAGACTGGTGGTTGTTCGGCTCCGGCGGCGGGATTGACCCAAACACCTCGACCAGTGCCGCTCCGCGACCCGGACTCCTAGAGCGTCAAGTAGGCGGCGCAGGTCCGGTGTCAGGGGGTAAACCGGACATCCATCTCGTGATCCTCGACCGTCACTTTTGACCCGATTCGGACCTCGGTGCCGCGGTCTGCTATGTCCTGCTGATCAGGAAAGTCCGACAAAGTCGTAGTCGCCGAGCCCCTGCAGCACTAGAAACACAGCGGAGCTGTCGCTAGCATTCGTGACCCGGTGCGGTCGGCCAGGACGTACAGCGTAGGTTTGGCCAACGCTAAGACATACCTCCTCGTCCGGATCGCGTGTCGTGACGTGGATTTTTCCACTAATTACATAGAACGTGTCTTGTACTTCGTTGTGATGGTGCCAAGGCACGCATTGTGTTGGGCTGATCTGGATTTCGGCAATCCGGAATCCGGGTCTCGCTGCGTAATAGGATCGGCGTTCGACTTCGTAGATTCGGCTGGTATCGCTCACTGCTTGCTGCATGTCAGCGTCTCCCTTGCAGGCTCATTGCCCATCGACGGGTTATCGAACTGGATTAGTCCACAGGCTTGATGCGCGCGTCGCGAATGACTTTTGACCAGCGTGCTACCTCCGATTTGATCTGTGCGGCGAAACTTGCCGGCGTATTAACGACTGGTTCGAGGCCCAATGAAGTCAGCCGGTCCCGGACTTCGGTCAATGCGACGATGCCTGCTATTTCGCGATACCAGCGAGCGACGATGTCCTGTGATGTGCCCGCGGGGAACAGGACGCCTTGCATGAAGATCGACTCTTGATCCTCATATCCGGCCTCCGCCATCGTCGGAACCTCGGGAAGCAGTTTCGACCTCGCATTGCTGGTGATTGCCAGTCCGCGCAGCTCGCCTTCCTTGATAAAAGTGACTGCGGCCGGCAAAGAGATGAAGGCAATCGGAACGTGGCCGCCTACCACCGACATCATGGCAGGTGATGCGCCATTGAAAGGGACGTGCACAAGATCAAGACCGGCAGCAAGTTTGAATAGTTCGCCAGCGAGGTGTGACGACTGGCCGGTACCTGCCGAGGCATAGCTGTATTTGCCTGGATTCGCCCGCACGAGGGCGACGAATTCCTTGAGATTGTTCGCTGGGAAGGACGGATGCACGATCAAGACATGTGGCGCCGCTGCAATGACGGTGACAGGCGCGAAATCCTTCACTGGATCGTACTGAAGCCTGGCGTAGAAGCTCGGGTTGAGCCAGAAGCTCGATGTTACGATAACGACCGAGTAACCGTCGGCTGGCGCGCGTGCCGCCACGGCAGTGCCGACATTGCCTGCACCAGCGGGAATGTTTTCGACATAGAACGCCTGCGCCCAACGTTCGGATAGCTTCGCGGCGATGATGCGGGCGACAGTGTCGTTCGGACCTCCCGGCGCGTACGGCACAATGATACGAACCGGGCGAGCTGGATAAGATTGCGACCATCCAGGTCCGGACACAGCCTCAATAAAAGCGGCCGCGGACAGGCTGAGAAACGCTCGACGGGCAATCATTGTGGTACCCCGTGTTCGATTGGCCTCGGTGTACGACTGCGCCAGTGAATTCGTCATTGCGATCGTACATCGGTGGGCTATAAGGAGGACCCGGTTTCTGCCTCTAGCCTTATAGGTGGCAGCTATGGCTGGCGTGACGATGGAATGGGAGAGCCGTCTCGGGCGCCGCCTGCGGGTGCGGGACCTCTACATCCTTTCGAGCGTGGTGAAATGCGGCGGCATGGCAAAGGCTGCTCGTGAGCTCGCAATGACCCAGCCGGCAGTCTCGGATGCCATTGCCAATCTCGAACTCTTGTTGCGTGTCCGGCTGTTAGACCGTAGCCCGCGCGGAATCGAGCCGACGCAGTACGCTGACGCGCTGCTCAAGCGCGCATCCACCGTATTCGACGAACTCAAGCAGGGCGTCCGCGACATCGAATTTTTGGCTGACCCAACTAGCGGCAATGTCAGGGTGGGATGCGCGGAATCGTTCATGGCTGGGTTGTTGCCGGCAATTATCGAAAAGCTGACGCAGCGGTATCCGAAGATCACGATTCATGCAGACTACGCGCAGCACGCAACGGCTGAATTCAGAGAGCTTCGAGAACGCAACGTTGACCTAGTCATCGGACGGATTTCCGAGCCGTTCCCTCACGATGATCTCACTACAGAGCCTCTCTACGAAGAGCGGTATTATGTCGTTGTGGGTGCTCAGAACCCCTGGGCGCGCTCCCGTAAAGTCTCTTTGGGAGATTTGGCGAATGAACAGTGGATTCACATGCCGCCGAACAACATCATTAGCGATTTGATCTCTGCGGCATTCGCGAAGCAAAGCGTTCCGGTCCCGCAGGAAAGAGTAGCGTCATTGTCGATGCACTTGCGAACACAGTTGGTTGCCAATGCCGGCTTTATCACGATCATGCCCAATTCAATGTTTCAGTTTAATGCCAAGCGATGGGGGCTAAAGGCACTCCCGATTGATCTTGGGATCAAAGGACGAAACGTCTCGATCGTTACACTCAAACACCGTACCCTGAGCTCTGTGGTTCAGGTGTTCATTGAGCATGCGCGTTTGGCGTCTAGGCAACTACGTCAAGAAACCAACTAGACACTTCTGCTTCTGACCCAGAGCGTCGATATTGGCATGTCCGCTTTTCCGCCGCTTCTAGGAGTAAACCGGACATAGCTCGGATTGGCCACGACTTCCGCGTCTGACCCTGGCTGTTCTCTAATTCCGGGCCTGCGGTCAAGACTCTCCAAACACATCCTTGCCGGGTTCATGGTTCTCTCCGCGGTCGGGGCATGCCCTCCGCATGATGGCGTAGGATGACGCTGGCGGATCAATGTGTGAAGCGCGCTTGCTTTTTTGAGGCATCGCAAAGCCAGGGGCGATCGCACCAACGCCAGCGTCCCGGCAGGGACATTGGCTCCCGGCGCAGGTCGACGGGATTCGGTAATCTTACGCTGTTTGGTCGGCAGTCTCCTTTGATGACCATTTGAAGTCGGTACCTTCAACCCACATCCGGTGCAGAATGACGGCGAGTTTTCGGGCAACGGCAACCTTGGCTTTGCGCAGTCCGCTTCGCTTCGCGAGCCGAATGCCCCAGGCTTTGAGCGCCGACCATTTTGCTACGCGGGTGAGCAGTACGTTGGCTGCTTCGTAGAGATAGCTGCGCAACATCTTGTCGCCACACTTCGAGATTCGACCCGTCCAGTCGATCTCGCCGGAAGCGTACCGTCGGGTCGTTAATCCGACATATTCTCCGACGCTTCTTGACCTTCTAAAGCGCCTAGGGTCATCGATCGTTGCCAGAAAGCAAAGAGCCGTGACAGGGCCGATGCCAGGCGCCGTCATGAACTGTCGCACTTGAGCATTGTTGCGCGCGAGCTTCATGACCTTGCGGTCGAGATCCGCAATCTGCTGCTCGATGGCCGGGCAGTGAGTAGCGGCATTACCGCAACGGCGAGTTCGGGCCGATCTTCGGTGAGCTCCGCAGCACGCAATGCGAATGTGTTCATCTTCGCTGGGCCAATAATCAGCCCGAGGTTCTTTAAGAGCCCGCGGATTTGGTTCTCGAGATCCCGCTTGATCTTGACGAGCAGAGCCCGGGAGAGCCTTGACCGCGTGACTGTCGAGGTCTTTGACGCACACCTCCTTATACCATCCACATTGCATGATGCGGGCGATGCCTACGGCATCGTTGCGGTCGCTCTTGTTGATCTGCATTTTCAAAACGGCCTTGGCGTGCCTGGCGTCGATGCAGATGACGGGCAGCCCCAACTTCTTCAACTCGGTCCACAGCCATGTCGACGTCGCTCCGGTTTCGAGTCCGATCCGCGTGACATGCGGCGCATTCGATTTGATGAATGCTGCAATCGCTTCCGGGTCGGAAGGAACCACGCCTTCACGTTGAATCTTTCCCGTTCGATCAACAATGCAGATCGCTGTTAGCTTCCAGTCCGACATATTGCTCCATTGCAGCTCTCCTGTTTGCAGGGCCGAGGTGGGCCTCATCGATTCTTGGAGAGCTGATTCCCAGAGCCTTAGTGTGGCTCTGGCCCGGAATTACCCCATGTTCTCTCGAGCTCATAAATCGGCCCTGCGCCTTTTCTGCCTCGAGGAGCCTACCGTATTCGGCGTTACGAACCTCATTGAGCCCGTTGGGCCCGTAAATCTCGTCGTCGTGGGCGTGGGACGCCTCCCAGGCCTGGAAAATCTCCTCCTCGAGCTGTAGGAGCGCGCGGTCGTCATCCGGCGAGGCGAGCGCGGTGGCGGGAATGGCCATCGCAGCGCCAGCCGTGGCCGCCGCCAGCCATTTAGAGAAGGTCCGCCTTGTGGTAGGTGTCGAAATAGCCTGCTTCATGGCTCACTCCATGCTGTGGGTTAGAGCCGGCGGCAAGGTGCCCGCCTTGCCCCGGCTTGCTTTCATGATATCATGAGATATGAGCAAATCAACTCGCGATATCACGAAATCAGCTAAGAAGAGACCCACCGAGGCCGGCGCCGCGGTATTGGTGAGGCTGCAGCCGGAACTGGCAAAACCATTGGATGATTGGCGACGTGCTCAAGAGGACCTACCCAGCCGCCCTGAAGCAATCCGCAGATTGGTTGAGATCGCGCTGAAGGCCAAGAAATGACCGGGGGCTTACAGAAGCCGCGGAGTTGAGAGGAGGACAGGATGGCCGCTATTTCAGTTCTGATCGGCGTGTTGATTATCGTGGTTGTCGGGGCGATCTGTTTTTGGGCGATCGACAGATTTGCGCCGGACGGTCGACTGGCACAATTGCTGAAGCTCCTGGTCGTGCTCGTCTGCTTGGGCGCGATCGTGCAGCGGCTGTTGGCGCTGACCTATTAAGGCTTGTCGAGATAGGGCTGAAGGCGAAGGGGAATATAGTGGATCCTAAACTTGAGACCATCGAACAGCGAACTGCGTCGAACTGATTACGCCTCAGTCATCCCAAAGACCACGAGAAACGGAATCGCCGCGAGTAGCTGTGCCGTCCTCGAAGAGTTGTTCGTCCAGCGACACGAGCAGGCTGTCGCCAAACTTGCGAAACTTCGTCGGAAATTCGCGCTCCTGTTCGCCGACTAATTTTTTCACCGCGCGCGGAACGTCATCGCGACCGATCGTACTTGCACAAAGCTCCGCGAACGTATTCTGCACGATCTCATCGCGAGTGGCGAAATCCACTTCGGCACGAAGGAAGCAACCCATTCGAGATCGCCAGCACGAAATAGGAAGGGCGGGATGTCCTTGCGAGCCGGTTTAATGACTGCAGACGCGGCGATCACGAGTTTGGCGTTCGCGGGGACGATCTTGAAATGTACGAGCTTACTTCGTGAGTTTGCGCTAGCGATGTTCTCAATGATGAAGCGGTCGAGCTCAGGCTTGGCTATCCGCCGCATCTTCAGCGTATTGAAGCTGCAAATCCTCGGCAGATCCGGCGAGCCGCGAGTGATATCGTTCAGATTGAAACCGGCCTTCACGGCCTCGACGACGCGGCGCTCCTGCTGAGGCGTCATCACGGGAGGAGCTGACGTCTCTCGCCAACGATGGCAAGTCCTGCAGTACCGCTCTGGCCGATCAGTGGTGAATCCGATCCGGTGCCCGACGTTGTCTCCCGCGAGTAAATGGCCGCGCTTGCAGTGAGTTCGAGTGAGTAGGCGGCTGACGTTCTTCCTCGCCGAAAGAGCATTCTTTGCCACGAGCGCCATAGCCCTCTGCCCCCATTCTGGAAATTCGCGACAGTGAACGAGGAAGGCCTCTCGGCTTCCGATGCCGCGGCGCCGCACGCCATCTGGAGCAAACTTGCCTGTCACCACCGACGTTAGAGAAAAGCCGGCTTCTCGCCGAGCCATGAAACGCGGTCGGATCCTTCAGTCCCATTGCACCCTCCGCTAAGCGCAGAATTGCGCTGCGGTAGCGCGATCCTGAGTCGCGGCCAGTCTAAGGCTCGGGCGTCTCGATCCACGGTTTGTTGTTGTGGTCGCCCTCTTGCGCATACTGGCTTGTTGCGCGAGCGTTCAGCGGCGGCCGGTCGAGATCGGGGTTCAAAGCAAAAGCAATGAGGTGTTAGAAATGTTCTCTGGGCTGCAGCTACCACACTGGTTGATCGTCGCAGGGAACGTTTTTGTTATCATAGGAGCACTCGGTCTCCTCTTTGGACGTCGGAAGTGATGAAGAACAAAATCGAGATCGAGCACGAAGTCGCGGCCAAACAACTCTTACGGCGCGCAGCCAAGCGCACTCGTCCTAGCCAGGCCCTTTCAGTAGTGCCACACGCCCGGGAGACAGACGCCAACCGCGAGTTTGCGCCGGATCGCGACTCGGATGCAGTTCTATGGTTCCTCATTGCTCTCCCGATTTTCATGGTCGCCCACGCAATCTGCGTGAAGATTGGCGCCATCTAGCTCAAGGCAACGAGCTAAGTCGCGACAGCAATGGTTGCTTGAAGCCGATTTATCTATCTATGGTCGTATGGTCGCATTGACAGATCAATCAAAGTTAGGCGTTTATAGCCCATTTCCACTATAAATGGATAAATTGCTTATGGATCCCGTTCGAAACCCCTACGCGCCCGGCGCCGGCATCCCACCCCCGGAACTGGCAGGTAGGTCGGAGCTGATCGACGACGCGATCGTCGCCTTGCGGCGAACCGGTTTAGGAAGGCCGACACAAAGCCCCATCTTAGTCGGCCTGCGCGGCGTCGGGAAAACGGTCAACGAGCTGGCGGACAAGGAAGGATTCCATACGATCTCGGTCGAAGCTCACGAAGGAAAAACGCTCGCTGAACTGCTGGCACCGGGGCTGCGCAAAGTGCTGCTGGCGCTCAGCGTTGTAGAGGCTTCAAAAGAATTCGGAAGGCGCGGGCTTCGAGTGTTTCGAAGCTTCCTGAATGCCGTGAAGGTAAAGATCAATGATGTCGAAGTAGGTCTCACCATTTCTCCAGAAGTGGCACAGCGGACAGCGGCGACATCGAATTCGACCTTCCCGATTTGATGCTCGCCATTGGTCAGGCAGCAAAGGCGGCGAAGCGTCCAGTCGCTCTTCTGATCGACGAACTGCAATATCTTTCAGAGAGCGAATTCAGCGCTCTGATTTTGTCCATTCACAAGCTCAACCAGAACTCTTTGCCGGTGATCTTGGTTGGTGCTGGTTTGCCACAAATACTCGGCCTAGCTGGGGCGTCCAAGTCTTACGCCGAGAGGCTCTTCAAATTTACCGAAATTGGTGCGCTGGATGAATCAGACGCTGTGAACGCCATCGTCAATCCGGCGAGAGAGGAAGGAGTTTCAATCGAGCGGGCGGCAGTGGCTCAAATCCTCACACTGACCGAACGCTACCCTTACAACAGTGGGCGCATGAAGCATGGAACATCGCCGACGGCAAGAAGCTGGTCGAGTTGGCCGCGAGCATCGATCCATGCGCCGTTCCTGTACACGCTAAAGGCCAGCGGACCGGAGTTCGGCGCCGGCCTCAAGTACGCCGTCGACAATGGCTGGCTCGAGTTGCACGAGAGGGTGCTGTCCTAGCTAGGACACTCGCAGAGGCAAATTAGGACATTTGATTGTTTCGGGAAAAAGTGGCAATCAGGTGCGCCCTGCATCAATGGGCAATTCAACAGAAGGCCTCAGCCGGTCCAGCCCCGGGCTGGGGTCTTTTCATTACCGCCAACAACATAACGCCGCCCGCTTGAAATGATCGCAAGCGGCGCTGTCCAGCCCCGGGAGGGTGACGGCAAAATCCCGGAGCATGTCAGTTTGGTACAGGTGTTCGGATCTGTCTGTTCGATACCTGACATTCGCGGGGGTCCCTTGTCCCCACCCCCGGGGACTAGCTAGAAGGCCTTTAAGCCTTCCCGCCATCAATTACCCGGAAGTTGCGCTTTACCCGAACCGGCCGGTTTGGCTCCAGCGGCAGCACGATATCAATAGGCAACATCGCCGAGGCCGCGCTGAAGAACCGGCAGAAGTATTTCGTCATCGATGGTGAAGCCGTGGTGCTTGGGGTCGACGGGATATCCGATTTCAACGCGCTCCATTCCCGCAAGCACGAGCACGAAGTCCAGCTTTATGCCTTCGATATCCTCGCCATGGGTGGCGATGACCTTCGCGCGCTGCCGCTGCAACTCCGCAAGACGAACCTGGAGCGCCTCCTAGCCCGCCGACCGGACGGCATCACCGTGGCGCCTTTCGAGCGCGGCGAGATTGGCCCCGATCTATTCCACGCCGCATGCCGCATGGGTCTCGAGGGCTTGGTCTCAAAGCATCGCGATCGGCCTTATCGTGGCGGCCGGCAGAAACACTGGATCAAGATTAAAAACCTCGCTCATCCGGCGCTGAGCCGAGAGCTCTGAAGTCCCCAGCAGCGGCCCCACCAACGCATGCAACATATGGCGGGGCCGCCTGCTCCTTCGGGCTTTGAAGCAGGGGGGCCGGAGTCCGAAGGGACGCGGCATTTTACGTCCGGCTGCAGGGATTGACGATTGCTCGAAAGAGGCACTCCCTTGGAGTGTCTGCGGGCCAGCCACATTCGGCTATGAGCCCGCGACCCCTTGATCCATCAGCACCACCGCTGCCGCGGCGGACGGCGCGTGCCGCGCCAGGATCGGCCGCAGGACCGTCTACGCCATGGTCGTGGTGTGCTTGGTCATTTGGCAGATTCTTGGCTCGCGCTGGCCGCGTCTGACCGGGTTGTCGGAGTAAGTGAACCCGCTGGACTAGCGTTTGCCCTAATCTGGAATCTATTCCGCAGATAAAGCGCCCAGCATTCGTCCTCAACGCGCCCGAATCTCGATCGCATTCTTGGGGTGTTGGAAGCTGCGCTGGTAACGATGCTTCTGGCTACCGCTCCATCGCTAGACCTTGGCCCACAGCCCCAGCGATGGAGCGGTATATCACCAAGCGTGATGGGTAAGCCCGGTCCCCGCTAGGGGTAGCGGGGCAAAGACGGCCCCAGCCGTGGGGGCTTTTAAGGGATCGTGGGCCGGGGTCGTTTGGAGGTTGCTTGGACAACTTGGGGAAGCCAAGCGACTGCGAGCTTACTCACGGCGCCGTTCTGTTCGCTTCAGCACGTTGGCAATTGTTCCTTCCCGGAACAACTTAATGGTTCCGGGACTGCACCAGATCAGCAAGGTTGGCTTTGGCTCGATCTATTCTGCGAAGCGCTTCTGCCTCGCGCATGCAGAAGCCAGTTATGGTGAGGTCACGCCGCGCGGCCTGCACCTCGTGCAACGCATGATCGATTGCCTCGGTAACATTGTTGCCAACCATATCGGCTGTCCCTCGCTTCGAGATTAAGATCCGCCACTATCGATTCCGAAAGCGTCGATACCTTTGCGACGGCAATTCAACGTTCGACAAGTCGTCTTTACCTAGGAGCGCAGGAACGAGTTCGTCGTTCACAACCTTCTCCATCACGAATCGCACAAGCTTGGAGCGGGAGACTCCGCGTTCATTGGCTGCCTTCTGTAGATACTCAACTTCCAAAGGAATGACGATGTTCTTGATGGCCACAATGTGTCCCTAATGCTCCTTGTTTGCTCTCGTTTCTTGACCAGCAAAATTGGTGAGAATTGGAAAGCACTATGACAACTCTGCAGGATGCTCCATTGAAAACGGTATCAACACCAGCAAAGAATACCTCGGATCATCGTGGCGCCCTTCGAGCGAGGCGAGAACGCATTCGCATCATCACTTTAACCCCGCGCGTGATCACGTTGGAGAACATCAAGTGGCAAAGAAGACGAAGAGCAAGCGCAAAGAGTACACCAAAGACGACGTCAAGCTGCTCAAGGCACATTCCAAAGCCCGCACACCAGTGGCAAAGCTTTCGAAGCTGATGAAGCGATCCGAGGGCTCGTTGAGGCAGAAGGCGCGCAGCCTTGGAATCGGTTTAGGACACCAGCGCTAAGCTGGGATCTTCGACCCGTAGTGTCCTAATTTCCCTCTGCGAGTGTCCAACAAAACGGCCCCGCCGCCGCAGGGCGGTCGTCCCCCTCACCCGGCTTCTCGACCTGCTCCGATCGGCGCGATCGGAACCTGCAGCGAGCGAAAAAATTGAATCCTCAAGGAGGTTCCGATGACACAGAAAAATCGGACGCCGCGTCCGTCGAGCGCAATGGACGCCGTTACTAGTTCCGGCGCCGGACACGTTCCCGCTCACCCGCACGACTCCGGAAGTCAGGCAAACGAAACCGTGGACGGACTCGACGCCAGCACCGAGTCGCTGCGGCGCGCCACCGAAGATACGCATTCCGGGAGTGGCTCCAGCGATATCGAAAAAACGCCAGTATTTGACCGGGCCGGCGCTGCGCAGAAAATCTGAGCGAGACTGCCTCCATGCACTGGCGCAAAAGTGCCGAGCAGAACGAACGGCAAAAGAGATCTTTCTATCTCGTGGTCCTGGCGTTTACCGCCTTAATCGCCGTTTCGACTGTCTTGTTGGTTCTGCATTTTCCCGCGTGACCGTGTAGCTGCGCGGAAGACGTGCGGCTATCCGACGGTCGAGCCGCGCTTCGTCTGTCAGGCTTGCGGCAGGCGGAGCCGCCGATGTTCGGCGCCGGCATCAAGTATTTGGCGCCGGCATAAAGCTGGCGATCGAGCGCGGTTGGCTCGATCTGCAAAAGGGTGGGAATATGTGAAGATGCACAGACTGCGCGGCAAACTAGGAAAGTACATATAGGAACGATGGCGGCGCCCCTGCGTCAGGCCAGACGGTATTTCGCGGCACCACTCGGCGCTCCAGCTCTTTGCGCCGCAATTTGAACTGCCGGAGAGCTGAAGCCGCCTCGGACCGTTGGGACTGGACCGGAGGTTGGTATGCGTCGCTCGCCATCGATCGCGCCGCAAGATGCGGCCGGATTCCTTGTTCGGCAAGGAAGCACGGGCTGGATGGTTTACGACCGAGAACGCACGGGCCCAGCAGTGATTGGGATCGACTTGGCGGCCAATCTGACAAAGGAGCAAGCCGAAACAAGTGCAACGCGTGTTGACGTCACCGGGCGCAGGCCGAGCTAATTCCCAAAAGGCGTAAGGATGATCCGCGGCACGGGCGTCGGCATCCGATATTTCCCCGTTGCAGCAACGAGAGAAGCCGTTCTGTCTTGCTGACGCTGCCCCTGGTTCTTGCGCATTAGGGCCTCAACATGGGCCGCCCTTAGCCAGGGGGCACACTACCAACGCCCAACATTATGCCGTCTAACGGCGCCTGCGCTCAGCCCGTGCATCGTAATAGATGATCGCCGCGAATGTGGCGCCTACAGCCAAGACGCCGATGCAGCCCGTAATCAACAAACCCACCACCATAGCTGGATCAGTATTTCTACGGCGTCAGGTGTGGGCAATTCACGAATGATTAGCGCGCGCAACAAGACAGCTTTCACGCTGCGCAGTCGCAGCGAAGAAACGGCCCCAGCACAACCCTAAATGCCGGGGCCGTTGGAGGTTTGCTTGGCGGTAATGGGAATCGCCAGAGCGTCCTAAGTCTAGGACGGTTTGACAATCTGGTTCTGTCCACTTTCAGACAGAGCCGGAAGGCGGCGGGACCATCGCAACCGTTCCGATCAGGGAACGTCAAAAGACCGTCCCTAATTCTGCTCACATGCAGCGGCCCCGCCTCGCGGGGGACGCGCGGTAGGGCCGCCTGCTTCCCGGACAGGATGGGGCTGGCTGAGTCCGGTCGGCCTGCTAACCCTATCCCCGTCAACCGGGAAAAGGTTATTAAATTCTGAATGTCCTAATTCGGATTCTCGGGTGTGCTAATCAGGACCATTAACGAAAAGGCCCCAGCGGAGCTTGCAAACGCTAGGGCCTCATTCCGTGCCGTCGCGGTTAACTTAGGATCGCCCCAGCAAACTTGTTTGCCTCGCTGATGTTAACCGTGGCGCTACCGCAACAGTGAGCATGTTCCGTTCTGGAACATCCTTTCGCGACTCAAACTGCACGGCAAGTTCTGGAATCATCCCAATCAACCGGGGCTGGAAGTGTTCATTTCGTAAACACTCAATTTTCCCGGGAAAATAAGGGCCGCAGGATTTGTGGTAGTGGTCCTGCGGCCCCTTTTCAACGTCGTTAAAGTTCGCCGCTATACGTGCTTGCTCTGGCGGCGCGGTGATCCATCCGCCAGATCGCCCGATGCGAGCGCCTCCGTAGGCGACCGGTGCGCTGTCCGATCCCTCGTAATTCCAGACGATCAATCCGAACGGCGCCGGATCATCCAGTAGCGGCTCGCTTGGTTCACCATGCCCACCGGTGCGGAATGGTGATGCCGGAATCGTCCGCTTCGAGCCGCGCGCGGATGGCCGCTAGGGCTTGGCCTTATATTGGTGCTCATTCGTTTCCGTCCTACGAGCCTATGACGCCGACAGAACTCAAGCGATGCGACTGCAGTCGCATCGCTATATCCGGTGGCGATTCCGATCTCTGAAAACGACCCATTGCAGCGAGAACCGTCGCTAAAGCTCTGCGGTAACCGGAAAGAGAGTACTGGAATACTCACCATCATTGACCAAGGCGAGGGCGGCCCCGTTCGAACCCATGCCGCTCACGTTGGATACGGAAGTCTCGTCTGATGAAGCATCCTTGCAATAGTTTGTCGCGCCCGACAGGGAAGCAAAAGGAAGCGTAGAGGCATCGTTAAAATGCGCCGCGATGATGAGGTTCTTGGTATGATCGGGTGCAAAGCTGACGGCATCCGTGATCAGGGTGAGCGAGCCGCTTGCGAGCGAAAAGGAATTGGATCCGACGACCGTAAGTCGGACCTGCCCTCCGTCGAAGTCGTAAGGATCGCCCGACGCGGCCTGGTGGCCGATGAAACAACTATCGATGGACCAGCCATTGTTGAGCGCTGGCGCCGATTTCAGCGTCACTCGGACTTGCGTTCCCGAGGTCGACAACAGCGAGCTGTTCAGCACCTGCTGCAGATTGCTCCCATTCCATCCGCCGGAGGCACTCGAAATCGCCTGCGAAAATGTCGTGGTCCAGGTGGCGCCGCCACCAGTCGCCGAATTACCAAGTGCGCCTATACAGCCTGCGATGCCAGCTAGCATTGCTGTCGCTTCTTATTATCGCCCATGATATACCCAGCCAAGGTCGCGAGCCGAGTTTGCACCAGCGCCGCGTCGCGCGCGGCAGTCGGATCTAATTCTCCGGCCTGCCGGACCAGGAGTCGGCCGCGGCCGAAAGCACCCAGATAGGTCCCCGCCCTGCCGGAGCATGATTACCGCGCTCATAGCGCTTGACACTCAGACCGATCAGCCGGCGCCAATGGTGTCCCGTTCATCGCACCTGCCCTCGCTGCTGCATCGCCGCCAGGATATCCATGCGAATCTCCAGCGCCGCCGGGCGCGATATGGCCCAGCACGTTTCGGGACTGTATGGGGCCGGCCCAGCGAGATCGTCGCGTAGGGGCGAAGCGTGCCAGGGAGGCAGCCCCAAAGAGCGTCGGAGCGCGTACTCGTCGCCTGCATCAAACGCCGCGAACACCTCTGGCGTAAGCGCGAACGCGCGACGCTTCGAAACTCGGCGTTTTACCGGCATCAAAGACCCCGCCTGTTCGACCGCAGGGCTGGCGGTGCAGACCTCAGGCTGGATGCCGGCTCCGTGTCGAGATCGAGTTCACGAACCAGCCGCGCGAAACCAATACGGCTGTCCCGTTCGATCGCGACCGTCGGGTGCGGGCGCACCCCACCTTCACGGCCTTCAACGACTAGACCGTCGCGCAAAAGCAGCTCACGAGCCTCCTGGAGACGGTCCCAGGCCTCGCAAGCCGCCTGTAAAAGCCTCAGATGGTGCGGTTCGAGCGCATAGTCACGGACCACCGACCGCCACCAAATGCGGGTTTGTTCGGTCAAATGTGCCGGCGCTTTAGGTGTTTTCGCCCTCATTTGGCGCTTTCATTCCTTAGTTGGCGAGTTTTTGATCGGGGGCAGCACGATTGCGCGTTTTTGGCCCTGGCCGGTCCCGGCGTCCCGGCCCTTAACCTTTTCGAGGCCCCCTCCCGGGCAGGGCGCCCGCGACATGTAGGAGCGGATGTGCCCGAGCTTTGACATGGCGGCGAGCTCATGTGGTAAAAGGTTACGCACCTCATCGGGCGACAATCCCGAACGAGCCACCAACTCTGCGAAGACAGCGAACGGACCTATCATCGCCTCACCTAGCCCTGTGACGAATGGCAAGGTCGCGGAGCATTCGACCTTTGATGCCGACCTTGTCGCGCCGCGCGTTGCGATCTCTCAGAACGCGCGCGATCGTATGCGCCGGTGGCACGCCCTTGAATTCCAGCTTCCCTCCGCCGCGCAGTCGGATGACGCAGGTATCTATCGTTCGTGTAAGCATAGCTTGCCCTTACCGGAGTGCTTGGGGAAGTTCGGTCACGTCCATGTCCGGCCTCGACCATTTGCCGGAGGTAAAGCGCCAATCGAGACTGTTGTCCCGCGGGTTGCCTAAGGCGAGTAGCTGAGCCGGTCCGAGGTAGGACCAAGCGATATCCTCAGCATTGAGAGCATCGACAAGCTCGGCGTATGCCAACATTGCCGCGTGCAACTCGAGTAGCTTTAGGCACGTCTCGCGGGCGCGACGGCTGTGTTCCTCGCGGACTTGATTGCAGACGATCACTGACGCGGCGGTGCGCTCATGGCCGAGGCGATCTTCCAGCACCTTCACAGCATCCTTTAACGCGCGCGCATGCTGTTGAAGCTCGCGCAGTCTCTCCGGAGTCGCCTCCGGCGAATTCGGGACCTGATCTCCAACCAATTCGGCAACCTTCGCGCGGCGAAGCTCCCGCGGAGCGCCACGTACCTGGACCTCCACCCCGCGCAATCTCGGCGTCGGTTACGGCCGCGTCGTTGAGCAACCGTTGCCGACGCGCGACCATTTCGGCGTACTTAGGCGAGGCCTCGGCGAGAGTTGGAACGGAGAACTTTTTTGGCTTCGCGGACTTCAAGGCGGCTATCGACATCTGGCGTTCACCCATCGAATTTGATGAGAAGCAATCTAGATGATGCGTCCCGTGACAAAAATTATTATGTCACACCTTTTTCCGGACGGGCCTGATGCCCTGCTTAAGGCGATAGCGGACAATGCGCCGATAGTGTCGGTTCAACTCCCTATCGTTGCTCGAGACACGCAGTACCACGCTCAAGATGACGTCGCGTTCAGACTTCACGTTGCCTTCGGCAAGCCTAATGTCGACTTCACGCGATAGCGATCGGTCGAGCGCTTCGTATTTTGCCTTCCGGCCGGGAGATTGCTGAAAGAAGGCCCGGCACGCGCGCTGATAGGCAGCCCGGACTGCCGGATCCGTGCACTGATCAGCCAAGCGTGCCAACCGGTCAGCTTCGGCAGAGATGTCGACCGCACAGAGCGCATGCGACGGCTCAATTGCAGCGGTCGTTTCGGAGTGGCCATTCATTTGCGCAGCACCCCGCCGGTAAAGCTGGCGAGGACCTGCGCGGCCGCGTCAGCAGCTTCCTCGGGCATGGTCGGCGACAGCCAACGCAAGTCGCCCCCGAGCGAATGCCAGGACACACTGAAGCGGTCCCCGTCCTCGCCTGTTCGATCGCGAATCCTCGTGATGCTGCGATGCCGCCGAGCTGTTGCGGTTGGTGACGATTGCGCGATGGTTTCATGTCGCACCTCGTGGTCATGCTGCGGCTTCCTTGGTGATGCCGTACTCGGCCAAAAGATGATCAGGTACGATGCAGCCTTGTTTCCCTGGCTCCGGACCAAACTGGGTCACATACCGCGTCCATCGGCAGAGCTTCTTGTAGACAGCCAGCACGTCGCGAAATTCGGCTTCTGACGGCTTGGACAGTTGGATTTCAGCTAGGGCGCGGTCAGCTGTGGCGTTGATTCTCGCCTTTTTCGATGGCCCGATCGGTCCGCCGGCGAGCGTCATCGCTGATCCAGAGTCGAGCCCTGGCCTGCCAATCTCGGGAGTACGCCTGCTTACCGGTCACCTGTCGGCAATGGTCGACGAACCGCTCAAGCGATCTATCGACCGCCTCTGGAAGTTCGACCCCATGGAGGCCAAGACCGACCTTTAGGCCGTTGGCAAGGACCGGCTGGACCAACTGATCGCCGGCGATCTGGCCGAAGGTGATGAAGGATTGGCAAAGGCCCTGCGCGCTCGACAAGCTTTCAGTCATGCCGGCGCCGGCGCGACAGGCGCACGCATCGATGATTGGCGACGCGAGCAGCCAGACCTGCCCGGTCGCCCTGAAGCTATCCGCAGGCTCGTTGAGGCAGGGCTAAAAGCCAAGAAATGACTTGTGGGGCCTACAGAAGCCGCGGAGTTGAAAGGAGGACAGGATGGCCGCTATTTCAGTTCTGATTGATTATCGTGGTTGTCGGGGGAATCTGTTTTTGGGCGATCGACAGATTTGCGCTGGACGGTCGGCTAGCAAATTTGCTGAAGCTCCTGGTCGTGCTCGTCTGCTTGGGCGCGATCGTGCAACGGCTATTGGCGTTGACCTATTAGCAAATGAGCCATGTGCTCGACATGTAGTTCGGACCTAGAACTAGAATGCCTGTCAGAAGGGCCCGCAACTTCTCCTCGCACCTGCGCGGCATCGTACTCGTCCGCCGGTCGGCGCTTCGCTCCGGCTTCAATCTCCAATGCGTCGGCCTGCGCGCGATAGGGCCGCGGCGATAAAGGTTTCTGCACGAAGCCTGGAGATCGGCTTAGCGTCGCCAGCCAGACTGGCACGCGCAAACAAAACGGGCCGCCCGTGTGAGCGGCCAAGTCCTCAGGGGAGGAAATACCTTAGAGAGTCCCCTCGGCCGCTCCCGCAAAGCGATGTCGCGATGGGGCTTCCGCCCGGTCGTAATCTCTATAATCGATTTGGCGAGCTGGTTGGGGGCGCTTGGGGATTCGTGTTTTCGCGCCCCGTTTTTGCGTACTCGTGCTCAGCAATCCATTTAACTGCGTCGTCCTCCGTATTAAAACCCTTGATTACTTCCGTTTCGCCATCTGGCCACAGAATATCTACCCCCCAGCCAAGCCCAGGATTTTTGCGCACTCCGAAGGTTGGGCGCTGTTCTAACATCGTTTGAGTATGCGCCTATGGCACCTGGCTTCAAGCCAGCTATCCTGCCACAATCAAACTGATCCACTACCCACGAGAGGAACCGATAATTTGCGAAGCACGCAGGTTGTCACTTCAATAGCGGCATGCCCAGCCCTTTCCGACGCCACACGCCTACCCATGCCGACGGCCGCCCGGTCAAGATCACGCTTGGCCAGATGCGCGCCATGGGCGTTCGCGGCGTTCTCGTCTACTGCGCCGACTGTACGTGCGGCCACCACGTTGCGCTGAGCGCCGATCGATGGTCTGAAGACGTGCGGCTATCGGACCTTGAGTCGCGGTTCATCTGCCAGGCTTGCGGCCGGCGGGGGGCCGATATCCGGCCTGACTTCAATTGGAATATGCCGACAGTGGCAGCTATGGGATACCGGTGAAACTCACGACCGGTCAACAACGAAAGGCCCCAGCGCAGGCTGGGGGGCGCTGGGACCTCATTCCGGTACCGGTCCAATCGCGGTTAAGACCAGTGCACGTAGGATCGCCCGCAAAAGTTATAGAGTGGTTGACGCTGCGCGTGAGCGACTGAGCGCAGCGCTTGTGTAAGCCGGCAGGCTGCGTCATCTAACATCGAATTATAAATTTCGATTCGAGCGATGAAGCTTACTAGCCAACGTCCCTTTGCCACTCCTGAAGCCGCAGCGCGCAAGCTGGTCGAGTTGGCCGCGAGCATCGCGGCCGTTCAGGACGGTCGTATCCACATCGAGAAAATCAACGCGCCGTTCCTGTACAGCCTCAAGGCCACCGGGCCAGACTTCGGCGCCGGCATAAAGCACGCGGTCGAGAGCGGCTGGCTCGAGTTGCACGAGTCCGGCACTTATGTCCGGCTCTTGAAGGCAGAGCCAGCAAACTGATGATGGATTGCGGGTGCGCCCGTCAGCCAATCCGCAGATTTTCCGCGGACATCTTGCCCGAGCGCCCCGCCTTCAGCTCGTAGCTAATCCGCGCGCCCTCGGCCAAGTCCGTGTACCCGGCTTTCTCGACGGCGCTGACATGCACGAAGACGTCTGAGCTGCCGTCATCAGGCTGAATAAAGCCATAGCCTTTGGTCGCGTTAAACCACTTCACTGTACCGATCGCCAACGCAGTGCCTCCGAATCAAAAAATGACTTTCACGAAGTGGGAGCGTAGCCTGATCATGGACGTCTGACTGTACGATTTCCGATATTGGAGCGAGCGGCCAGTATATCGCCGTCTCAATCCGCGCTCTTCGCCTGGATGGTCAGTGTCTGGATGGTCAATGCTCGGTCTGCGTACCCGCGCGGTAGAAGATGTTAGCGCCACATCGTGGGTAAGTTCAGGGCCTTGTGACCTACCGCTTTCAACGCGTCTATAGAGAGTTGCCCCTGTGCCGCAGCTTCGAGGATCTTCGACGCAACGCGCGTTCTGGCGCCGATCTCATTGACAGGAATATTCTCGCAAACTTCCTCGAGCACCGCCCCCGCCAGCGAACTCTATCCCTCAACACCAGCGCTGCCGCGGCGGACAGCGCGTGCCGCTGCAGACATACGGCCGCGCCAAGCCCTCGCCGATTAGTATCTGCCCGACGTCACGGCCGCCGACGGTAAGCGAGCCGCACAACCGGCCGTAATTGCAGCGCGATGTACCCTCTTCGCCTGGCCGGCACGCGCAGGCAACCCGCTGGAGGCGAACTTCGCCGCCAGCAACAAGCTCACGCAGCCTGCTGGTCGCCTTCTCAGCCCGTCGGCTCTCGTCCTCACAGCGGGCCCTATTGCCACTCTCCGGCGCATCGAAGCCAACGAGCCGATAGACTTGTCCCTGGTGTCTCACTGTGTCGCCGTCAACGGCAAAGATCGCGATCGGCGAGCTGGGCGAGGTCCAGAAATGCGCCACCCCGAGCAGGATCGCCGCTACCACGACGGCAACGGAGGCCCAGCGCAAACGTTCGGCTTGGCTCGGAATGGGACCACGGACATGCGCGGACAATCATATACCGGGCCCGACCCGAAATATGCCTCGTTTTAAGCTCCTGATCCCCGAACCAGGAGTGCCACCCGTAAATTTCCCAATGTCGCGCGCCTCGGAACAGCAGGAAGATTTCAAAAATATGAAATCATCGAAGCGGAAGGAACGGACCGACATCGAACGCAAAAAGCTTTCGGCGATGATACGCCCCAGAACACCGCATGGGCGTCGGACGTACTCAGAATGATCGATGCAGAAAAGGAAGCGAGAGCGGCACATAGCGGGAAGAGCGTTCGCATCGTCATTCTCCGGCTTGGAAGTTGCTTACAGTATGACCATCATCCCGATTGGCCTTATCCCGATTGGCCTTCGAGCGCAGACCGGCGAAAGTTTTGAGTTTCGCGCCAACGGCCGCGGCCTCAAAATGCAAGCGAATAGCAGAACTTCTGCGCCAGCTCGGGATCGACGTACCCGCTCCCATCGATCCATTCGTGTGGGCAATAGCCGAGCGACAAAGGATCGATGAAGATCCCGTCTCGAACGATTGCTTCGCGAGTGCCCATCAGACTGTGGCGACTCTGTCGCGGCTACCCGAGTCAAAACGCAAAGCGTCGAAAACTGCAGTATCATTGGTCACGGCAAACTCCGGCCCGTCTCAAATGAACGATCTGCAATGAATGCAGCGTGTCGCGTCGGCGCTCGAGAGCAAGCAATATCGTTTTTGCAATTGCTCACGCTGGTAGCACCGACACTGATCACCTCAAGAGGATCACGGGAGCCGATTACCTCACACGGCGGGTGCTGATAACGTCAGCTCGTTGTTTCCGAACCAGTGCTGTCGCGAACATTTGAGCCAGAGATTTACGCGAGCTAAATCTCAAGGCGCTGTATCGCGGCCGTCAAGGAGGACGGCATGCAAGAACATCTGGGCGATGGAGGGCTGGGAGGTTATCTCGGTCATTACTTGGGACATGGTGCTCGCCATGAGTGACGACGATCTGCGGTCCCTGCCCCTCCACATGCGCAAGACGAACCTGGAGCGGCTCCTAGCCCGCCGACCGGACAGCATCACCGTGGCGCCGTTTGAACGCGGGGAGATCGGCCCCGATCTATTCCGCGCGGCCTGCCGGATGAGCCTAGAAGTTTGGTGTCCAAGCATCGCGACCGGCCTTACCGTGGTGGCCGGCAGAAGCACTGGATCGATGAAGAACCGGAGCCATCCCGCGATGGGGCGCGAGCTGTAGAAACCTAAATCGGCCGCAACACCCCACCCATCGAGTGATCGCATACTCGAAGGACGGCGCCGGCCGTGAGGAGCTAGCGCTCAAAATTGATCTGGGTCAGGATTTTGTGTTGCCTCTTCGTCAGCGGCGATCTCCAGGGGAATAAGCTAGGGCCGTTCAAGTGAGGGGCCGCTATGCCCAGGGAAATCGCGATAGCGCTTTGGTCCTTAGCTACTCGCCGGTCTAATTGGGGCTCAGCAAGCATTTTCCTACCAGGCGGATGTTAGCGCGAAAGCTGCCATAGTTGTCGATCCGGTTGCCAATCGGGCGGTCAAGGTGACAGGCTGCCTGCTATGCGAGCGCTGCCTAACGCTCAAAATGGATTACCCGTGCCAAAATTGCGCTTCGACGCGAATTGCAAGCCGCCGATTGACGTCGTGGGGACGTTTCGCCGACGCGAGATTGAACCAGGGCATAGCCCGAGCAGAGCAGCATTCCCCTCTGTCCGCTATGCTGTGACCTGCCGGCCCGCCGCGGCCGGGTGAATTGGGGGTTTGTTCGTTTCAGCGTTTCACCGGATGTCCGGCCGCTGACCATGAGATGTCGCGCAACGGGATTTCATTGCGAGGCCCGCAGCCGGGCGGTGTCACAAACCTGTGGCATGGCCATTGCAAAGTTGCAACCAACTGGGATTTCAGCGCTCAGTTTGAGAATAAAACGCTGCCGGGACATGTATTTCGAGCCCGGCAGCGTCCTATTTCGAGATTAGTGGGACAGCCGCCCGCCGATGCGTCGCCTGGCGAGACGAGTTGGCTCGAGCGTCAAACTGATCGAAAATGCTCCTCGTCTATGAAGTCGTCACCACATTGGCGCCTGCGGCTCGAAGCCGGAAAACCGTCCATAACGACCGTACCTGCCGAAGCTGCACAATGTTCATGTCTCGTTTGACATCCGTTCGTATCGTTGAGCCGGAATTGCATAGTTATCCCCGCGCCTGTTCATCTACCGTTCCTATCAGAACACGCGACTTCACCGTTAAATCGGGACATCCAGTGATAAGAATTGCATAGTTTTCCCGGTCGAAAGGCTGCCCCGCCGGCCCTACACGCATCCGCGCCTTCGGATTTTTTTCCTAGCGCATCAGCAGGGCAGCGACGGCGGCCACGAAGCCGACCACCAGAAGGCTGCCGGTCGTGAGCGCGATGAAGTCGATCGATGGGCTGTGATCAAAGTGGTGAAGGCGCATTGTCGCCTCCTTGCATATTGCCCCGCATCAGGCCCCGCCGCCTTGGGGTAGAGAGGGGGTCCGCGGCGACGGGACCCCGCGGCCAGGGGATGAGGCCGCACATAGGCAACGGTCGCGATGGGTGATCCGTTCCGGCCCGCCGAACACACCCGCGCCTGCAGGAAAATTTTCCCTGGTCTACTGGGTGACGCGCTCAACCGCCGCCCGCGCGACTGTCGTACAACGTCGACGATACGAAGGTCGACCCGGCGTAGTGGTGGTGATGGTGCCGCGCCAGCGCGGCGCTGCTACTGACCGCGAACGCTGTCGCGAGGACGATTGCGAAAAATCTCATTCTGAAATCTCCGCCTTTCGGTTGGGGCCCGCGCTGAAGGAATCCAACGGTCGCGACGACCTGTCGTTCCTGATCGCGCGGCCCATACGGAAAAACACTCCGTAGTCGGTGACGAAAAACCCCGATTTCGCAAGGATCGCCACCTCCTTGAAATTAGCTGCTGATTCCGATGATCTCGCCCGGGTGTACCGATTTGATCTCGCCCAGGATTCCGAGATGATCTCGCCCACCATTCCGATTTGATGTCGCCCGGGGCGTGAGGCGTTCTGGCTGTCTGGTTTCTGGCATCGGCGAAGCCGCGTGGTCAATCTTGAATCGCGGCTCGACGGGCGGGTTTTTCTGTTGCTCCTGCTGTGGGCATGTGGGCAACGCCCTTCGCGTTGTCCAAGCGTAGCGGCATGTCCACAGCGCCACAGGCTCAGGCCTTTCGGTCGGGTTTGCGGGTTCGCCGCATGCTTTCGCCGTTGAGATCGATCCGGTGGGCGTTATGGACCAGGCGGTCGAGGACGGCGTCAGCGTAGGTGGGATCGCCGATCAGCGCGTGCCATTGATCGACCGGGAGCTGGCTGGTGACGATGGTGGAGCGGCGGCCGTAGCGGTCCTCGAGGATCTCCAGGAGGTCGTGGCGGGCCGCGGCGTCGAGCGGCTCGAGGCCCCAGTCGTCGAAGATGAGGAGATCGACGCGGCCAAGCGCGCGCAACAGGCGGGAGTGGCGGCCATCGCCGCGCGCCAAAGCAAGATCGGTGAACAGCCGCGGGACGCGCTGGTAGAGCACGGAGCGATTGTCGCGGCAGGCCTTGTTGCCGAGCGCTGAGGCGAGCCAGCTTTTGCCGACGCCGGAGGGCCCGCAGATTAGCAGATTGGCGTGGTCATCGATCCAGCGGCCTTCGACCAGCATCGTCAGCAGGCTGCGGTCGAGGCCGCGTGGGGTGCGGTAGTCGATGTCTTCGACGCAGGCCTCCTGGCGCAGCTTGGCGTATTGCAGCCGCTTCGACAGCCGCTTGTCGCGTCGCAATGACGCTTCGCGTTCGAGCAGCAGCGCGAGCCATTCGGCGTGGCCGAGGCTTGCGGCCTCGCCGCCGGCTTCGATGTCGGCGAAGGCCTTGGCCATGCCATGCAGGCCGAGCGCGTAGAGTTGATCGAGGGTCGGATGCGTAAGCAAGACGTGATCTCCTAATTGTAGTAGCGCGGCCCGCGGATGTTGGGATGAAGGATCGGCGCGTCGTCCGCGGAGCGCTTGGGTGAAGGACGCCGATCGAGATTGTTGGCAAGGATCGATTTGACCGAGCCGTAGGTGCGCGCGCCAATATCGATCGCCCGCATGGCGGCGGCATCGAGCCGCTCGTGCCCGTAGGATCGGGCGAGCCGGATGATGCCGAGACAGGCGCGGAAGCCCTGTTCCGGATGCGCGCGCTCGTCGAGGATCAGGTCGCACAGCGCCGCGGTGGCCGGCCCGATCGAGGCTGCGTCCTTACGGATGCGCTCGATAGTCCAGCCAGCGTAGCGCCGATGACTGGAGGCCATGTGCTCCGGCACCGTCGTGTGCTTGTGGTTGCCGCTCATGCGCTGATGCGCGGCGATCCGCTCACCCTTGTGGAAGATCTCGACGGTGCGAGCCGTGAAGCGCACCTCCACCTCGGCGCGGACGAAGCGATGTGGAACGCTGTAGTAATGCGCCTCGACCTCGACGTGATAATCGATGCTGACCCGGCAGATCCGCCACTCGGCGAACACGTAAGGGTTCTCCGGCAAGGCCTTGAGCGCGGGCCAATCGATCTCCTCCAACAGCTTGCGGCGGGTCACGCCGAGCCGCCGGATCGGCCGCTCCTCGTTGAGCCGGGTGAGCAACTCGGCGATCGCCGCATTGACCTCGGCGAGGCTGTGGAAGATGCGGTGGCGCAGCCGCCCGAGCAGCCAGCGCTCGACCATGAGGACCGCCTGCTCGACCTTCGCCTTGTCTCGTGGTCGTCGCGGCCTGGCTGGCAGAATGGCCGAGCCGTAATGCGCCGCCATGTCGGCGTAGCTGCGGTTGATCTGCGGATCGTAGAGGCAGGCCTTGATCACCGCGACTTTGGTGTTGTCCGGCACCAGCAGCGCCGGCACGCCGTTGATCGCCTCGAAGGCGCCGACGTGGCCGCTGATCCAATCGGCGAGCCCCTGCGTCCAGGTCGCCTGCGCGTAGGTGAAGCTGGAAGCGCCGAGCACCGCGACGAAGATCTGCGCGGCGCGCCGCTCGCCGCTGAGCCGGTCGATCACGACCGGCACGCCGTCACCGGCATAATCGACGAACAGCTTGTCGCCGGCCGCATGCGACTGGCGCATCGTCACCGACAGCCGGCCTTCCCAGGCGCGGTAGAGCTCGCAGAAACGCGAATAGCGATACCCGCCGGGCTCGCTTGCGATGTACTCCTCCCACAGGATCGACAGCGTCACGTGCTTGCGCCGGAGCTCGCGGTGCACCGCCGCCCAGTCCGGCTCCGCCTGCCGGCGATGGCCCCGCCGCGTGCCGGAACCCGCACCGGCGCTGGCGAACAGCCGGGCCTCCAGATCAGTGTCGGTGACGTCATCGGGCAGCGGCCAGGTCAGCCCCGATGCCTCGAACCGCCGGATCGTCAGCCGCACCGTCGAAGGCGCCGTCCCCAACCGCCGCGCAATCTCGCGGGTCGGCATCCCAGCCGACTTCAATCTGATCACTTCGCGCACATGGCGCATCGCAAGCCTCTCCGTCGGCATCCAGGTCCCCCTTCGCAAAGCCGAAAGGCGGGACCGTATCGGAGCCAGAAGAGGCCTCGTCACCCCGGGCGACATCATCCCGGAATGGTGGGCGAGATCATCTCGGAATGGTGGGCGACATCAAATCGGAACGGTGGGCGAGATCATTCCGGAATGGTGGGCGACATCGAGCGGAATCAGCAATTAGCATACGTATAGATAGGCGTATGCTGATCGCCAGCATAGGAGGCCACCATGAAGCGAGTTGGCATCTACTTGCGTGTTTCCACCAAGAACGGCCAGAACACCGAGAGCCAGCGTCGCGAGCTGGAGGCCGTCGCCGCCCGCTCCGGTTGGCAGGTCGTCGACATCTATGAGGATGCTGGTATCAGCGGCGCCAAGGGTCGCGACAAGCGGCCGGCATTCGATCGGCTCCTCAAAGCCGCGACGAGGCGCGAGATCGATATGATCGCGGCCTGGAGCGTCGACCGGCTCGGCCGTAGCGTGCAGCATCTTGTCGGCTTCCTGAATGAGCTGCAGGCGCTAGGCTGTGATCTCTACTTGCATCAGCAAGCGATCGACACGACCACGCCGAGCGGCCGCGCCAATGTTCCAGATGTGCGGCGTCTTCGCCGAGTTCGAGCGCTCCATGATCCGAGAGTGCGTCAATGCCGGGCTTGCGCAGGCAGGTGAGGAGAACACGAGGCTCGGCCGGCCTCCAGTCAAGCCGCAGATCGAGGCGCGCATCCGCGCCCTCCGCGCCAAGGGCATGGGCATCTTGAAGATCGGGAAGACCCTCGGTGTCGGAACCTCGACCGTGCAGAGAGTTCTCAAGCCGGGCGCCTGAATCGATTGACGGCTCCTATCACTGGGTGTTCCATCCAAGCCTTGGCCGCGAGTGGCAGCCATGGTAAAGAACATCGTAGCCGGAGGAGTCGTAGCGGCTTTGATTATCATGGCCTTGATTGGCTACGCCCAAAAGCACCATGAATGTTGGAACGGGCACGTGGTCAAAAATTGGCGGCACGCGCACGTGCTCATAACCCGTGAGCCATGCGGGTCCGTCAGCCCTTCAATTTAGGAACCATTTTCCGCTGATCTCTGTGCAGTCGCGAGCGCGCGTTGCCCCCGCGTTGCCGCGCCTCGGCCTATGACGGTTGTCCGAGCTCGCGATCGTCTGGCGTCAACCGCCTAGCCAAGCGCGGCCGTATGTCCTCGGCGCGGCGACGGGGTCGCTGTCTGGCGATCAGCACTGCGAAGGCGATGATCGCGATGCCGTCAACTGCGAGTGCGTAGCTCTCGTATGGCAACGGCCGTCCCCTGTGCCGCCCAGCAGCCGCAGGCTAGTCGATTCCACCGTCTCTCCTCGGTTCGGTTTGTGACACTGAGCGGCCCGTCTCGCAGGGCTCCTCCCGCGCCTGGCGGTAGCAGCGACAATAGGGACGTTTGAATATTCGGGAAAAAGTGGCAAGTTGCTGTGCCCAAGAATCGGGCAATCTCCAGAGAAGGCTCCAGTCGCTCAGCCCCGGGACTGGGGCCTTTTCCATTTGCGCGCCATGTTGCGCCTAACCGGTGCAACTTATTGATATTAATTAAGTATTTTCACGAGGCAAGTCATTTTGAAATCAGCACCGATACGGTGGACATATCAGGAACATACCCTGCCGATGGACACCCGATGGCCGAGCTATCCAGGATCGATGGACGCACGAAACTGGCGAGGCGTCTCAAGGCCGATGCTGCGCGTCGCCAAGAGATCGCCGCTGGGTTGCTTGCCGATCTCCATCGATGCGCGATCGGATCTGCGCCACCAATACGGCCGCGCTGGTGTTTCTGGCGGAGCAGGCCGAGGCGCGCGGCGAGGACAGCGCCGAACTGCGGCGCCAGGTCAACCAGGCCTTCAGGCCGAGCGCGCGGCCGGCGCCGGCAACGCCGCAGAAGCCCAGTGGTGACGACTTCCTGGCAGAGATGCGCGCACTCGCCACGCCAGAGGCCTCATGAGCGCTCCGCCTTCACGTAGACTCGGGGCTCTGGCCGACGTCCTCATGCTTCACAGCTATCATACCCGCCAACGTGACGGCGCCGTCATCATGATCCCGGCTCAATCGGCGAGGTCCGGCCTCACCGCGGCGAACTGCTAGTCATCCTCCGGCAACGCTCCAGCGCGGCCCTGGTCCGTTAACTTCTCGGCCTCGCTGTTTTGGACGTCGCCGGGAACGGCGACTTGAAGCTCAAGAGGATGCCGAATCCGACTGAGGCACCGCTGCTTCGCGACTTGCTCGGGCTTCACGCGAGGCGGACATGACCCAGCCCGACCCGATCGCCTTCATCAACGCGGTGCTGCGCGATCCTGCGCCCGGTGATCCGGCGACCAGCCGACACTTTGAGCTGCTGCCTGCTGAAATCGCTTTCCTCGAGCACGCCTTCAACCTCGATGAGACCGGCCGCGCGATCTATCCGGAATTGACCTACAGCGCGCCGAAGAAAAGCGGCAAGACCGCATTCGCCGCCATCCTGACGTTGACGGCAACACTCCTCTACGGCGGCCGCAACGCCGAGGCGATCTGCTGTGCCAATGACCTAGAGCAGTCGCAGTCGCGCGTGTTCTCGGCGATCGAGAACATCGTGCAGGAATGGGCGTTCAGTTTCGGAAGTGGCCGCCGAGGGCGTATGTACCGGCCGGAATCAAACAGAACAAGCCCGCGGAAAGTGAGACGACTATGCCGAACGACAAACAAACCTACTCCGAACAGCTAGACGAGATTTGGAAAATCCATTTCGAACAGCACTTCAAGAATGCGAATCTCCTTCTAGTGGGCCATGCTGGGGGCATTAGTCGCCTGCTTCACCGAGAGAACATGCTGCCGTTCCTCAGACTCACGGAATCGGCGCAGTTATCGCGATCGCATGCGCGGGTCTTCTGGCGGCGATCTTGGGCTATGCCTGCCTCTCAGTCTTCTATCTCCCCTCGTCGGCAAGACCGCACCTTAAGAGCGAATTCGAGAACCACGCGCCTAAGTTCATCAACGCGGCGTTTGCAATGCAAATCCTTGCACTCGGTGCTCTAGTGCTGACAGTCGTGATTGTCGGCGTACGACTCGCTCGACTTTAGTCCGCGACTAAACGCGAACAATAACAAAAGCAGCCCGACTGGATGCCGGGGCCGCTATTTGTTCTTTGTGCTTGCCTTGTTCCTACAGGCATTTGGGCAGTGGCTTAGGTTAACCCCTAGTGGCCTAAACGGAGTGGCCTAATTTGACCCGTTGGAGTAGCGCCGCCCTTTCGCCGCGATCTGTTCGCTACGCCCAACTCTGTTCATAGACCTTTGTAGGTAACAAAGGCGTCGTGTGTTCTCGGTTTGTCTTATCCTGTGGTTGGCCGGTACTGGTTATTGGAGACGTGAGGGCATGCACGGCGCCGCGCGGTGCTTTAAATTGATACAATGTCCTGTCGGAGCATCTTGCAATGCTCACCCCTTCACAGTGCCTAGCACTCGCCGACGAATACAAATCCATGGCGCAACAGGCTGAAGTTTCCAAGGAACGCGCGGCGATGCTGATGAATATTGCCAGAAGTCTTGTCGGTCTGGCGACCCAGCTTGATAAGCTCGCAGCCCACATCAGGGATAATGGGAAGTAAGGCCGCCTTGTTGGCGGCTCTTTCACACCAAGTTCTTGAAGTTCATCTGCCGCGATCTTTTTCAATCTGGTTAGCGGTAGCTAGCTTGCATCCGCCCGAGAACTCCTCAATCTCCCGTCCCAAGGTTTGCCATCCCGAGCCGCCAAAAGGGTAGTTCTGTTCGCTTTGGAACGAATGTACATCTTTGCGCTTAGCCCTCTCGTTGAGAGGCTTGAGCAAATGACTGCGCATCACCAGGAAAAGCTGCCAGCGCAGCAGACACAGGACCAACAGCCGCGCTGCCCCGCCTGTGCCGCCTTCCCCCGCCTAACCCAATCCGTACTCGATACCCGGAAGGGCAAGACTGTTCGCCTCTATCAATGCCAGTGTGGCGAACTCATGTGGGACGATTAAGGCCTCCTCGGTTGGCGGCCTTCTTATGTCTGCGGGGCAGCGGCCCCGCCAACGCCGTTACACATGGCGAGGCCGCCTGCGCTCCGGACCGGGGCTGGGGAGCTTGAGCCCGGAGGCCGTCAGACTCTACGCCGCCCGACTGAGAATGATGATTGCCCGAAAGAGGCACTCAATTCGGCGTATCCCAATCTGCCCCACCGGCTGAACCATTGCCTAGATCGTCAGACTAACTTTACCGGGATTTGCATTCCTTCTCGGGGCTGGTAAGCCGCCGCCTGCGCTTCATTTAAGCGGGCGGCGTTTTTACGTCGACGCTGAGGAAGTCGCCAAACCAATTTGCCCACTGCCGCGCTTTGATTTCGCCCAGCCGTTCAACGCCACTCGTTCTCGGGTGCCGTCCCGGATGGCGGCCGAAGCTGCTCGGGTCGTCTTCGATCACTCGCAGATCCTCTAGAACAACCTCTCGCGATTGACGCGGATCGATGCCAGATGTGGATTTTAGCGTACCCAACAACTGCCGCCGAAGTTCTCGCATATCTTCCAGCGCTCGCCGGTTTTTCAGACGCACATACAAGACCAAGACGGAAGCCGAATCCGCCGTCAAGACCACCAAGGTCTGCACCGAACAGTAAGGATTTCGTCCGGGCCGATGCCGACCCTGAGGAAAGAGTGACGACTGACGACTTGAGGAGGAGGACTAACGGTGCCCGTATTGCTGTTGTGGGTCGTTCCCGCGGTGATCGTCATCGGCGGCGTCGGCTATTGATTAGTTCACATGCATTGAGCGAATAAAAGCTCGCTCTGAAACGGCTCGTCCGATTGCTCGGACGGGCCGTTTCTATTTGCCGCGCCCAGTTCTCCCGAATCCTTTCACGTTACCGACGGTTGCAGATCCTGCTCGCGCTCGGTGCCCACGGCGATCAGCACGGCGCTGACGGCCTTCTCCTCGCTGTCAACGATGAAACCGGTTACCCCGTCGTCGATCACCTCCGGCACAGAGCCCGAGCCGCCATGGCCTCAATCAGCAACAGACCGAACGGCTCCGGCCAGTCGATCGGGAACAGTAGGGCTGCTGCCTGCGCGAGGAAGGGCTGCTTCCTCGCCTCGTCGACCTCACCGACGAGCTGCACTCCCTCGCCGTCGATGTGAGGCTCCAGGCGCTTTTTGAAGTAAGCGGTCTCGGCGCGCGGGATGCGCAGCGGCTTTCCCGCGCCGCGCGCGATGCGGATGGCATCTTCCGGACCTTTCTCCGCCGCAAGGCGCCCGAGAAAGGTCAGGTATGATCCTTGTCCGTACGACGGCCGAACAGGTCGACGGGCAGCCTGTGCTGGATCGTGCCGCACCAATTCGCGTCAGGAAGCGGCAGGCGCTGGTGGCCGGAAATCGATACGAAGCTGGCGTCAGGAAATTGCCGAACCACGCTGGGCAGTCCCCGCAGATCGAGCCGCCCGTGTATGGTCGTGAGAAAGGGCACGCCTAACCGGCCGAGCAGCGGGAGATGCAGCCAGTCGATGTGCGCGTGGATCACGTCGAACTCCTTCGCCCGTTTGGAAATCGCCTCCAGCAGCAGCGCGCAAGCCGCATTCGGATCGGTGCGTTTCCGTTCGAGGCGCAGCGCGTGAGGCCACACCGGATGAAGCTTGCCGCGCGTCCGGGAATCCCCGCTCGCAAAGAGGGTGACGTCATGCCCCAGCTCGACGAGTTCTCGACCAGCCAGGCGACCACCCGCTCCGTGCCGCCGTAAAGCCTGGGAGGGGGACGCTTTCGGCCAAGGGAGCGAGTTGGGCGATGCGCATCGGAGCCTACCCGCTAAGCCCCTAAAACCGATCGAAGAACCAGCACGATCGCTCCGGAAAGGAGATACGAAACGGCAAGCAGCGTCCAATCCGGCCGCGCGCTTTCGGCCGCGATCCGTCCGACCAACCCTTCCATCCGCCTCAACATTCGTCCTCGGAAAGTCGCGCGAGATAAGCTAGTCCAAAGCTCGCCAGCTCTTCGACATCACCTTCACGCGCCTGCCATCTCCCGTGCAGATGGCGCTCGAGCAGGCAACGACGGCTGTCCGCTGCATCGACACCATCATGGGTCGCCCGGTACACGGACCAAGCGGTGTCTACGGCCTTTTTTAGCGAGACTTCATCGGCCACTTCTCGAGCTCCGGTCACCGAAACATCGTCTGCCGGCAACTCCTTTTCAGGTGAAAGTTTCCAGTGCTTCTCGAAGACGCCGAGCGCTTGGGTAGCGCATCCGCTCGACAGGACGGACCCGCCGCGGCCTCAGCGGCCATAGAGGCTCTACGGCGCTTGTGGCCCGGGCGGCGCGGCGACGTTGCGGAGCTGGGCGATGGCGGTGTCGAGCAGCATCGGCGCGAGGGGCTTTGCAGAAGGATACTGCCGGGGACGCTGCTCCGGGGGACAGACGCCACCATGGGAAGTGAACGAGGCGGCAAGCGGCAGCGAAGCGCCGAGCAGCCCGTGCCCGGCCTTACGCCGCGAACCGATCCGAGAAGCCGCCCGTCCAGCAGCCGCTGCTCTCGCTCGATGCGGCTTTCGATAGAGTTCGCGCTCAGGTTCGGTTTTGCGCTCGCGAGAAGGAGCCGGTAGTGTCCGATGACTTTCTCGCTGCCACGGATGAGCAGCTCGCGAACGTCGCTCATGGCTTCGCCTCCAAGCTGGCGGGATCGGCTTTCGGAAGGGGGAATGCGACCGGAAAGGTTTCGCTGGCGAGTGCCTGGAGCGCTGTCTGCTCCTCGGCGAGGCGTCTTTCGATAAACTGACGTTCCAGCTCCGACAGCTTCGTTCGAAGCAGCCGTCGATAGCGGTGGATGTTGTTGCGGTGCGCACGAATGCGGGCCAGATCTTCGTCGAGCATCGTCGCCACTCCTGACGGTCGTCACGGTCCTTTTGGATGTTGAAAAACTGGGAAAGAGAACTTCCCGGCGAAAAAAAATATTCGTGGGCGATCCTCTGTCAAGACGCCTCTCGCCGCATCTCCGAATCCATCGGAAAGGCGGCGCTGGGGGGACGACGAGCGGTGCTGGGATCGTTGCAAAATTTTTTGCGACCGCCCTCTTGAACCGGCTTCCCTTTTTTCTAACTCATTTTTCGCCGCGAGAGCGGTGTGCCGGGCGCCTTCGCGGGTCCGGCCCGGGCGCCGGGATCGGTGTCTTCGGACCCTTCTGAAACCCCACTCCTGCGCTCCTTCGTATCCATCTTGCTCTTTGGAGAACTTGGTTATGAGGACCACGTTTGACTTCGCGCCCCTGTGGCGCTCCACCATCGGCTTCGACCACCTGGCCGATCTCGTCGACAGCACGCTGCGCCAGGCGAGCGAAGACCATTATCCCCCGTACAACATCGAACGCACCAGCGAGGACCATTACCGGATCTCGCTCGCCGTCGCCGGCTTCGGCGCCGACGACATCGCCGTGACGGCCGAGCAGAACGCGCTCACCATCGAGGGCAGGAAGCCCGAGAAAGCCGCCGGCGAGTTCCTGTACCAGGGCATCGCCGCGCGTCCGTTCCGGCGCGTGTTCAACCTCGCCGACTACGTCCAGGTGAAGGAGGCGGCCTTCCGCGACGGACTGTTGATCATCGATCTCGTCCGCGAGGTGCCGGAGGCCATGAAGCCGCGCCGGATCCAGATCGGAGGCGGCGCCTCGGCCTCGGCACAGATCGAGCAGAAGGCGGCCTGACGCTTGGTCGAGCTTCTGAGCGGGAACGCGGCGCGCGCGAGCGCGGCCGCGTTCCCTTCCGCATGCAGGAGAACAACCATGGCAATTCGAGATCTCATTCCCCGGTCGCGCAATCAGGACCTGGCGCCGACGCGCGGCAACTACGATCCGTTCATGACGCTTCATCGCGAGATGAACCGCCTGTTCGACCACGTCTTCCGCGGCTTCGGCGGCACAGGCCTGTCGCCGTTCACGGAAGGGCAATTCGGCTGGCCCAAGATCGAGCTCAGCGAGACCGACAAGATGCTGACGATCTCGGCCGAACTTCCCGGTTTGACGGAGAAGGACGTCGAGATCGAAATCGCGAATGGGGTCCTGACCATCTGCGGCGAGAAGAAGAGCGAGCGCAACGACGAAGGCAAATACTTCACCGAGCGCTACTACGGCTCGTTCCAGCGGCAGATCGCGCTCGAAGACGTCGAGGAGGACAAGGCCGAGGCGTCGTTCAACAACGGCGTCCTGACGATCTCGCTGCCGAAAGCTGAAAAGCCGCGAGCGGGCGTCAAACGCATCGCGATCAATAAGCAGTAAAGACCATCACGGGCGGCGGTCGCCGCCGCCCGAACCCACGGCAAATCGTCCCGAGGAAAGGAGCGTAAAGGGAGGAAATCGATGACCAATGCCAACACGATACCGGCGATCTCAATCCCCTCTTCCATCCGGCCGCGCACTATGCGTCTGGCTTGGACCTTTGTGTCGGGACGACCAAACGATCGAGGCGAACGGCGAAGAGATCAAAGCCGACGAGATCCCTGGCTGACGCTGCGCGGTGCTGCGCGTCGTTGGCAGCACCGACAATCTGGAGCCCGCCGCGCTCTACCTCTATCACGATGAGGAAGCACGCGACTTCCCGATCTATTGCCGCGGCTGAGCTTCTTCCCGAGGTGCCGGAGCATGAGACCGCCGCGGAACTGTTTTTGCCGCTGAAATAGCGCCCTCTGACGGCGGCCTGTCCCTTCCGATCGCAAACAGGCCCGCTACCCCAATCTCGGTCTTTATGGGTTTACGGCCTAACTAATTAGGACAGGACCTATTACGCTCGAACCCTATAGGATTCGGGTTGTTTAATCAGCCCGCCATGGAGGACTCCCAAGGAAACTGACACCCAGCGAATACTAGCAGATGCGCGCCGAAGAATTCCGTGCCAAGGCGGATAATGCGAGCGTCGCCAGACCAAGTAGAGCCTGCGCAAGGTGGCAGAGGCTTACGATGATCTCGCGCGCCGCGCTAAGCAGGTCCCGTCGAAGACCTAGACGAGCGCCGAAGGACCGAGGCTCGCCCCCGTCATTTGGAACTTCAAAACGAGTGCTTCATTTCTTCCGTATGCGCCACGCGACAGTTCGCAAATAGACGCCCGAGCAAATCGAGCTCTTACAGAGCTTGGTTCACAAAGGTGTTTCGCCGTACCGCACGTCCGTGATGCTCAAGCGCTCGATAGATTCAGTTCGGCACAAAGCACGCGAGGTGGTGTACCTTTTCCCTTGGAGCGAGTTCTTCGCGCGAAGCGACGGGCCCAAGAGGCGAATGCTAAGGACGACCATCGCTTCGACAACCCTAACAGCTGACCAACCTATCGAGCGGCCCGTGACGAGCGCCCGAGTGAGGCGGCTCCGGCCTGTGGGGCGGGGAGCTGGGTTGAAGGCCGGGGCCCGCTTGTGGATGCTTGGCCCTGGCAAGGCCGAGTGGTTGCGAGCTTGCTCAAAGCCTGTTCGCCGGGCTCGAGAGTGCATTCACGACCTTCGGCGGCGTGCCGGAGGAAGTGCTGACGGACAATCCACGTGCGTTCGTCGTGCGCCATGACGCGGTGAGCCGGTCGGTTCAGCGACAAGCTGATCGCGTTTGCGAAGCATTGGGGCTTCCGTCCTCGCGCCTGCGCGCCGAATCGGGCGCGCACGAAGGGCAAGACGGAGAATGGCGTCGGCTACGTGAAGAAGAACGCGATCGCGGGGCATTCCTTCGCCAGCTGGGAGGTATTTGAGGCGCATCTCGCCGAGTGGGAGCGTGAGGTGGCAAACGTGCGTATCCACGGCACGACCGGCGAGGCGCCGATCGCCCGCTTTGCGCGTGACGAAGCACACCGGTTGAGACCGCTCGGCGGGCAACCGTCGTTCGGCAACGATTGTGCCTCGAGATCGACACGAACAGCTACTCGGTGCCGTGGCGGCTGATCGGCGAGCGCGTGGCGGTGACGGTTGCGGCCGGCGAGGTGCGCATCCGCCACGGCATGCGCGAGGTTGCAGTCCACAAGCAATCGGAAGGTCGCCGGCTGCGGATCGTCGATTCCGCCCACCTCGACGGCGTTGCAGGTCGCAATGGCACGGTCTGCCGACCGGCAACCGCGACACCGACAGTGCCGGCGCCACTGCCCTCGTTGTTGCGTCCTCTTGCCGAATACGAAGCAGCGATCGGAGGGAGCTTCTGATGGCGCGCACAAAGAAGGCTACCGAAGCACCAATCGATCGGCTCGACGCCATGCTGGCGCGATTGCAGCTCTCTGGCATCCGCGACCAGCTCGAGCAACCTGCTCGACGAGGCGGCGCGCGCAAACCTGTCGGCGCGTGAGACGCTGATCCTGCTGTGCGAGCGCGAGATAGCCATAAACCCCGGGGACGTGACGCATCGAAGCTAATATCTTCTTTGCTCCTAAACCCAAAGCCGACCGGCGAAGCGTCGCCCGAGATGCTCAAGGCAGAGGATCAGGAGCGCGACTCGATACGGTTTGCGAGAAACTCGGCGTCTTCGCCAACGCCCAAAGAAACGACGATTTTACCTTGTGCATCCCAGCCAGGCCGAGAAAGTAGAGTCCCGGCCCGCTTGTCGCGCCGCAATTTCTGAAGCGGCGCGCCACGCGCATCGAAGACACTGCAGCTCGTCCGACTGAAATCGTAACTTTCGCCTAACGCCCAGATCACCGTGCCGATCCCGGTATCAGGCAGGTCGAGCGCTTCGATCTCGTGCTGTTCCAGCCTCCCTCGTCGTGCTTCCTCGGACTCTCCGTCGGGCGGGGCGCTGGCACCGGTATACGGGTCGAGCGAGGATACCCGTGGCGGAACGTTTCATCGCCGGCTTCGAGATTCCTATTGAGGCCGGTCGCGAGTCTCAGACGTTCAGCTAGCGCTCGATATGCGCCCCTCGAAACCATTGACCGCCGCACTTACTCGCAGTCCTGCTCGGCCGCCGTCACCTTTTGCTCAGACGGTGCGGGCTCGGCCGCACCGGCCGTCGCCTTCTTTGATTGTTCAGTGGGTGCGGGACGGGTCTGCTCGACCGTGCCTGCCGTCCTATCCGGTTGCTGCGTGGAGGGTGCGGGCTGGGCCGCCGTTGATTGCTCGGCAGCGGTGGGCTGGCTCTGCATCTGCCGCTGCGCGTCTTCCGACGACGTTGCGGTATGCTCCGAGGCTTTGCTCATCGAAGATGTCGGCGGATGCTCCTTGGAATCAGTTGCTGTGGAACCAGTAGTTTGTCCGGTATAGCCCGGGACCTTTCCTGACCCTGCATCGCGGCTCGCCGTGTTGCAGGGACCGGCATACACGGAGGTGGCGCTGAAGGCGAGCACCGCGCCCAAGATCACAAGTCTGTTCGTAATCATAGCCCTTCTCCTCAGATGGACTCTGGACGATTGAACAAAAGTAGGGGCCTTCCGTTCCTGACGCGCGCGAGCAGCGCCAACATTCACGAGTGGCTGAGTTCACGGGCTTAAAATCGTCCACCTAAAATAAGGCGGCTTCAGTTGGCGGCCTATTCCTCTTGATCATCGTCTTTGCCCGTTCGCCTTCTACCAGAAGGCGAACATATCTCGACCAACGGAGTCTCAAGGACAACTTCGGCTAGCTGGTTGAATGGATTGTGACCTTGGCGCAGGTTCTTCGCCATACCGGACGTTGTCGGAAGCGATGTCGGCAACGATAGGCTTATGGTTGGCGCCACGACATGTTTTCCGAAGCCAGGAACGCCCGCGTAGCGGCCGAGTTAAGCTGACAAAATCCACTTGTGAGGGGAGACGAAGCCATGGCCCGTGCAACAGCCCATCCGGATCATCAATGCATCTCAAGCGAAGACATTCAAGGAACCGAGGTTTATGGAGCAGATGGAAAGAACATCGGTGAGATTGATCACCTCATCATCGACAAAGTGTCAGGTCGCGTGGCTTATGCCGTTATGAGCTTTGGCGGATTTGTTGGGTTGGGCCACAGCCACTACCCCATTCCCTGGGGGGCTCTGACCTATGATACGTCGCTTCGCGGTTTTCGAACCAATATCACCGAGCAACAGCTGAGGGACGCGCCTGAGTTCAGTGATGACTCGTGGCAGGATCGAGACTGGGAAACGCGCACCCACCAGTACTATGGCACGCCTACGTACTGGGAGGCGCGACCAGGTGGACTATAAAGCGAGGCACCGCATCTGAGAATCTTAGTCGTGAGTGCTAACTGATTCATTGAAGAACTGATCTACCAGCTTCACAGAGATCGGTGCGAGGCGGCCGCTGCCCAGTGCAGCAAAAACCCTTTCTAATCGTCGCCTTCAACACCAGCGATAGCGCTGGTCGCGATGTCAGCGACAAGATCGCAGAGACGCTGCATCAGCTCTGCGGATCGCGATGAGGTGCCGCTCTCGCTGAAGGAAATCCTGCTTCGCCGCGGTCTGAGACACGTCAAACCTCACTGCGGCCACTCCTTGTAAAGCGTCACGCCCCTCATGATCAGCGAGCCGATGCGCGCCGGTTTAGCCGAGCGCACGCTTGCCAAGCGTTTTTCACAAAAAGAACTTACGGAGGATGCGACCATGCGGCTGTCGTGGTTGCGGCTGCCGAGGCTGCCGAGGTTGCGGCTGCGCTGGCTGCCGAGGTTGCGGTTGCGGCGGCGGCAATACCTCCGGCTTCGGCGGCGGCCAAGCGTCCCAATCTGGCGGCCAGCCTCAATGATTTTGCCGATCGGCCGGCGCTTCAAGCCCACCCAACGAGCGCCATGGCAGTAGTCTTCCGGACAGGGACAGGGGCCCGCCCGCCTGCATATGCGGCGACGCGGGAATGGCTTGCCCCATTTGCAATCAGATCGATCCCGGCGATCCTGTCGACGTCTCCCGGAGATGCCGGAGCGGTTTCTTCCCGACGTGAAGCGCAGGGAATGAGCACCGTCCCCAGCCCGAATCGCGATGGGGCTCGCTCATGAAGCTCACAGCCGAACGTCCATTTGCCAACCCGGAAGCCGCAGCGCGCAAACTGGTCGAGATCGCCACCGGCATCGAGGCCGTCCAGGACGGCCGCATTCACATCGAGAAAATCAACGCGCCATTCCTGTACACTCTCAAGGCCAGCGGGCCGGAGTTCGGCGCCGGCATCAAGTACGCCCTCGAAAAAGGCTGGCTCGAGATGCACGAGAGCGGGACCTACGTGCGGCTGCTGGCGCCGGGCCAAAATTTGCTCACTGAGTAGATAAATCGGCCCCAGCCGGTGGGACTGGGGCCTAGTGGGCGACACGTCTTGCGAAAGGATGGGCCGCAAGACTGATCGTTGAACTGGCTGCGGGAGCCCTCGTTCCTAACCAAACGACCCCACGTCGGGCAAGAAACTGTACAATGCGGCATGGACCGCGCCATGCTGGGGCATCACCTGGCCATCGCTGAGCGTCACGCTGTGCAAAGCAGGCAGCTTCTTGGCCGGCAAGAGGAGCTGGTAGCTCAGCTAGACCGAGACGGCCGTGACACCATGGAGGCCCCGAAAGGTGCTCGCCACGTCAAACCCAACTTTTGCAGGAACAGGACGTTGAGCGCCTCTCAAACGATTTGGGAGAACCAGAACCACGACTGAGATGCCTCTGATATTGACGACGATCGGTTTCGTCGTAATCGGATCAATCGTGGCCTCGAAATCAAGGCCGCGCACGAGAGCAGGCGCCTCGAAAGGTAAGCCGCTCTTCAATTGGGGGATTCCTTCATCGATTTCGATGGCCCGCAAAAACAACCCCGGCCTTTGAGGGGAGTCGGACCGGAAAGGCCGGGGCCCGCTGGAGGAAGCTTGGTCCTCGGGCTAGCAAGGGCCAAGCGAAAACAGGCTACTCAACTCATCGCGTTGTTCTGTTCGCTTCAGCACTGTTCCGGACAGGAACTTCAGTAGATTCGTAAAATCCCGTTCGAGTGCCTATCTTTTGGGCCCATGCGTAAGACGTACGAGCTCTGCCTCGCGACCTCCGGCAAGCAGGTCCCCAACGGGCCGGACTGGATCCATGAATCGTTGAACGCAATTGGCCCCACCTTGCTCGCGAAGCTACCGCCGGAAGAACTCTGATGACGCGGGAGCAGCCAGCAGCGGATTCGACGGGCAAATACAATATGAGCGGCGGCGCAAATGGGAAAAGCCGCAGCGTGGTTCCAGCCCCCACTGCGGCCATCCCGGACAAATTAGAAATTGGTGCTCAAATCTCGCCGGTGTTCTTTTAGTAGAACACCCCTTTCCGAAAATGGAGTCCGGACAACTACCGGAGTGCGAGCTTCTACCATTGAACTTAAGAGCGAACGTGGCACGGCTAGCGCTTCTAGCCCCAATGCTCCCGGCTGCCAATCCCATTGCGGATCAGAGCGCTGGGGGTTGCTGCGCCCGCCAGCGTGAACCGGCGTGTCACAAACCCGTGGCATGACCCTTGCTAAATCCAACTGGGATTTCAGAGCTCAGTTTGAGAAGAAAACGCTGCCGGGACATGTATTTCGAGCCCGGCAGCGTTCTATTTCGAGACATGTAGAACAGCCAGCGGTGAACCGACGGGCCTTCCTCATCGATGGTTGTGATGTCCGAACGCTACGCAGGTAAATGCGCCCGGCCTGCACCCGTGGCACTTTCTGACGAGCAAGAGTGTGGAGGGTGATATGGCCCTGCACTTTACTCGCATGGATACTCCGCTGGATGAGCTTGAAATCTGGATGGCAAGCAGCAGCGGGTTTTCGTTTGTGATTAGCAATGAAAGCCGCACTGGTCCCGGGCTCCACGGGCAGCCTGGCTTCATTGCTTCATGGCGGCCGATCCACCTGAACAAGCCGGCAATCAAAATCGCTGGATCCCCGTTCAATACCTTCACCGAAGCCGAGAATGCCTGCGAGGCTTTCCTGAGACATCTGACGCGGTAACGAAGGGTGCTGGCGCACTTCGACGGTGCCGCCCCTCGGAGCAGCCTGGTGGATGGGCCTTGAGCCTCGTTTCCAAGCATCGCGATTTGCCGTGGTGGTCGGCAAAGCACTGGATCAAGTAAACCGGACTCATCCCGCAATAGGTGCGAGCTATGACGGTCGGCGGCTCGGGCACACTGCCCCCGTCGAAACGTGTGCCGAGCCTAGCCAGTCTTTCGCTGGTCGAACCAACCGGCTGTTGTCGGACTGAGGCAAATATCCGGTTTTGAAAATTGCTTGGCTGCAACACTTGCGGAATTTCAAAAGCACTATGGCGAGCAGCATCGGCTTGAACGAATGGCGCCATGCATCGGCCGCCAACAGGCCCGAATCACGATTGCAAATTCAGCGGGTCGGGACTTCGATCGATTTCCAGCGCTCGTGCGAACGAAGCTCCGTCGCCCGCTCCATCGCTATTCAGCCCCCAGCCCCAGCGATGGAGCGGGTCTCATCACACCACACACTTTGGCCTAGCCGCACCACCGCTGCCGCGGCGGACAGCGCGTGCAGCTAGAGATGTAAGCGCGCGAACCCCTCGCCCGATCAGGATTTGACCGACGTCACGGCCGCCGACAGCAAGCGAGTCGCATAGTCTGCCGTAGTTGCAACGAGAGGCGCCCTCTTCACCGCTTGAATACGCAGGCGGCCCGCTGCAGCGGGATTCGCCGGCGGCGATTAGTGGCGCGTGATTTGTCGCAGGTTCAGCGCGGTGCCGCTCGTCCGAACATCAGTATCTGTCGCTGTATCGAAGCCTACGAGCCGGTAGATCCGTCCCTGATGTCGCACCGTGTCGCCATCAATGGCGAAGATTGCGATCGGCGAGCTGGGCGAGATCCAGAAATGCGCGACCCCGAGCACGATCGCCGCTGCCGCTATGGCAGCGGACGCCCGCAAGGGCTTCGGATTGGCTTGCAACGGGACCACGGCCATGCGGACAAGCATACACCGGGCGCGACCGAAGTATGCCTCCTTTTAAAGACCCACGACTGGGTTTCCTGCCTTTAGGGACTGAACCAGGATGGCCAGCCGTAAATTTCGCAATATCGCCCGCCTCCGACAGCTTGAAAGATTTTAGCATGAAATCATCGAAGTCGAAGGAATGAACATCGAACGCAACAAGTTTTCGGCGATGATACGCCGGCGGTTCGGTGCTGCGGAAATTGCCTCAGCTCTTCACCGGCATACTGGCTCAGTAAGACGGATGGCGCGAGAAATGGGATTCATCTTGAAGAAATGACGCCAAATGCTTCCCCAGCCGTTTGCAGACCTGCGATCCGAACGCAGAGGTCAAGCGCGTCCACCCGAAGGCGATGCCGAGGAGCACGATGTCTAGATGCGCGCGCCCTGGGATGAGGCCGAGGCGCTGCAGCGCCCGCTTCCGGATGGCACGCTCAAGATCGTCGCAACCGGCGAAAAGGAAGGCCCCGCGCTCGCCGCCTAAGGCTGTGCACAGGCCCGCGGAACAGGTGGACAAGCCGGAGCTACGGCAATTCTGAATCCCTGGTCTGTGTTAGCAGCCCGGAACGGGCGCGGTCGGCAAGGAATCGTCCCCGGTCAGGAGCGATCTCATGCTGATGTTCAGGGAAAGCCGGCCCGCAATGCGGACGCTGCGAGGCTGGGCGATCTCCGTGCTCCAGGAAGCTGGCGCCATTCGCGAGTGCGATGAGCACGGCTGGATGCAGGACCGGGCTGACCCGCATGCCCGGGAGCGCGCCTTCGCCATCGCCCGTCGGGATCCGCCGGCTGGCATCTCCGCCGATGAAGCTGTCGCCGAGATTCGCGACGTTCTCGACTCGATTGGCGACACCTGCCCAGAGTGCCCGCCGGATTCCGGCTAGGCCATCTCTTCGGTGCCGACACCTGATATTGAGGACTGCCGCATGCGAGCGATTTCCTGCCACGCTGTCGCCACGCCAATCCAGCGTTGCCGCTCGGCTCCATCGGCTTCGGAGGCGGTTTTCATCGCCGCAATTGCTTCGCGCCCGGGGTCGTACTCGATGTCCATCGGACAGAAATATAGCCGCAGATCGTAAACGATCCGGCGTCGATGCGACCGTAGGAATCCGGGGACGGCGACGCGCTGACGCTGGCCGCGGCCGAGTCCTCAAGGAAGTGCCACACCCGTCAGTTCGCCCAACCTGACGATGAGCCGGTCCTGGAATTTCGGATCGGCGGTCTCACTCACCGGCTGCTCTTGCCGGAGGTGGTGCCAGTAGCGGCCGCTGACCATCGCGGCCGGCTCCTCGCTTACGGCCAGCCAGGTCTGGGTCCGCTGTCCGGTATCGAGATCCACCGGCGCTCCTGGGCCGCCCATCTTCGTGCGCGCCCAGCCGGAATCGACCGCGTTGCTCAAGACTTGAGGCCAGCGTCGCGCCAGCGCGAATGCGAGAGCGACTACGTGCAGCTTGCTTTCAGCGTAGGCCTTTGCTGGACCCCAGCTCCGCTTCTTCCAGTCAAGATCGTCCAGCGAACCTTCGCCGCTGCGATGCAGGCCGCTGCTGAGATACACCAGCCGATCGGGACGTTGGATCAGCGCCGCCAGGATATACGGCGCAAGCGCGTTTATCGCCAGGACGCCGGCGTGACCTTCCGGTGTCGAGCCGCGGCTCCCTTCCGTGTAGATGCCCGCGTTGTGGATGATCGCATCCGTGCGACCGATTGCGTTGACCTGATCCGCGATGCTTCGGACATCGGCCGCGCTGCGGAGATCGCCGACCGCGACTCCTGAGGCACGCGAGGCGAGCTCGCCGATGCTCGCGGCGCGATCCGCCGATCGGGCATGCAGCACCACTCGATGACCGTCGCCAATAAGAGACTGGGCCGCCGCGCGGCCGAGCCCGTCGGTGCTGCCGGTGATGAAGATGAACGCCATTTGATTCTCCTTCCCTACCCCAGCGACTTGGAATTCAGCCGCTCTTGGCGGACGATCTGGCGTCACGCACCGTGTTCGGGGAAGTGCCGCCTCGGGTCGAATATGAGACCACGCCCAAAGCGCGGGGGCCCGGTTCCGTGTTGAGACGTGTCACTGGCGCCGGGCGCAATTAAGGACGCGCCCTATCGGTTTGCTAGCCACAGGATCACGCTTAGCACCACCGAGATGATGAGCGAGGTCGTCAGCGGAAGGTAGAAGGCAAAATTCGGCCGTTCGACGTAAATATCGCCGGGTAGCCGGCCAAGCCCGAACTTGCCAAGGTCAGGCCAAAGCAGCCCAGTGGCGACCAGCACAAGCCCGAAGATGATGAGCGTGCGCGACATCTCGCATCTCCATCGGCCCTGCGGCCTGCGCCTTCAACACGCCCTAAGCCGACTTCCGCTGCGATCTGGCTGCCGGCTTTTTCGCCGCTGCTTCCTTCGGCTTCTTGCCCTCGATCGGCGTCAGCATCTCCTTCTGGCCGCTCGACGCCTTGCGCGGCTTCTTGGTGGGCTTGGCCACCTTCGCCGGCGCGGCCTCCTTGCCGACGGATCGGCGGAGCGCCTCCATCAGATCGACGACATTGGTCGCGGCGGGCCGCTCCTTCGGTGTGATCGGCTTGCCGGCGCGCTTCCCGTTGATGAGATCGATCATCTTCCGGTTGGAGCAGGCTCAATCCGGTCTCGATCTGCGCGAGCAGCCGTTCGATTTCCTCGCGCTCGTTGGGCCCGGGATCACTCTCAAGTTGCGCCACGAGCCGTTTCTTCCACGCCAGCAACTTCGCGATGGTCGAATTGGGCGCCGTGTTCGCCGATCCCGTGGTCGCCACCGCGATCCTCGACCGGCTCTTGCACCACAGCCACGTGCTGACGATCCGCGGCGACAGTTACCGGCTCCGCGCCAAGCGCAAGAGCGGCCTCATCCGGCCGCCGCCCGCCGGTGACGACCCTCCGGTCGGCTCCGCCTCCCTCCGGCCCGTCACCGGCGGAAACAACCTTCAACCGAGATCATAACCCAGATGGTGGGGGCAGTTCTTCATGACGCAAAGGGGGCAGTTCCGGATGGCGTTTGACACGCGGAGGCCACACCGCCGCCGCCCCGTCCAGGGGACGGGATGACGGCGGCGGCGGGCGCGGCCTCGCCATGATGGCCGCGCGCTCAGGTCAACTCCGTCGAGACGGGAGGTTTCCGAGGACGCGCGCGCCCATCCGCCCGTCAGATTTTTTCGATGGTCGCCTCAGCGGACTAGCACTGCGACGGCGACCATAAGTCCAAGCACAAGAATGGTGCCAGCCACGACGGCAACTAAATCGATCGTCGGGTTATGGAGGTGAAGGCGCATTGTCGCCTCCTACATATTGCCCCGACTCTCAGGCCCCGCCGCCTGGGGGTAGAGAGGGAGATCCGCGCGGCGACGGGACCCTGCGCGGCCAGGGGATGAGACCGCGCATTATCAACCGTCGCGACGGGCGGTCCGTTCCACCGCTGGCCGCAGGGGACCATCGATAGCAGACGGCCCTCGTTGCGATTTGTGAAGTAATTCACAAACGGCGAGAAAAGCCCGCCAGCCCGGCGTGTTCCAGGCCTGTGGCATGCCCCTTGCTAAATCGAAGCCAACTGGGATTTCAGCGCTCAGTTTGAGAATGAAACGCTGCCGGGACATGTATTTTGAGCCCGGCAGCGTCCTGTTTCGAGACTAGTGGGACAGCTCCTCAACTCCCGTCCCTTTTTTCCCGCAATGGGTTTTCACCGGTCGTTGTTTCGATTCGGCGTCTGTTATCCAGCGCCTAACGGAAAAGCCGCACGATGGAGAGTGGAGATACCGATGGACGACGCCGTGTTTGAAGCCATTAAGAGCAAGCTGGATGCCGAAATCGACGGCTTTCCGGAGACGCCCATAGTCGGAATCAAGCTGGGCTGGGATCGCGGCGCTCGACTATGCGCGCGAGGGCGACACCCTCGTGGTCACGAAGCTGGATAGGCTCGCAAGAAGCGCGCGGCACCTCTCAGAGCTGGTGGATGCACCGGAAACCAAGCGCGTCGGCCTCCGCATCTTGAACTTTGGCGGCGACGCCGTGGATACCCGAAGTGCCACGGGAAGGCTGATGCTGAACATGTTCGCTGCCATGGCACAGTTCGAGCGCGAGATCATGCTTGAACGACAGCGCGAGGGCATCGCCAAGGCAAAGGCGGACGGCAAGTACAAGGGGCGGAAGCCCACGGCGCGAGCGAAGGCAGAAGATGCTGTGCGCCTCTTTCGAGATGGCAAGAAGGTCGTGCACGTAGCCAAGGAAGTAGGCATTGGGCGAGGCAGTGTCTACCGCGCCCTTGAAGCTGAGGGTCTCGCATGACCAACTGCGCCGGGGCTGGCGCCGGCGCGTGTTTCGACCAGGATTCCGCTACATAGGGCCACGGTTTTTCGGGCGAGACATTGCCAAGTTTCGATCAGCGGTCCTGCGCGTTCGCAGATCACGTTTGGTCTGCCCGATCAGGCCGCGCTTAAGCCGCCGGAGAACGCGGTTGAGCGCCGTTATGCCCTTCGTGCCGTCAAGCAACGGCTTCACCAAGCATCATTCCGCATGGCCGTCATCACTGCCTACAACGGTCGTTGCGCATTGTCTGGACTGCCCGAACCTCTTCTTCTCGATACCGCACACATCGTAGCCGACAAGGACGAGCGCTACGGGCAACCCGTCGTTTCCAATGGCATCCCGCTGTCCAAAACCCATCACGCGGCGTTCGACGCGCATTTGATCGGCATCGATCCGGATTATCGCCTACACGTATCTGATCGCCTGCTGGCGCAGAACGATGGCCATCGAAGCCCTGAAGCGGCTCCACAATTCACTTGCCAAGTCGCGCCAAAGACCTCCCCGAAAGTCGGTAGTCTGGAGGCCCGCATGAGACCTAGGGGCGTCTCCTCGCCCGCAGTCTCAATGACCAAGCTGCCGTAGGGCGACCTCGGAGATTGCGTTCGGATCGGTAACGTCAGTCGTCCCGATCTGAATGATCTTCCGCGCGACCATGTCGCAAATCGGATCGTTCCGATCCACCAAGCTGAGCTTGCGCAGGGTGCGTTCAAAGGCCTTTAAGAGGATTTGCTGCTGCTCAGCGGTACCGGCCCCGGCAGTAGGGTCCCAGAAATCCTACTTCCTCTTTTTGGGAACCGGGAACAGGGCATCGAGGCCAACTCGCCGCATCAGTCATCCCAGATGCGTTCGCCGCACTGGCACTGATACAGCCTCACGCTCCGTCCTGTTCTTGGGTCGAGCAACTGGTGAGCAAGGCGCGGGAACGCTGCGCATACCGGACAGCGGGGCCGCGTGTCCTGCGTCTGTTGTTGCTGGGGCAACTCGTCTTCCTTCTCGGTCACTTGCCCTCCCCATGCAGGGCAATAAGGCGCAGCAACTCCGACAGAGCGCACTTGTTCCTACGAGAAGAGAGTGGGTTGCCAGCGGTGATGCAATGACTGGCGACCCCTGCCGACCACTACCAATGGCTCTGGATCATCTCCAGAGGCCGTAACCGGCGTTGAATGAGAGGTATCGCAGTGCGTCCATTCGGAGCAAGACGGGCCTAATATGGGGTCGCAGTCAGGCAGGTTGGACGCTTCTCCGTGGGTGCCCAATTCCCCCTTGGGGCGCATCGCGCTTCGCGATTGATCAAGTTGTGTATCGACCGATCCGGATGCAGGTCCGGCGATACGACATGGAGCTTGAGCGCTTGAAGGCTGCGGGCTGTGACATCGTTAGGCAGAAGAAGGCGTCTGGCCGGAGCCGAGGGCCGAACGACCATCCTCGACTTCATCAGGCCCGGTGACACGTTGGTGGTCGTGAAGCTCGACCGGCTTGGCCGATCCACTCGCGATGCCCTGAACCTCGTCCACGAATTGGATCAGAAGGGAGTATCGCTCCGCATTCTTGAGCCCGAGGTCAGCACAGCGGGGCCGCTTAGGCGCATGGTGGTTACTGTGCTGGGCATGGTCGCTGAGATGGAGTTGGGCTTCATCAAAGAGCGGCAGGCGGCTGGCAAGGCCAAGGCCAACGGTGTTTATAAGGGCAGGCCGATCAGCGTCGATCACCTCCAGATCAAGACGCTACGCTCGCAGGGTCTCGGCGCGACCGCTATCGCCAAACGGTTGGGATGCTCGCGAGGCGCGATCTACAAGGCGCTCACCGCCAGTTAGTAGCGAACGAAATGCCCACGTTTGCGGGCAACGGCTTGAGCGACCTCATAGACCCCTATGCAAACCGCCGACTACAAGCGAGGGCCAATGCTTGAGCGTCTCTAGCGCGAACGTGAGCTTGACGCGCATCACGGGTCCCGATTGGTCTCGAACTTCTATCGCCATGTTGTGGAAAGCAGCGTCAGCGGGCGCAGAACCTGCATCCCGAGCCATATCAGCGAGTGCCTTGCTTGCTTCGACCTGGACAAGCGCAATTGCCGAGCAGCTATTGAGCCGGGTAAACTTGCCTTGTAGGGACAGGACACATGCCAACGTCGGCTCGCGAGTATATTGATTTCTGGATTGAGAACAGCGTTCACGCTGCGGAGCAGTATGGGACACCGGGCGCTTCGCAGGACGTAGGCGTATTGGTCGAACGCCTCGTCGAAGGTGCGAAGGGTCAAGGCATTACGCAGGACGCTATGGAGGAAGAAGTGGGCGACCTAACGGAGTTCATCAGAACCAAGCTGGCGACCGCAAACCAGATTGAACGTGATCGCCGCAAATGAGCTTCGATATCCCTCGAAAATTGCTCCAAACGGAGCCGCTGCCGGATGGCAGGCAAGGCAGTGATTCTGCGGAGGCGCAAAGCACGACGACCACATGCGTTCACCCAGCGAATAAGCTTGGTTACGGCTTGAGAGTGAATGGCTGAAATTGGCAGAGGAAGCGACATCGCGATCCCCATGAGGCTGTTCCCCTTTTCCAGCCTTTCGTTGAGCGTCACCATTGGCAGCGCGAGTTCCCCGTGGCGGGGGCGAGCCACACCTTGGCCAGCCGTAGATTTGTGAATGGCCGATGAACAAAACATGGCGGGCGGTGTTCTTCGATTCATGGATGACCGCAACATAGCGAAACGAATGGAGCAGGCCCTTGTGACAATTGCGCTTAGCATGGCGACAGTCGTTGTCTGCATGGGCCTGCTGGTGTTGTGGTAAAGGGCCAACGAACCGCCAGACACTGGCAGAGCAGTAGTGGCCTATATCCAATGTGCTTGGAACCAGTTCTCTCCTCGGAACTTGCTCCAATCCACCGGACGCCTTGCCGCTGATTGTCGTCCGGTGCAGAATGGCGGCCCTGACCTTGCCCCCGTGGTCGGGGCCGTTTCGGCGCGGATATTGAACGCCGGGAGACGGCGCAGACGCTGCAACCTACTTTTTCTGCCTTTCAAACTTTTCGATTGTCTCAGCGAGACGGGCCAGTTGGTCGTAATGCTTTGCGACTTTGCGGAGCGTGTCTCTGGTCTGATTGTTCACGCAATTCTCCGCTTTGGAGCGGAACTGCTCGGCTCGTTTCCGCCAGTATTGCGGCGGGTACATACGCTCAATTCCCCATTGCCGCCCTCACTGTGCCGAGTTCCCTTTGCGCCTAACATTAGGTCAGCAATACGGCTGCCAGTGATTCGGTTCCTTTTGGGTGTCCTCTAATCGGACCACACCATAGGTGGTCTGATAAATCAGATTGACAATTCAAAACAGACCAATCGCAATCAGACCATTCAAATCGGACTGATGGGGTTCAAGATGTTCGTTAGAGCCTACCTTCGCGCTTCCACGGATGAGCAGGACGCCAGCCGCGCCAAAGACCAACTCAAGGCGTTTGCGGCGGAGCGCGGTCTGTCGATTGCCTGCTGGTATGTCGAGAATGAAAGCGGTGCTTCTCTCTCCCGCCCCGAATTGTTTCGGCTGCTGGCCGATGCCTCACCTGGAGACGTTCTCTTGGTGGAACAGGTTGACCGGCTGTCGCGCCTCACCGCTGCCGACTGGGAACGGCTCAAGGCTGAAATGACTGCTCGGAAGGTGCGTGTCGTTGCCTTGGACTTGCCCACGTCATGGATGATGACCACGGGCAACGGCGATGAGTTCACCGGGCGGCTGTTCGATGCGATCAACAACATGCTCCTCGACATGCTGGCTGCTGTCGCTCGCAAGGACTATGAGGACCGCCGACGCCGTCAAGCCCAAGGACAGGCAAAGGCCAAGGCGGAAGGCAAGTACAAAGGACGCCCTGAGGATACGGAGCGCAATGCACGTATCGCTCACTTGCTGGCGTCCGGGCAGTCATGGAATGAGGTAATGGAGATGGTGGGGTGCAGCCGCACCAGCGTGGCAAGGGCAGCTAAGAGGCTGGCCGATACGAACGCAGCGGGACGGCTGCCATGATGCCCCTCCCATACGGCGATATTGACGGGAATGGCTATCGCCGACGCGGTTCAGGACTTCTGGAGGAGCTACGTCGCTCGCCTGACTCGCGCAGACCTCAACCGAGCTAACTTTGCAGGTCAAAGGCAAGCAGTTGCTTCCGGTCGAGCAGCCGGACCTCCCGTTGCGTGTTGCCAACGAAGTCGAGCGCTCCAGCCCGACGCAATCGCGCCAATGCGCGAGATACCGTTTCGAGCGTCAGACCGAGGTAGTCGGCAATGTCTCGCCGTGACATGGGGAGTGTCATGTTGCCAGCGCCGGCAAGCCGATCATCCATTTCGAGCAGAAACGCAGCAACCCTCTCGATTGCATCTTTTCGGCCCAGAAGAAGCATGTGATTTTCAGCGTGCTGGAGGCTTTTCGTGGTCATGCTGAGCAGGTTGCGGGTCACGACTGCATCGTTCTCGGCCACGGTTTCGAGGCTTTGGCGCTTGATCAGCCGAACCGTGGTTTCGACGACCGCTTCCGCCGTGAAGCGGTGCGTGCTGCCATTTTCCAGACCAAAAAAGTCGCCGACGAGGTGAAAGGCACCAATCTGACGGCGGCCATCCGCCAGAATTTTGTAAGTTTGCACGGCACCTTTCTTGACCTGATAAACGTATTCGGCAGGTTGTTTCTCTCCGTAAATCTCATTGTGTTCCTTGTACGTAAATTCGATTAGGCTGACGAGCGGATTGGTATCGCTGGTCATGCCGATGTCCTGGAGTGAATTAGGCTGGGACGCCTGCCCCTTCGTGATGCGCAGAAACATGAGCCAACCCTTCAACAATTGAACGGTCGAACAATCGTGCGCGGAGTGACAAATTCAGTTTCTACACGGACAGGATGTAAAGAGGCACCGTAAGCACCAGCTGTCCGTAAGGACATTGTACTGAGGGACAATGCGGGCAACAGGCTTTGGCCATGCAGCTTCGCTTCTCAATACGAGCGACGGCCTGCCGGCTCAGCCGCGCGGCTGCTCGCCGAGCGGACACCGCCGCTCACATACCGACTGGATCAATTCACCGGGCATTCAAGGAATTGTCGGCTTGTTGAGCAGTGTTGAGACAGCGGTGACGGCTTGCGTTGGGGCGAATGGCTTCTTGAGCAGAACGCTTTCTGGCACCCTTGTGATCTCCATTCGTGGGCAGCAGCGCCCATCATGCAAACGACGGCAAGCGCGGGAAGCATCTGCCTCGCTCGCTTCGCAAGCTCCCAACCAGTCATGCGGCCGTGCAAATCGATGTCGGTAACGAGCGCTTTGTAGTCGCCACCTCCGTCGAGCAGCGTCAGCCCTTCCTCGGCGCTTGAGACAACCGCTGTTGCAAAGCCACCCTCCTTGAGAGCGTCCTCGATCGTTTCCTGTATTAGGCTTTCGTCTTCCGCGACCAGCACGGTTGGCAATTCCACGACTTCACCAAACCCATTCGACTTGCCAGCCGCGCCAGCCATGGCCGATCGCCAGCCGCGCGGGAACCGGCTCGCCTCGTTCGCTTATCTGTTGATGCGCTTTAAACGTTTCATCGCTGCTACGTGACAACGCACGTTGCGCTTTGTCGAGCTGGATCGGAGCGGGCCAAGCGACGTGGGGCAGTGCGCGCTTGATGTCTGTTATACCCCTGACAGCGGCGCGAGAGCGGACGTTGTGGGAGGTCCGAGTCGGGCCAATTCCGGACGTTGTTGAGAAAGTGCGCCGGCTCGCGAAGAGGTGCGGGCCGGCGCACTTGGGACCTCGGCGATTGTTACTGGGTACGACCCTGGTTGAGGATCCTGTTCAAGGCGCCGCGAACCTGTTCGGGGTCCAAGCCCTCCTTCAGCATCTTCCTCGTCTTGAGGTCGTCCATCATACCCTCCATGACGTTCGCCGGGTTGAAGCTCGGCGGGAACGAGCGAGGCGGGAAGTCCTTAAACGTCGTCACGAACTGGAAGACTTCGTCCATCATCCCGTAAGCACCGCCGACGTGATTAAGCTGCCAATCCCAGAAGGTGTTGGACGTGATGTCCGCACGCTCAAACGGGTCCTGCATCAGGTTGAAGATTTTTTGCAATCGGAGCGTTGTGAAGGGCTCGGCCCACAGACCCATTGTGCCTTGCATGCGCTGCTCGGAGAAAACGTACTTTAGATCGTCCAGCCGCATGGCCACAAGCAAGCCGTCGTCGTCGGAGTAGAAGAACTTGTTGCGGGCGCTTTTCGTCCCGTTATTGTTCGCCGCGCCGCCGCTCACGTTCCGTAAGAATGCGGATTGATCGTAGCCGTCGAGGTGGACCTTGTAGTTCACGCCATTGGCCGTGTAGCCCGCCTTGAGCTTGTTGACGATGTCCGGCTCGCCGGCGATTGAACACAGCGTGGGAATCCAGTCGTTGTGACTCATCAGCTCGTTTGTGACGGTGCCGGGCCGGATTACGCCCGGCCATCGCACTAGACACGGCACGCGGAAGGCGCCCTCCCAGTTGGTGTTCTTCTCGCTGCGGAACCAGGTCATGGCACCGTCCGGCCAGGTGTTCATGTGCGGCCCGTTGTCGCTCGAGTAGACGACGATGGTGTTGCCTGCGACGCCCATGTCATCGAGCGCCTTGAGCAAGCTGCCCACCGTATCGTCATGCTCCTGCATGCCGTCGATGTATTCGCTGTCGCCGTGCTTGTAACGGCCGCGATGTTCGGCGCGCACGTGCGTGCGCAGATGCATGCGAGTGGAGTTGAACCAGACGAAGAACGGCTTGCCCGCCGTCTGCTGCCGCTTCATGAAATCGATGGCCGCGGCCGAGGTCTCGTCGTCGATTGTCTCCATTCGCTTCTTGGTGAGTGCGCCGGTGTCCTCGATGGTCTGCTTGCCGATCTTGCCGAAACGCGGATCGACCGTTGGGTCGTCTACCTCAGTCGCCTTGCACCTTAACACACCGCGCGGGCCGAACTTGGCGCGATAGGCGGGGTCTTTCGGGTAGTCGGGCAGTTCCGGCTCTTCCTCGGCGTTGAGGTGGTAGAGGTTGCCAAAGAACTCATCGAAGCCGTTCACGGTCGGCAGCGACGGGTTGCGATCACCGACGTGGTTCTTGCCGAACTGACCCGTGGCATAGCCGAGGTTCTTGAGCAGACCGCCAATGGAGGGATCCAGTTGACTCATGCCCATCGGTGCGCCGGGGAAGCCTACCTTGCTGAGTCCGGTTCGAATGATGTGCTGGCCGGTAAGGAACGCCGAGCGCCCCGCCGTGCATGACTGCTCGCCGTAGTAGTGCTGGAACTTGATGCCCTCGCGAGCGATGCGGTCGATATTTGGAGTCTCGTAGCCCATCAGGCCATTGGAGTATGCGCTGATGTTGGCGATGCCGATGTCGTCGCCCCAGATCACAAGGATGTTTGGCTTGCGCCCAGAAGGTGCGGGTTGCTGCGCTTGCGCCTGCGCCATCCTGACCGGCGAACTTGCGGCGAGGGCGGATGCCGCCGCCAATGTGGTGCTGCCGAGCAAAATGCTGCGCCGATTGAGGGTGGTCGGCTCGCCTCGGTCCTTTTTCTTTATCGTCATGTTTCTCTTCCTTTTCTCACGACACATCGGAAGCCGACGTGGCTCGTTGACGTATCAACCGGCTCGGCATGGCGTGCAGCCGGGCGGTAGCGGCGGCAATAATTCGGCGCGCACAAGTGCGAGCCGCCTTTGAGCACCTTGCGCGGGATCCTGATTTTCGGTTGGTGAGGGTCGTAGCTCGCCGTCTCTGGCCCGCCGCGCGGATTTTCCGGGATGCAGCACGCCTTCGAAGCGTCGGCTTCGTGCCCGGTCGACCACCAATCGGTGGTCCATTCCCAGACATTGCCGATCATGTCGTGGACGCCATAGCCATTGGGCGGAAATGCCGTCACTGGCGAGGTGCGCTCATAGCCATCGAGGGCAAGATTTTCGTGCGGGAACATGCCTTGCCAGGTGTTCGCCAACGCCCGTCCGCCCGGGGCAAGCTCGTCGCCCCACGCGAACTCGGCCTGCTCCAGTCCGCCGCGGGCAGCAAATTCCCATTCCGCTTCCGTTGGCAATTCCTTGCCGGCCCACGTCGCGTAGGCCTGCGCGTCGCGATAGGCGACGTGGACGACCGGATGATCGTCAAGCCCGCTGATAGAGCTGCGCGGACCGTACGGACGACGCCAATTGGCGCCGAATTTGAAACTCCACCACTGGGCCCAGTCGCGCGTGTCTACCGCATGCTTGGGTGGCGTGAACACCAGTGAGCCGGCCTTGAGCATATGGGACAGCGCGCCCGGGTAATCGTTCGGGTCGGGCGCAATCTCGGCGAAGGTGACGTAAGCGGTGGCATTGACGAACTTGCGGAACTCGCGATTGGTCACTGGCGTGCGATCAATCCAGAAGCCGTCGACGCTGACGCGGTGAACAGGCGCTTCTTCTGGATAATGCTGATCCGAGCCCATGCGGAATGTGCCGCCGGCAATCCAGATCATGTTCGAAAGGACCGGCTCCAGGCCCGCTGCCCCGGGTCGCGTCGTCGCTATCTTACCCCTATTCATCGAACCGTCACCAAGACCGAGCGACGAGTGGTCATCATCACGCATTCCTCAATCATTGCGCAGCGCATGCAGCCGCTCGCCGAGGGTGTGACCCGCGGCGAGGCTTTCATTCCGAAGCTTACCTAGAGTTGCGGGCGCGCGTCTATGCCAATCCGGCAGGTTGCGTGAGGGCAGGAGGTCCGAGCACTCCTGGCAATCCTAAAGTCTGGCCTCTGATGGGTGTCGCTGTCGACTTCCGGGGTGGGTCATTCTCGACTGAGCCAGCCAGTCCTGCCCGCCATCCAATGTCCGTTTTGACCTGAAAGCGACCTAGTTGTGCACGCACGAGAAATGACTGCTGTGCCAAGAGCGGACGTCAAACAATTGCCCCGAAACAAGCGCAAGCCGCCCTGAAGGATGCAAAGGGCACTAAGCTGGTGCTACTCGGCACCGCCGCTGGTCCAGTGCCGGGCCGCTCGCGAGAAATGACTTCACACGTGATGCTGAGCAACGGCACGGCCTATGTGCTCGATTGCGGGATGGGTGTTACCAACCAGTTTGCCCGTACTGGGATTCCCTTTCACGCGCTGAAATCGATCTTCATCACGCACCATCACCCCGATCATAACATTGAATACGGTCCGCTGCTGATCGTCGGCTGGATACAGGGATTGCCGCTCGACGTGCGCGCTTTTGGTCCCTCACCACTGAAGCAAATGACCGAGGATTTCATGCGCGCCTATAAGCAAACCGTCGATTTTTGGGCTGAGGATTTTCGGATAAAGCCGCTGACGTCAGTCAACGTCCAGGAGGTCTCCGCCGCTGGTCCGGTAACCCAGGATGACAACGTCAAGGTGTCGGCCATCCTTGTGGAGCACCCGCCAGTGAAGCCAGCGCTGGGCTATCGCTTCGACTTCACGGACCGCTCGATTGCATTTTCCGGCGATACAGCACCACTCGAAGCCGTGGCGAAAATGGCGAAAGGCGCCGACGTACTGGTTCACGAAACTATGTACGTGCCAGCCGTCGAGACAGCCATAAGGGCACGGATTGCTCAGGGTTGGCCGGTGACGTTCGACGCATTCATGGCGCATATGAAGGCGGACCACACACCCTCTGAAGATGTCGGCCGCATTGCCCAGGACGCAGGTGTCAAAACACTCGTGCTATCGCACCTTACGCCGGCCAGCGACAGCATCGACGATGAGACCTGGCGTGCCCCAGTGGCGAAGTACTTCAAGGGCGAGATCATTGTCGGCAAGGACCTGATAGTGGTGTAACGCGGTGAAGGCAGCATGTCGCCTTCAGGTCAAAATGCGAAGAACTCAGCGTGAGCAAATCTAGTCGGCTATGCCCCACCAAGCTGACTTCAAGTAGGGGCATCGCCACTTCGCTGACAGGCCAAATCCGGACATTATTAGCACGACGGTTAGCGCCGTCGGCGCCGCACTACTCGTTCGGCATGGCTATGCGATTTAGACCCTCTAGCGTCTGCTACAGCCAGCAATTGCACCCCGTTCGCGGCCGTGAGCGCGAGTTTGCGTGTGTCCTTCTTGCTAAGCAGCGAAGATGAAGCGCGTGCCTGTGTAGGAGCGCAGGAGCTTGTTCGGCATCTCGGTCTTCGCCATCTCGTAGAACGGCTCACCAGTGCAGTGCAGTGGAATGACGTAGTTGATGTCGATACCCTTCAGCGTTGTGATCGTGTCGCGCACATAGTCCTCCTTGTAGGGCGCGAGGTGGAAGCCGCCGATCACCGCATGAATCTTGTTGATGCCCGAAGCTGCTTGGGCTTGTTTGATCGCGTTGATTACCCCGCGATGGCTGCAAGAGGTCAATACGATTAACCCGCGGCCTCTTAGATTGAACGCCGTGGCGATCTCGTGCCGGAACTGGTCCGGGATGACATCCTTCGTCCGTTCGTCCTCCGGAAGCTTGTCGGCATAGCATCCAATGCCGTGGTCCAAGCCGATCTTCATGGCACTAGGGGACAGCAGCTTCTCAAAACTCGTCTGGCCGATGTGTCCTGTGGTGAAGCCGTGATCGGCGACCAGTGCCGGTCCTTCCGCATAGGTCACCGCAACATTGGCGTCCTCCAGTTCTTTGCGATCCAAGGCTCCGAAGTCGCCGCGCACCGGCGGAGCCGTCCATTCGCGGGAGCAGAATGCCTCCTCGCCGCCGATGTAAATCGGTAGCTTGGCTTTGAGTTTGCCGTTGTTTTGTTTCAGGAAGCCGGCGAGACCGCCAAAATGATCGTAGTGACCGTGGCTCAAGACAAGGGCATCAAGCGCGGCTGGATCGATGCCTACGAGATTGGCGTTGTTGACCAGCGCGTCCGATGTGAAGCCGAAATCGACCAAGACACGTCGTGTTTCGGCGCCGCGCCGCGACTCGACGTGCATCGACAGGCCGAACTCACTGATCAACGTTTTACCCGGCGGCTTGCCACCGCCGATGCCCCAGCCGAAGTGTTCAATCTCAACATCGGAAACCTTCCGGCTCGGCGCGACAGCAAATTGGTAGCTGTCGACGACCACGCGCACTGCCACACGATCGATCTCCGGAACTTTGCCGGCGACCGATTCTGCGCGTACCGGCTTTCCGCTGCCGATCAGCGTCGCCACGACGACGCCGAATAAGGCAGCACCGCCGCCGCATACCACATCGCGTCGATGAATTGCGTTGCACTGACAAATTAACATGATCAATCCTCCCTTTACGTGACCTTTGCTGCCGCAAGGCATCACGCGGAAAAGCACTCCAGGGCGGAGGCGTTGGGGTGCCGAACACACCAGCGTCTGGCAGCCCGCACACCGAGGATTAGACGCATCCTATCCCGCGCGGGATAGCGTGGCGAGTCACATTGGCCGGTCCGGGTCAGACTCGGAATAACTAGCAATGAGCACAACAAGTCTGCTTTACCCGGCAGGCGGACAACAGCGGTTAACTCAAGGAGGTCCGTCCCGGGCCGCGCCGCTGGACGAGTTCGGATTGGTTCGCGAGCGTCGCCTCCGAACTCCTCAGACCCGCGTCACGCGGATTTTTGCCTGATCAGCGAGCGCCGGTGCGGTGTCTTCAAGGCACGACTGGGCGCAGCAGACGCGCGGGTTGCCAAAACGCCGGTTAATTGCGCCGATACAGACGGTGATCGTCCGGCGCCTCAATGGATTGCTCTCGCTGCCTATCCACTTCGTTCAACAGCCAACCCGAACAGCGGACGCAATCGTGTCCCGAAAATGCTACCGACAAATGCTGCGGCTAACCACAGCCAGCCGTGTAGGCTTCCGGAGGCGATGCCGCTGAAGTAAGCGCCGATATTGCAGCCGTACGCGAGGCGCGCGCCATAGCCGAGCAGTAGACCACCGATAACAGCGGCCAGGAGTGAACGAGCCGGGATACGCCAAGTGGGCGCGAACTTGCCGGCGATGCCCGCCGCCGTGAGCGCGCCCAAGACAATCCCGAAGTCCATCACCGACGTCACATCGCGGAATATGCTCTGATGCAGCGCCGCCGATCGGGCTGGGTTCTGCCAATAACCCCACGAGGCGACGTCGGCTCCCGCCAGCTCGAATATTTTGGAGCCCCATAGCGCAAATGCGGAAGTGACTCCCCAAGGCCTTCCAGCGAGATAGAGAGTCGCGAAGTTGCCCAACGCCAGCGCAACAGCACCTGCGACGAGTGGCCATGGACCGTGTAGGGCGCGTCGCCAACCACGACGCTTTGGGACACCGCCGACCAGCAGCGTGCCGTGCCGGCGCTTTTCGATCACCATGGTAGCGGTCCAGATCCCGCCAAAAGCCGCCAGGCTGATCGCGAGCGCCGGTCCCCAGCCAAGCGTCTCGATGAGCGAAATGGAGCCGATGTTTGGCTGCTCCGACCACCAGGGCAAGTGCATCGCGCCGACGGCGGAGCCAATGATAAAGAAGAAAAGCGTGACGAACATCCGCGTGTTGCCGCCGCCCGCCGAGTAAAGCGTTCCGGATGCGCAACCGCCGCCGAGCTGCATTCCTATACCGAATAGGAAAGCCCCGACGAGCACCGATACCCCGAGAGCACCATATTCGCCATGGACACTCTGTCCGAAGAGCGATCCGTGCGCGAGCGCTGGAAAGAACAGCACGACTGCGACGGCGAGCATAAGCATCTGGGCGCGCAGTCCCGCGCCCCGTCCATCGGCGATGAAGACACGCCACGCCGAGGTAAATCCGAACAGCGCGTGATAGAGAACAAGTCCGAGGAACCCACCCAACACAAACAGTGCCCCCAGACGCCAAGAGTACGCCTCTGCAAGAGCAATAGCGCCCGACGCCAGAGCCGCCAGCCCGACCATCACCACGATCCTGTTGGCAGAATTCGGCTCTAACGTTTGTGAGTGATGGGGTGCAAGCAGCCTTGCGTCGACAGAAAGGTCGGTCATCAGAATTCCGAGATGGGATGAAAGGGTTGCGACTGGAAATGTAGAAATCGTCCTGCTGGCCGCAATCGGGCACGACGAGAAAAGCACCTTCTTCCCTCGAAGTGGCTGCGCACGAAACGTGCGTTCTTTGCCGGCCGCCAAATGTAAAATGGCGAGCGATGGATGGGCGTCTTGATAGGATAATACGAGACAAGCCCCTGAGATCAGTTCCGCTTCCTTCTGCTCGCGCAATGCCGGCTTTGCCGAGCTAAGCGATCAAACCATCAAGTCGGACCACTTCAAAATTGCCCTGCCTCAACAGGAAGGCCCCAGCCGGTCAGCCCCAGGGTGGCGCCTTGCTCTTTGTACTCGCGGAGGGGAACTGGGATACTTGCAGGCGCTGCCAAGCCTGCGGGTCGGCGGATGGATGGTTCTTCGGCGGTCGTTTCATGCCGCCGACGCTCGCTGTTGCCCCACGCGCTGGGCTTCTGTCCGAGCAAGGTCCTGCCACGCCAGAGCAACACGCAACCACTTCAAACGATCGACCGCGCTGGTCGCGGCTGCGGCTTGGCGCATCGCCTCCTCGGCTTCGGTTCGCGGGTCAACACCTTGGCGCATCCCCCATCCTGTAGCCAGTACAGCTTAATAGCCAAACAACGAAGCAGTCCGGGAAACTACGACTCGTCACCACCGACGCATAATTGACCAACACCATGTGGTCCGCCGCGCAAGCGGCCGGGTTTACCCAGCGTGATGCGCATCCGCAAAGAGCCTAGCTTGACGAAGCACTGGTTGCTCGGCTCCACCAAACTACAAGGTTTAGCGGCTTGTCTTGGACCTTGGCGCGACACATGTTTGAACTATGGGCACCAAGCGAGGGGATTTACTGCGCGTCCGTGCGCGCGTCAGCCGAGTGCGCGGCAGACGCGCGCAAACAGGTCGATCGGCTCGGCTGTGAAGCCTGGAACAAGCGTGTGCTGGCCTTCAAGAGACCAGCCCAGCCCTCGCCGACGCTCGGCGATGCACTCAATGCCGGTTACGGCCTCTGCTGCGACACCAATCAAACCGTCGCGCTCGACATCGTGCGCCGACCGAAAGCGACGCCAATCCATGAGCTGGAGCGCTATATGCGCTGAAAGGACTGCTCGCAGGTGCGCGGCTATCCGTACAAAGCGATCCCATCTCGTCGCCCTACGGCGAACCAAGAGTCCGGCGAGCGATCCGCCATCAACGTGGTGGCCGAGGGAGCGGTAGCCCATGCGGAACTATCGGACGTGCAACTCATTGAGCGGTTATTCATTTCGAGAACCGCCCTATGAACCACATAGCTGTTATCTTGATCTTACTCATTGGCGGCTCTTCGCTCGCCTTGGCCCAGACTGCGGGTGGATCGAGTAGCGGCTCGGCGGCGAGCGGAACTTCAGCGACCGGATCCACAGGTTATGAGGACGGCACCCTATCGACCGGGCACACCATAAGCGGCACTGCGGGCTCCTCCAGTCCGAACGGAGGCAACGCGCTCGGCCACGCAGCGACCGGCGGCGACGTGGATGCTTCCTCGGTTACCCAGGCTCCAACCTCGCATGACAACGCGGTGGATACGCCCGCCGCTGAACGCGCCATGAAGAACTTGGGCAATACCGATATTGGCATTCTCAAGAAGTAAGACCATTCTGCAAGTCGGGCTCGGTCTTGGCGTTTGCGGCTATTCTCGGTAGTCTCCGCGCCTAATGTGCAACCTCTATTCAGTTACGACGAACCAGGAGGCGATCCGCGCCCTCTTTCGCGTCATCAATCGCTATATCGGCAACCTGCCGCCGATGCCGGGAGTCTTCCCGGACTATCCCGCACCGGTGATCCGAAATGCCGGCGACGAGCGCGAGATGGTGCCGATGCGTTGGGGTATGCCACCGCCGCCAAAGACCAGCGGCCCGCCGGTTACCAACACCCGAAACACTTCCTCGCCTCATTGGCGGGGATGGCTGAAGCCGGAGAACCGTTGCCTGGTGCCCTTCAACAGCTTCGCCGAGTTCGCGCCCGAGCCGAACCCCGAGACGAAGAGGAAGGACGTGGTCTGGTTCGCGCTGAACAACCATCGGCCGCTCTGCGCCTTTGCCGGCATCTGGACCGAGTTCGAAGGCGACCGCGGCACCAAGTCCAAGCCGATCCCAGGGCCGCATCTGGTTTACGGCTTTCTGACGACGTCGCCGAACGCGGTAGTCGAACCTATCCATCCGAAAGCCATGCCGGTGATCCTGATGACCGACGAAGAGCGTGACGTCTGGATGCGTGCGCCATGGGACGAAGCGAAAGCCCTGCAGCGCCCGCTGCCGGACGATGCACTCAAGATCGTCGCACGAGGCGCCGACAAGGAAGATAAAGCTGCTGCCTGACGAGATCGGCAGCGTCCTATTTCGACTGAGACAGCCGAAAACGTCAATCGACGTGCCGTGCCCAGCGATTAATTGGCCGTCCGGAATTGACGCAGGTAATGCGTCCGGCCTGCACGCGTGGCACTTTCTGACGAGCAAGAGTGTGGAGGGTGATATGGCCCTGCACTTTACTCGCTTGGATACTCCGCGGGAGCTTGAAATCTGGATGGCGAGCAGCAGCGGGTTTTCGTTTGTGATTAGAAATGAAAGTCGCACTGGTCCCGGGCTCCACGGGCAGCCTGGCTTCATTGCCTCATGGCGGCCCATCCACCTGAACAAGCCGGCGATCAAAATTGCTGGATCTCCGTTCGATACCTTCGTCGAAGCTGAGAATGCGTGTGAGGCTTTCCTGAGACATCTGACTCAGTAAAAGGATGGCCGCGCTACCCCGCTGAGTGCGGCTCATGTTTCAGTGCACTAAGTCACGCGAGGCGATCTACGGCGCGTGCGAACGCTCAGGCGCCCGCGAGGCTACCGTCGGCCATGAAGTGTTGCTATACGGCCAGCGATGCCGCCCCCTGTTGGGACCCCCACACGGCCCAATCCAAATTGTTCTGGCGTCCCGTGGCAATGTCACTGGCTGCACCAATCAATCCGGCAGCGGTATAGAAGATCAGATAGATGTTCGTCGTGGCTTTTGCGCACCCACAAGACGCAGTGGTTCAGTGCGGCTCGGAGCTACCACAGATCGACAATTTGCGAGATGATCGTATTGCCGCTTTGATAGAGGATGCCTCGCTCTGTCCGACGTCATACGGCCGCCAACGCCAACGGCCGCCCGGTCAAGATCACCTTCGGCCAGATGCGCAGCATGGGCGTGCGCGGCATCCTCGTCTATTGCGCCGACTATCGATGCGGCCATAGCGTTGCCTTGAGCGCCAATCGATGGTCCGACGACGTGCGACTATCGGACCTTGAGTCGCGGTTCATCTGTCAGGCTTGCGGTAGACGAGGGCCGAAGTCCGGCCGGACTTCGATTGGAACACGCCGACAGTGCCAGCTATGGGTTACCGATGAAACTCACGACCGAACATCCCTTCGCTAACCCGGAAGCCGCGGCCCGCAAGTTGATCGAGCTGACTGCCGGTATCGAGCCGGCTCAAGACGCATCGACATCGAGAAAATCAATGCTCCTTGTCTCTACACGCTCAAGGCAAGTGGTGAGGAGTTCGGCGCCGGCATCAAGCATGCCGTCGAACGCGGCTGGCTCGAGCTGCATTAAAGCGGAACATACGTGCGACTGATCAAAGCCGAGAGAAACGGCCTCAGCATAACCCTATTGCCGGGGGTCATTGGAGGTCGCTTGGCGGTAATGGGCGCGCCAAGCGGGCCAATGTCCAGATCAAGGCACTACGACGGTCATGTTTACTTTTGCACAGACCAGCGTTTTCTCCCTGCCGTTTAAGGCCCCGGAGCTTCGAGCATATCGAAGAACCGAGAATGCAATGTGATAGGGTACTTAGAGCCGTCGAGTAAGACCCTGAACTGGCTGGCAGTCGCACCGCGCCCGACAATAATGCCTCGCTTACCGGATAGCCTGGGGCCGGCGGCGTCTACGACCACTATCCGACTTCCATTTATGAGTTCAGTCTTGGCGATCAACAGATCGGGCAACTTGGGCAAAACGCGACTGGTGCGGGTCATGACGGAAATTAGTTATCGGAAACAATGCTAAGACTTTGAACGCAGCGTTCTGTTCGGTTGAGCACACTTGTATTGATGCTGCTGCGCGGAGCAATTGATGATTTGGGGCTTCCAATGAAAAGGCCCCAGCCGGGGGAAGCTGGGGCCTCTTGTGACAGTCCGGCAAGGCACCCATTAAGCACTTGCAAGACCGAACGCCAACTCACCCGAAAGACCGTTCCTAAAGCGAAAGGTCACCGGTCTCAAGCGGGGAACCTCATTGCAACCACGTCTTAGAGGAGACCCAAGACTTGCGCTTGAACGCTGGGATCGAATGAACGTTCCTATTGTGGAGTTAGTCCCCAGCTCCTGGGCAACTGGAAGAAGCTGGGGCTGTGATATGTGTCGGCCTTTTGTGGAAGGTCGTCGGGAAAACCTGGCATCGCCACGTTTGTTCCTCCGGAATTCGGATCGCCAGCGCTGCGTTATGGGCGCGCCCCGCTTGGGGAGCTCATCTCGCGACAGACTAGTTATGGCTGATAACAATGCTAGTATTGACCTAAACGTGCAACTTGGCTCCCCGCCCATTTAGTCAATTAGGCTCCCCGCCCCTTTAGTAATGAGTTCGGGGGTCCAATGTCTGCTTTCCAAGCCAAGCTGGAGCGTTTTGAAAGCCTCGCAGCCGAATGCGAATTGATCGCCAATCGATCAGGTGGAAGTGAGCGGGAGCTATACCAGCGGCTGGCCAAGCGCTACCGGGATCTGGCGTTGGACATGCGGGCGTTAATCGCAACATTCGACGTGGCCGCGTAGGCTCTTTGCAATGGGCTACGCCGCTGTCGGCTCAAGCGCCGCTCCCTGCCTCTCTACATGCGTAAAACCAACCTGGAGCTGCTACTCGCACGCCGGCCGGACGGGATCACCGTGGCGCCATTTGAACGCGGCGAGATTGGTCCCGATCTATTCCGGGCCGCCTGCCGGATGGGCCTTGAGGGTCTGCTTTCCAAACATCGCGATCGGCCGTACCGTGGTGGTCGGCAGGAGCACTGGATCAAGGTGAAGGACCGGAGCCATCCCGCGATGGCGCGTGAGCTGTGACTTCTAAGGCAAAGCCAAAGGTGGCAGATAGGCATTTGCCAGATTTTTGCGAGCCCGAAACTCCGATCAAAGCTTGCGCTTCATCTTGACCTCGACACCCTTTGGCATCTCCGGCCCGTCATCCGGATTGCCCAGCTCCGATTGCAGACCGGGCACGGCTCACCAGGTGCGCCGCAGGGACAGGAGCGGGTTTGGCTCCCCCGGAAGAGCCGGTCCGGGTGTGCCTCGCAAACCCACCGACTGTTATCGCATCGGGCGCAGAATTTCATCACTTAGACCATTACGGGTAGCGGCAAGACGAGCTGCACCGCGAAGGGCCGCGTCGCATTGGCTTCGATGAACGCTTGCAGTGCCGGTGAAATGTCCAGCCGCTGCTCGCCGACGCGCTGCCCAAGCTCGTCTGCGATGTCGGAGGTCGTATCGCGCGACCAACCCTCGATCGGATTACGGATCGCGACGACTGCGGACGAATGCGTTCTCGTTCTGGTGAGCGGCGGTCCTGGCGAATTCAGAAATCCCCTCCATAGACTGTCGTTTATGCTTCGGAAGCTTCGCCCATTGACGAATGATCTTCCGGCGGGCTTCGCGTTGCTTTTCTCTTACGTCAGGCATCGGGACGCTCCTTGAACAGGATTTATTCCGGTCGATCTAGTATTGTTTGGGGTCACTAGAACTTCAACGTCCAATCAAGAACTCTTACCCCCCTCTGATCGTGCAGCGCTATGCACGCGAGCGAGCCTCATATTGGCTTTGCAGGCCCGCCGCCCTAGAATTGCGGCGATCGCAGGACGGGCGAAATGCAGTATGTTTGCGACGCGCCGAACCTTTTGACCCGGAATGGACATTAGGTCGCAGCCGCTACTTGGGAGGCTCGACGGTGGTCTTTGTCGATCCTTCCGGCGCCGGCTGCATCCGTGGGGGGCTTTGCCCTTGGGGACTTTCGGGAGGCGCACCACCTGAACCGGTGTCGATAGGCCCTGTCCAACCCTGCGGCTGCAACTGACCTTTGTCTTCGGGCGCCGAACGCCCGCTCGGCGCGCCAAGGTCGTCCGCCGGCTTGGCAGGTTGTGCAATCGCCAGTCCACTGGACAGCACAAGACATATCGATGCTCTTCGGACGCGCACTGACACCTCCGTTGACCCTTGAACGAAGAACTTCCCGCCGATCCTGCCGTTCCTGTTCAACGGAACCGAATTGCGGATTCCTTCGTTCAAGAACGACTTACAGGAGGAATTAAATGGCAAGAGCATCATGGAAGCGACCCGGCTCGCCGATCGGCAAGAAGGGCCCGCGCAGGGCAAATCCCTCATACAAGCATCGTACGCGTGACCCATGGTCGAGCGCAGATGTGAAAATGCTCAAGCAGCTCGCGAAAGGCAACACGCCGACCGGAGTCATGAGCGTCAAACTTCAACGTCCCGTCGCGGCTATCCGCAGCAAGGCGCAGCGCGAAGGGATTTCCCTGAAGCCCATCAACCGTGCACCCTACAATCGGCGCGCAACGAAGAGGCGTTCGCGTCGCTAAGACGCTCATTGGGTCTTGGGTCCAAACTACTTGCGGATGGCTTTCACAAACCCAGCAGATGCGCAGATTATCTAGAGGTTATCGGGGGTGCGCACCGGCGAAGATTTGTTTTGATTCCGCAACTCTTGTTGGGCCAATTCCCAAAATTCCTTGTCGCGGCCTTCAGGCCGCCCGGCCTTTTCCCAGAGCTGATGGGCGTAGGTTCGTATCTCATCCTCGTTCGGTTCAGCCATATGCTCTTGCCTTCTGGCCTCCCTGTTGGTGCAGGCCAAATGCCGGATGCACTTCATTGGTTCCAGTGGCTGCGGTCGGCTCTCAGATGGGATTGATGACTGGTACTACGTTTCGTACGCGAAGTAGGACGGAAAGACTCGAGATACATCGGTTGGGCGTTTCGCCGACGCCAAACCACAGCCCCCCATGGCGGACCCTTGCGACCCGCTCACGTTATCAACAGTGCACGTAGCGCTGCAGCAAACCTCGGCCATGTAGAGTCATGTCATAGGTCGTGTCGCTTCCTCTACAGCCTGGGTCGTGGTCGCCATTCCGCCGGCGTAGGCCGCTCCAGCGCCCAGAAGAAGAGCGCAGAAGCTTGCAAACATCGCATATGCGAAGTGCTTCCGGGCTGCATCAATCTGAGCGGGCGTTGCAGCTCTCGTCGTCGCCGACGATTTCCCACTCCGTGGTATTCGACCAATACGCGACGCGCGTGCTGGCGGAATATGACGGGCCGACGAGGTTGCTGGCGATGCTGGTCGCCGAAGCCGGCAACATCGCCGCCGCACCGACCACCACGACGGTTGCGACCGCCCAGGCGGCCATCGCATGCCCGGCCCGACCGAGTCCTGTCTGATCCGGCGAATTGGCTGCCGCTACGGCGCCACCCAGAAATGCGGCGATGATCCCTGAGACCGCCCACCACACGAATGCGGCCCAGCCTGCACCGGCGGGGGCCGATGAAGCAGTGGGCATGTCGATCGCGAGCAAACCGATGCCGAACCCAGCATGGTCAGCAGGATCTGGACAACCAACGAAGTGAACATGCCGGCTAAAACGGCTGACCATGTCAGCCAAAAAACACATTGGGAACGGTGCGTGTAGCCATGGCGAACTCCTCCAGTAGCTTGTGTTCCGGTTCCAACGCGCGGTTAAATTCGTCCGTTCCTGTTGCGGGAAGTCCGGGTAGGCATAGGGACTTGGTTTTGCGAGAAACAACAACAGGAGGAACGGGCCATGACACTTGCCAGAGGCACTTTATTGTGGCTGCTGGGTATTCCTCTTACGGTGATCCTGCTGCTTGCATGTTCTGGCGTTAGCCAGCAAATGATCGGAGACGATGCCGATGCCGGGTAGGATTTGGTAGCGAGTCGGTATAAACACCGGGAAGCTAGAGCGGATTTCCGTGAGGGGGTGCTGGTATCAATGACTGGGTTCGTTGCCCGCGACCGGCAAACCCGAGAAGAATAAACAAGCAAGACGAGAATCGCAGCCATCAGCAATGGTGTGCGCGGCGGGCGCTACGTCACACCAAACTTCCGTCTCGTCGCTCTCGCGATCAGATGAAAGGTTTCCCACCTGTTACAGCAAGCGTTGCACCCGACGTATAGCTCGACAGTGGATCGGCCAGCATAGGCGGTTGCGAGCTCAGCCGGCTGCCCGGCTCGTTTCATCGGCACCTGCTTGCCGAAGTTCTTTACCGTGTCCAATGGCATGGTTGACGGGATCAGCGGCGTCCAGATCGGGCCCGGTGCGACGGCGTTGACGCGTATGCCCTTTTCGGCAAGCATCTGGGCAAGACCGCCCGTGAAGTTCTGGATCGCACCCTTGGTAGTCGCATAGGCCAGTAGGATGGGGTTTGGCGTGTCGGCATTCACGGAAGCGGTGTTGATGATGGCGGATCCCGACTTCATATGCGCGACGGCCGCCTTGGCGAGATAGAACATCGCATGGATGTTGACCTCGAACGTGCTCTACCATTCGTCATCACTGATATCCGCGATATCCTTGAACGTGGCCTGATGGGCCGCATTGTTGACGAGGATATCGATCCCGCCGAGCTCATCGATGGCACGTTGAATGATGGCGCGGCAGTAATCTGGCTTTCGCAGGTCTCCGGGAAACAGGACAGCTTTGCGGCCTTCCTGCTCGACGAGAGCCTTCACCTCCTCGGCATCTTGATGTTCGTCGAGACAAGAAATGAGCACGTCGGCCCCTCGCGGGCATATGCAATTGCCACCGCTCGTCCGATGCCGCTGTCTCCTCCGGTAATGACGGCCTTTTTGCCTGCAAGACGGCCCGATCCCTTGTAGCTTTCCTCGCCATGGTCTGGACATGGCTTCATCGCCGACGTCGAGCCGGGCATCCGTTGCTGTTGGCTGGGATAAGGCGGGCGCGGATAATCGTACGATCGTCGGTTAAACGGCAGCCGCGGCGGAAACTCGTTGGCCACCGCGAGCACGGCATTCTCGTTGGTTTCCAGAGCAATCTTCTGCGCGAGCATCACGTCGCCGGATACCAGGCGCGCTGAAGGCGCAAAGCACCAACCCACCCTCGGCGTTCCCGCCTTGTCGAGCTCGTGGACGTTCGGAGCCGTCCCATCGTTGATGCGGTACCGCTTGGCAGTATCGCAACCGACCACATCGAAGTACCGATGTTCATCGAACTGCGCGAGTTGGGCCGGTGACAGCCACGCGCGCAGCAGGTGGCGGCCGCGGGCCTCTGGCGAGTTTTCTAAGATGATGCTGGCATAGAGCTCGCGGAGCGTTTGCAGCCGCGAACCCGCCCGACGTCGAGCTCCGAACAGAAGCATGGCAAGCGCTCACCTAGCCGCCGACGAGGCGCGGGTAGAATAGCGTCTCTTGGGCTGTCGGGTCGAATGCCCGCACTACGGCAACTTCGCCAGGCCCGTCCGCGTCGCCGCAGTGAATCTCTTGCCGGTCAAGTTCTTGAAGCGCTGCTCCGCCTTGGCCAATGCTTTCAGATCTGCCGCGTCAAATTCGCGCCGCGTGTCCCCGCTATGGTCCAAAACGACCTGCGTAGGCATAGACGCTCCTCCTATACTCCGCAATGATTGAAGCAAACAGGCGGCGAGGCGCGACGTACCTCCACTCTCCGATATTCTTGCTATGTCTGCCTACGTTAGGCTCAGCGTTCGCCCTTACCGTTGCGGTTGGTGAAGCGGGCGTTGCCGAGGCCCGTGCCGATTGTCAGCACGCCCCAACGTTTCACGTCCTTCATGAACGGGACCTCGGACAGGCCCTGCACCACGCCGTCGTTATGCATGACGATAGTCGTGTCGTGTTCCCCGATCTGAGGAATGGCTTCGACCAGAGTTGCCGGCAGATTAAATTTAATGCTCTCCCAGTTGCCGGGCAGGTTCTGCGCACCCTTCGCGATCGAGCCGTCGCTCTCGATGACGCCAGGACACGCGATGCCGATGAACGGCGCGAGCTTGAATCCTTCGTTCTCCGCCTTCGTGGTCAGGTCCTTGAGCATTTTGACGAGACGCTTAACCGCTTCCTCTCGGCTCGATTCGTCGTCGGCATGACGCCACAGCTCGGATTTCCACACGCACGCCTTGGAGAGATCTGGCGCCTTCTTGCGACGCGTTTCCACGACGCCACAGCGGATATTCGTGCCGCCGATGTCGACGGCAAGGATGGAATCATGAGCTTCGAAGATCCAGGAAGGAGCGAGATGCAGCGCGCCAATCAGCCCTGCGTCGTCCGGATGCTGATGGATCGGCAGCATCTCGATCTTGAAATTCTCGGCCTTCAGGATGATTTCGGCGCGCGCGATGGCGAGTTCGCCGAGCCGGCTATTGCTAAGGCCGCCGCCCACCACGATGCGCTCGGTCTTCTCCCAGGCCTTGGTCTTGAGGAAGCGGCGCGTCACGTGGGCGAGCTCCTGTGCGAAGTCCTCGATAGCGCTCTGCACAACTGCCCAAGCGTCGGTATCTTCGCCGATCAGGATGGCGTCGAGTTCCTTCTTGCTGATTTCTTCGGAAAGCTCCTTGCCGAATGGGTCTTCGCCGGATCTACGCAACGGCTTCCGCCACTTTTCGAGAGTGTCCCGGAAGGCGCCCTTGCTGGCACGGTCCCCAAGAAATCCTTCCTCATCCTTCAGTTCAATGTTGAAGCTGTCGACATCCACTGACGGGAGGCGGGAAGCGCCGTGAGCAGCGATGCCGGTGGTCGTGATCGTCTCGTCAGCCATCTTGAACCTTGAACAAGCTGCAGGCAGCGGGCGGCTTGCGTCAACACGCGTTCGCGACGCCGGTTCCTCAGTCCGGCTTTGCCGAGGTGCCGAGGTGCATGGCCGTGGGTGATGGTAGTGCAGCAGGCGGCGAGCTCCTCGCGCCCCGCGTCTCGCCCCTTTACCGCGGTCTCAAATAGCGCTTCCTGGAGCCGCGCAGCATATCGCCCCCGACGTCCATCGCCGCCCATCCCAACAGATTAGCGAAGCGTTCCGATCCATCCATGTCGGTCCTCCGAGTGCACTGTTGGGACAGGCGTCCGGTCGGCGGCGGTTCCATTGCCATCATTGCGACGGGAGACGTTGAATGGGACTCTAAGGATATAGAATCGATGGAAGACCCGCTGATCCATGATCTTCAGGACGTCTACTACGCGGAGCAGCAGATCATCAAATCGCTGCCCGATATGATTGAAAAGGCAACCAACCCGCGACCTAGCTAGCGCGCGTACTCCTAAATCTTCGTTCAATATCCGCTTCGATCCGATACCGACCGGCTCTGTGCAACCGCAGCGAAGGTCGCGATGGGCCAAGAACAGACCTACTTTCTCCGTTGAACCCATCGGCGACCAATGGAATGTCGGGCTGACTTGATCCGGATTATCACGTTCTCGGCAGTGCACTTCATCTGACAGGAGCGATCTATCGGCTAGCTCCGGCCGTTCGGCGCCTCTCGAGTCCGGTCGGCGAGTGGAATGAATTTGAGATCACCGCGCACAGGCAAATGCCTCCTTGCGCGCCGCGCGGTCATATCGGACCGCAAAATCATCATGAGGGCTCAGCGGTCCAGTTCCGCGACTTGCGCATCGCGCTCCTGTAAAAGCCATCGCCAGTACGCCGCTTAGCGAACTAATTTGAAGGAGCACGCGTTGGATCTGGATACGCAGACAGATAGGCGTTCCCGTCGCTCGGACAGACGACCGCCGAGCCTGGCGTTTTCCGCCGGCGTGGTCTTGCTTGAGACGGTCTCAGATATCACGAGTCGCCATGGCGGCCGCAAGTAATCGCCTTGTTACGGTGTTCGGTGGAACGGGGTTTCTCGGCCGCCGCATTGTTCGATGCCTTCTCCAGGCGCCTGAGTTTTCTGTTCGGATTGCATCAAGAAATCCTGAACGAGGCGGGCAGCTTTTTGGCTATGACGACCCGCGCCTCCAATCTGTGCAGGTGGATCTACACGACGAGGGTTCGATAGCCGGTGCGATTGATGACGTATACGGCGCCATCAATGCGGTCAGTCTCTATGTTGAACATGGGCCGGAGACGTTTCACTCCGTGCATGTGGAATCCGCCCGGCGATTGGCCGCCCAAGCACATCGAGCTGGCGTCAAGCGGCTCATCCACGTTTCCGGAATCGGCTCCGACGCCACTTCGCCGTCCCTCTATATTCGCAAGCGCGGCGAAGGCGAACTGGGGGTCCGCGCAGCATTTTCTGAGGCCACGCTGGTTCGGCCGGCGGTGATGTTCGGCGCGAATGACGCGTTTCTCACCACCATCCTCAAACTGCTCCGCCGATATCCGATATATCCAATGTTCGGTCGCGGATCGACGAGATTGCAGCCGGCCTATGTTGACGATGTGGCCGAAGCGGTGACACGAGCGCTTCTGAGAACCGAAACGGGCGTCACGTACGAATGCGCTGGTCCTCGCATCTACACATACGAAGAGCTACTCAGATCAGTCGCGCACGCGGCCGGCCGCAGGCCAATACTCATTCCAGTGCCATTTGCTGCTTGGCATGTAGCAGGATGGGTTTCGGAGCTATTTGCAAGGCCACCCATCACACGGAATCAGGTGGAGTTGATGCAGATCGACAGCGTAGCGTCGATCGGAATGCCAGGATTTTCCGAGCTCGGAATCCCGCCGCAATCAGTCGAACAAATTATATCGACCATGTTGCGGGACAGCGTCGAGCGAAACGGCTCTTGAATGGAGGCGGTCAGGTGAATCCTGCTCCTGCAATTCCTCTTCGCTTGGTGCGAGGTAGCCAGGAGTATGGATGGGAGATTCGCTGATGGCTTCTTCACAAGCGGGACAACCCCAACCGTGACTTAAGGCGCAAGAAAGATGAATCACCGCGAGGACAACCGCCCCAAGAAGTCCCGTCACGCAGGCGATCTATCGGTTCCCCGGCGCGGACCTCGCGACCTATCTGGTAGTCCGCCGAGCCATTGAAGCCCAATTCCCCGACAATATTTTTTTGAGTCACGGCGAACTTCCGGTCACGCACCGATATGTTCGACTATGTTAACCTGTGCTTCAAGGATCGGCTGTCCGCCCAAGACAGCGGTTTTCCCCTGCATGGCGCACGCGGCACGGCAGGCTATAGATTGCGTCGCGAAGACGATAATCCATTTGTTGCCGAACACCGGGGTCGATAGAGGTCGCGACGATGAAGCGCGCGTGGTTGCTGAGATTTGCCAACGCTTGATCGGAAATATGGGCTATCCGGATTACGGTGTGGGGTGATGAGAGAAATTCGCATTATCTGTAGCTGGAGGACTATGGAGCCGTCTGGGCCAACCACGCTAGAATGCTTGGGTTTCTCGCGGCCTTGGTTCGGAGGCCGGGAAAATACTATCAAACATTCTATTTTGATATCATCGCAGTTAATCTCTGGAGCACGCCATCATGGCCGCTGTGACCATCCGCAACCTCTCTGAGGAGGCGCATCGCGCCCTGAAAGTCCGTGCGGCCCAGCACAATCGCAGCGCCGAAGCGGAAATGCGCGCCATTCTGGAGGCCGCCGTGCGCCCTGAGGGCCGGCTGCGGCTCGGCATCGCCATTTCGGAGATGAGCCGGAAGATTGACCTCACCAATGCCGATGTCGAGGCACTTGAACATGGTCGCGGCGCGCGTCCCGCCAGGCAAATGCGCTTCGAATGATTCTGCTCGATGCCAATGTGGTCTTCGAGGAGCCGCCGCGCACGGATTGAGCGAGACTGTTCGGAAACCGTCGGTTGATCGCGAGAATTGTGACGATGCTTGGCATGGGAAGGCTCCGTGTGTCAGGTACCTGCCCTGCAGCGGCTCGTTCTTAATGCCGTTCGTGAAGCTGCCGACTTAGGTCGGCGGCGTGATCGGCGTTGTAGGCTCGCTACAGCAGTTCACTTCGCTTCCGCCTCGGAGGCTCCTTTTTGGCGGGGTCCCGTATGCTCGCGCGAACTGCGCGAGTCGATCTTCAAGGGAATCCGTCTGCTTGACTCGCCCTGCGTCTCAATCCCATCGCGCATTCCTTCTTCAGATGGGAGGACTCTACGCCGCCGATCAAGGGCTCGTGCATCGAGCCAGTCGATGGCGATCTCGTAATTCGGATCGGCGAAGCCGGGTCCGGCCTTCCGAGTCAGCGGCGCTTTGCGCGAATGACTGTAGGCATCCCAGGCGGCGCCGATGATCGCATCGAGTTCGTCCGTTAAATTAGCGGCGCGAAGGCAGGATCGATGAACTTGCGCCGGTAGCGGCTTTCGAATTCCACGCGCGGCAGCTTGACCGGCACACGATGTCCGGTTCCGGCATGCTGTCCCAAAGTGTTCTACGAATCAACTTTGCGCGCCCATATGGCGGTTCCTCGCCAGCCGAGCGGCACTGCTTGCGGTCGTCTCGCCTCTGCAAAGGGTTCGTATGCTGCAACGCGAAGGGATCGCTATTCGCGCCAAAACTTCTCGAGCTCCTCGGCGGTTACCAGATCCACCTGGCCATGGAAGCGGGTGCGATACATCGTCATGAGCGCATCGTGGCCAACATCGGAGGAACTGCACAAGGCGTCCTCCACGATCACAACCCTGAAGCCGTGATCGACGGCGCTGAGGACCGTCGACAAGACACAGACGTCCGTCTCGGCGCCGGTGATCACGACCGTGCCGATCCCCTTTCCGACAAGTAGATCTGCCAAAGCGGGGTTGCTGAACGCCGAATAGGCAGGCTTGTCGATCACGAGCGCGGGAGGGGCGAACCGGGCCAGAGCCGGCACGAGTTCGAGGCCGAACGGCGCAATCCGGTCGCGCGTCGCTTCCCTCCAGCGCCGGAAGTAGATTTGCCATTGTCCAACGCGATCCTCCGGCGCCTCGGGCGTGATGAAGCGCGAGAAAACGGTTCGTACCTTGTAGCGCGAAGCTATATCCGTGATCGCAGGTAAAACCCGCTCCATCCACGGCGTTTCCCAGAGGCCGCCGGGAGCGAAAATGTTCTGCATGTCAACGCAGAGGTGAACGGCATCCCGGATGTCGGGTATTTCCGACTCGCTGTCCCTCATCATCCTCCGCCATTCATGTCCGCACCCCGGATTCCAATGAAATCGTGAGGATCAGGTTCCGTTCCGAAGCGACGTTGGAACAAAGGCAGCGCACCGACATTGCCGGATGCGAAATAGCCCGATCGTGGCCGCCGCCATGCACGTGGGGATCACGGGACCAGAGGCACGTTTTGCCAGCCCAAAGTACGATCGATGTATCAAAGGTCTCCGCGCCGATCGCGGTATGGATGATCGTCTTGGCGTGCCTTGGAGCGATGCCCTGCACTGCCCAGGCCGCCGTTACGGCTAGCCAGCTTGACCAAGCGACGCTCGCGCCACGACTGAATGCACTGTTGCCACTGCAAGTCCGCATGCGTGATCTGAGCAGCAACACCGCGCCGCTGCGAGACTGGCTAGGCGTCCCTACCGTCTGGATCCTCGCCGACTACACCTGCAACGCGCTTTGCGGACCGGCGATATCGATCGTGTCGAACGCGCTGGCCGACACCGGCCTGAGCGCCGGCAGGGACTTTCGGCTCATCGTTGTCGGCTTCGATCCCAAGGATACAGCCGCTCAGGCGCAGGCCATGAAGAATGCGCAGCTGAGTACAAGGAGTGGTCTATCCGAACACAGCGCCTTCCTGCGGACGGCGGCTGCGGACGTTGGCTCGTTGACCGATGCATTTGGCGTGCGGACCATCTACGATCGCGAGCACGATCAATTTGCCCATCCCGCAGCCGCCTTCGTGGTGACACCTGATGGGCGGATTTCGCGCGCGCTCTCGGCGCTGGCGGTGGATGCGCCGAGCCTGCGTCTTGCCCTGGTCGAAGCAGGCCAGGGGCATGTCGGGCGCTGGACCGATCAGGTCCACCTGCTCTGCTACAGCTTCGATCCCGCCAGCGGCACGTATACGCTGGCAGCGCGGCGCCTTCTGCTAGCGGCCGCCTCCATCAGCGTCATTGTCCTTGCCCTGCTGATCGGGCTTCTCTTTCGACGCGAGTTTGCGGCCAGATACCGGCGATCGGCGCCCTCTCCTCCGCCACCCGCGCAAGGACCGCCTGGAACGTGATCCACAACACCAAGCCCTGAAAGAGCGCCGCGGCGAGCAGCATTACAGCTGTCATTGCGAACGACCGCCCGTGAATGGCCGGAAGAATGAGGATCGAGGACTCGACGCACCGCATCGCCAGCGTCAGCCCGCACAGGGCCAACAACCAATGCGGGTCCGATCGCACGCTGGAGCTCAGCATCGCACAAAATGGAAACACGAATTGCCCGAACGAGAGCGCAGCCAGGATGAACTGCCAGCCGTTTTCCGATCGCACCAAATACCAGGTGACCTCCTTGGGAATATTTCCCGACCAGATGACGATGTACTGCATGGCGTGGAGGTAGCACCACAGCAGCACCACCGAGAGCAGCAGGCCACTATAGCCGCGGCTCGGACCGATCCTTCGCGTCGACAACAGCCCGCCACCGATCACGAAGGCCGCTCCGTTGGTCAGCACGAAACTGAGATAGATCAGGCCATAGATCGATGAATGAAATTCGGGCTCCAGCGATTCCATCCAGTCGATCCCGGCGAACGACACGGTCAAGATCCACGCGATCGACCCCACCGATGCCGCGCGCACCATGGCCTCATCGTCGCGCCAGGCACGCCGGAGCCATTCGGCGAGCCCGATCCAGACCGAGAAGTAGATCACCGTCCGCAGCACGAAGAACCACGGCACAAACCAGCGCGCCTTGAACGGCGGCAATGACGCCGGATCGGCGATGGCGGGATAGATCTCCTTCATGAAGAGAAGGACGGGAATGAATGTCAGCGCGACGACAGGCAGGATGCCGGTGGCCGCGACGAAGATCGGATGCAGCGCCTCGGTCCAGCGGCGCCGCACCAGATAGCTTGTCATGAAGAGGACAAGCGCTCCGATCGGGATGGCTCCCCAGGCGATCCAGGCGACGAGATAGGCCGCAGCGGTCGACCGTGCGTCGACGACAAATCCAGCGATCAGGATCAGGCCCGATATTGCCGCCACCCCGCTCCCTGCGCCGGCACGAACTCTCATGGCGCGCTCTCGAGCTTGGCCCGCTCATCCGCCGGCACGTCGTCGAGCGAAGCGTGACGGCTGAGTTGAAGCGCGCGGATATAGGCGACGATCGCCCAGCGATCCCCCGGCGGGACGCGGGCCGCATAGGAATACATCGCACCATGGCCGTTGGTGATCACATCGAAGAAGTATTGATCGTCCGCCGCGCGCAGCCGATCGTCGTGATAGCTGGTCGGCCGCGGCATGCCGCGCCGGACGATGATCCCAGTGCCGTCGCCGCCGGCGCCGTGACATGGCGAGCAGAAAATGCCGAAGCGCTCCCGCCCCCGCGCCAGCAGTTCAGCCGAGAGCACAGGTTTCGTGCTGGCGGCCTTCTCCCGTTCGAGATCATCGCGGGCGACCGTGTTTGGCGGGGGCCAGCGCAGCGCGCTGCCGCGAAATAGCGGCGCGCGCGAATATTCGCTGTAGCGCGGCTGCACGTCCATGTTCTGGTCGCAGGCGGCGAGCAGAGCTGCAAGCACAGCGATGAGCGGCAGCCTGTTCATCCCGGCACGAGCTCCACGGAAAGCGCCCCCGTGCCGCGGAGGAACGCCAAGGTCTTGGCCGCCTCGAACTTGGCATCGTCCGCGCTCACGCAAAGGAAAAAGCGGTCCTTGCTGGCGTGATGAAATCGCCCGGTGCCGAACACGGGATAGTTGAGCCGCGGCAGCCCGTTCTGCCACAACATCCCCGCCAGCATCGCGAGTGCGGAGAACAGGATGGTGAGCTCGAAGGTCACGACCGCGAAGGCCGAGATTGCATAGATCGGCCGACCGCCGACATTGAGCGGGTAGTCGTAGTTCACATAGAACTGCATGATCAGCGCGGCGCCTGCTCCGGCGATGGCCCCAGCAAGACCGACGAAGGAAATGGTGGGGCGCGGAAGCCGCAAAATGCGATCCAGTCCCTCGACCGGAAACGGCGTGAAGGCGTCGAGATTGCGGTAGCCGGCTTCCCGCGCCTTTCGTGTTGCCGCCAGCAGGTCCTCCGGACTCCTGAATTCCGCCAACGCGCCATAGAGCTCTTCAGCCATGCTGCTGCTCCTCTTTCTCTTCGTGTAGAAGCTCCTTGCTCTCGAAGATCGAGATCATGGGAACGAGCCTGATGGCGATGAGGAACGGCACCAGGAAAAGCCCGATCGTGCCGAAATAGGTCGACCAGTCCCAAAAGGTCGGCGTGAAGTGGCTCCAGGATGAGACGAGGAAGTCGCGATAGAGACCGGTGACTAGGATCATGTAGCGCTCGAGCCACATTCCGATCGCGACAGACACCGAGATCAGCAGCAGCATCCATCCAGTCCGCCGCACGACCCGCCACCACAGGGCCTGTAGCGGAGTGAAATTGAAGATGACGGCGCCCCAATAAGTCCAGGCGTAGGCGCCGACGAAACGGTCCGCCAGCGTTTGGAGCTCATGAGCCTCCCCCGAATAGACGGCGTCGAACACTTCGAAGACATAGCCATACCCAGTCATCAGGCCGGTCGCGAGCAGGACCTTTCCGAGCACATCGAGATGATCGTCGGTTACAAGGTTCTCGAGCCCGAACCACGAGCGCAGCGCCACGGCGATGATGGAAACGATGGCAAAGCCGGAAAAGGCAGCCCCCAGCACGAAGTAGGGTGGAAAAATTGTCGAGTGCCAACCCGGGATCTGTCCCACCGCGAACAGCAGCGACACCTCGCTGTGGACGGATACGACCAGCGGCACGGCAAGGGCTGCTGTCAGCCGGTACGCCTGTGACCAGCGCAGCCAATGCCTGGCCGAGCCGCGCCATCCGAGTGCCGTGATGCCGAAGAAGATCTGCCAGCCGCGACGAGTTGCTCGGTCGCGCGCCGCGGCGAGGTCGGGGATCAAGCCGGTGTACCAGAACGCCAGTGAGACCGTTAGATAGGTCAGCACCGCCCAGATGTCCCATTCCAGCGGGCTGCGGAATTGCGGCCAGACGCTCATGCTGGCCGGGTAGGGAAACATCCAATAGACGTACCAAGGCCGGCCGAGATGCAGGATCGGATAGATCCCGGCGCAGACTACAGCGAACAGCGTCATGGTCTCAGCAAAGCGATTGAGCGAGTTGCGCCACTCACTTCCAGTTAGCAGCAGCAGCGCCGAGATCAGCGTGCCGGCATGGCCGATGCCGAGCCACCAGACATAGTTGTGGATCGCAAAGGCCCAGTTTACCGGGATGTTGATGCCCCAGATGCCGACGCCGCGGGTGAAGAGCTCGACCACCGAGACCATCAGCAGCAAAAGCAGCGCGCTCGCGAACATCATCGCGATCAGCCAGCGCCGCTCCACGGGGAAATGCAGGGGGATGCCGGTGAGCTGGTCGGCGATGCCGCCCATGCTCTGGCGCGTCGGCAGGATGTCGGATCGATCGCTCATCCCTGCCTCGATTCCGTCTCATCCTCGCGCCAGCGCGCCAGATAGGTCGTGCGCGGCCGCGTTCCCAGCTCCTCGAGCAGCACATAGTGCCGGCCGTCGCGCTTCAGCCGCGAGACCTCCGAGCTCGAATCGTTGATGTCTCCAAACACGATCGCCTTGGTGGGACAGGCCTGCTGGCAGGCCGTGACCACCTCGCCATCGCGCAAGGGACGGTTCTCCTTATCCGCAGCGACGTGCGCTGCCTCGATGCGCTGCGTGCAATAGGTGCATTTCTCCATGACGCCGCGCGAGCGCACGGTCACGTCAGGATTGTGGGCGGCATGTTCCGATGAATCGGTGGGGGCGCGATAGTCGTAGAAATTAAAGCGCCGCACCTTGTAGGGACAGTAGCTGGAACAGGTGCGCGTGCCGATGCAGCGGTTATAGACCATCTGGTTCACGCCCTCGGGACTGTGCGTCGTGGCGTGGACCGGGCAGCCCATTTCGCAGGGCGCGTCCTCGCAATGCATGCAGGGCACCGGCTCAAAGAAGCTGCGCGGCTCGGCGATGTCACCGGTGTAGTAGCGCCCGATCCGCAGCCAGTGCATCTCGCGGCCGGCCCTGACCTGATCCGCCCCGACCACGGGAACGTTGTTCTCAGCGGTGCATGCCGCCACGCAGGCATTACAACCGATGCAGCTGTCGAGATCGATCACCATGCCCCAGGCGTTCTTCGATTTCGGCCAGGGGGCGTAAAGACTGGCAAGATTGGGCGATGCCCGCTCTGCCTGACCCGGACTGACCTCGCGGGCGAGATCAAATCCTTCCAGGCGGTGATGCAGCTGGGTTACCGCGAGATCTTCATTGGTCTCGAGCTTGCGGAGGCTTCCACGCGTCAGCCACGGTTCGGCGCCTGGTTGCACGCGATAGGCGTCATAGCCGAGGTCATTGCCGACGCGCCCGGCCCGCGTCCTTCCATAGCCAAGAAAGAGCGCGACCGTATTGTCGGCCTGGCCCGGCATGATCCAGAGCGGCCCGCTCACGCGACGCTCGCCGATCCTCACTTCGACATGATCGCCATTGCTGGCAGCGAGACGCTTTGCCTGCGCCGGACTCACGGCAATCACATTGCTCCAGGTGACGGTCGTCAGCGTCTTCGGAAGTTCCTGGAGCCAGCCGACATTGGCGAACTGGCCGTCCCAGACGGTCGGGTCCGGCCGAAACACGATGTCGAGATCGCCGGTCGTGCTTGGCGGCGCGATGATGTTGCTCGCGGGCGAGGCCGTGATGAACGACGCAGCCCCCTCGACAAAGCCGTCATGCAACGCTTGTTTCCAACGTGCCTCGAATGCGTCGCCAAAGCTCGCCTGCCAGGTCGCGCGGACGGCGGCATCTGCGGCCGGATTGATCTCTCCGAGCAACATTGCGACGATCTGGTGCACCGTCCTCACGTCGTAGAACGGTGAGATCACCGGCTGAAGGATGGTCGCCGTGCCATCGACGGCGCGCGCATCGCTCCAGCTTTCCAGCGCATGTGCGAGCGGAAGCTGCCATTCGCAGAGTGCGCCGGTCTCATCCCGTTGCAGGCCGAGATGAATCGAGGAGCGGACGCGCTTGATGGCTTCGCCGGCGCCGAGCTCGCCGGGTGCGCCATAGGCAGGATTGATGTCGAAGACGATAAGCGAACTCACCCGCCCGCTGTTGATATCAGACACGAGCTCGGCAAGCGTCCCCGCATTCGCCGGTCCGGAGATCGGCGCCGTCAGCTTGAGCGTCTGGCCGGCATTCCCGAGTTGTTGATTGATCCTGGCCACCCAAAGGCCGGTGGCGGCACCTCCACCCAAACCTGAGACAATCAGCGACCGCCCCGGCCGCCCCTTGCAGGCCGCCGCGGCACGCGCAATCCAGCGGCCCTCGGCATCCGTCAACTCCGGCCGGGATGCCCCGGCGACGCCGATAGCGTTTGCAAGCGCCTCCGCCAGGGCCGGCATGCGACGCGCGTCAGCGATCAAGCGCCGGGCCGCCAATGCACCCGTCGCGGACGGCACGCTTTCCGCCATGAACAATTGATTACCCGGCCGATCCGCAAACCGCCGACGCGACTGCGACCAGCCCAGCGCATTGCGCAGCTGGTCAGGTCCCGGTCCCAGAAAATCATCGTCGAGGCTGACAACGACATCGCAGTTCGCGAGCACATAGTGCACGTCAATGGCTTGCCCATAGACCGCAGCCGTGATTTGTCGTCTCGCATCAAGACCTGTGGGCGCGTGCACATGAACGCGCGCTTTTGGAAACTGCTTCAGAAACGAATCGATCTGCCGCCGCAGCGTCGGCGACGTGGTCGGTCCGAGCAGCAGCCGCACGCCCTCGCCCTGATCGGCCCGCCAGCTCTCGCGCATTGCACCGATGGCCGACTCCACATCGGCCCAGCTCACGGGCTCGCCGTGCCGGCTCGGCGCGGCCGCGCGGTCCGGATCATAGAGCTGCAGCACCGCGCTCTGCATGAAGACGTCGCTACGGCCTCGTGTAGCCGGATGCCCCGGATTGCCGTCGAGCTTCGTTGGCCGTCCCGCATGGGTCGTGGCAATCACGGGCTGCGCGAAGCCGTCGAGGAGCACCGCCGTCGCATAGTAGCGCGGCAGGCCGACGGTCTCGCTCGCAGGCTGGTCGACATAGGGTAACGCGGCGACGAACGAGCTCTTCTCGCAGCCGGTCAGCCCCGCCAGAGCGAAGGATGCGCCCATCAGCTTCAAGAATTCGCGGCGCGCGGTCTTCGAAAACTCCTGCACCGCGGGATACTCCGCGTCGATGAAGGCCTGGAAGCGCGGATCGTCTGAGAGCTCCTCGATGCCCGCCCAAACGCGCGGGCCGTCCGTCGATCGATGGTCGATGCGGCGCTTCATCGGTGACATACGTAGCAGTGGGTGAGTTCGCCGACCCGAATGCCCTCATGGGCGGCGATCGCCTCGCCTCCCTTGCGCGCATTTGCCGGCGGCTTCCATGACATGTCGGTGATGTATTCCAGCGGTCGCAGATGCGGCGCGGGATCACGATGGCAACCGATGCAGAACTCCATGGTGAACGCTTTCGCGCGATAGGTTAGCGCCATCTGGTCGACACGGCCGTGGCAGGTTTCGCAGCCGACGCCCTTGGCGATATGGATGTCGTGGCGGAAGAACACGTAGTCAGGGAGCTTTGCGACCCGGGTCCACCGGATCGGCGTGTTGTCGGCGAGGCTTCGCCGCAACGGCTCGAGCATTGACGCGTTGGTCCAGATTTCCGAATGGCATGTCATGCAGGTCTCGGTCGATGGGAGGCCTGCCTGGGGGCCAGCCTCAACGTTGCTGTGGCAATAGCGACAGTCGATGCCGAGTTCCCCCGCATGGTGACGGTGACTGAAAGGCACCGGCTGATGCGGTCGAATGTGGGTGTCCGTCATATACGCCGAGTGTGCAAAGCCAACGACCGCGACAGTGCCGCCGCCGGCCAGGGACAGGCCGCCGATCAGAAACAGGCGTAACCAGGTATCCGCCACGGAGGAGAATATCTGAACCATTCTCGCTGTGACCGGATGGCGAGCTCCCGGTCGACAACCTTGCCATCGTGCGTTGGTTCCTAATGTAGGAACGCTATCCCCGATACGGCATTGTCCTGCCGCGACCGAGGACAACACCATGGCGGACGGCAAGCGCTTCGACTACGAGCGGTCGGACGTCGGACTCCGCCTCGTCGGGTGGCTTGCGGGAGGCCTTGCGACTTTCGTCGCAGTCACGCCGCTCGTGCTGCCGCTTATGTATCCGCAATCGATGAAGCGCATCACACCTGCAAGCCGTCCCGCGTTGAGCTCAAATGCGCCGCCGCTCGAGGTCACCCCTCGGGATGCGCTGCAGAAGTCACGACAGGCCGACGAGCAGATCGAGCGCGGTTACGGCTGGGCCGATCGCAATCGAGGCGAAGTCCGCATTCCGATTGACCGCGCGGTCGAGATCCTCCTGCGCAAGGGGTTGCCGGGGTGGCCATCTCCATGAGCTCGCGCCGGACGAGGCTGCCGTAGATGTGGCGCCAGTGGATCCCGTTCTGGCAGCCCGCGCTCTCGCTGCATAGCGGCGATGTCGATCTGCTGTTCGCTGGTCTATTGGTTGCAAGCGCGCTGGTGTTAGGGCTGCTGTTCTTTCTGCTGATGCTGTTTTGCGTGCGCTATCGCGCGGGCAACCAGACCGACCGCGATGACCGCGTCGTCAAAAGCTGGCATTGGGAGGTCGGCTGGACCACCGCCTCGTTCATCTGCTTCCTCGGCCTCTTCGTCTGGGGGGCCAGCGTCTATTTCCAGATCTACAAGACACAGGCGGACGAGCATGACGTGTTCGTCGTCGCGAAACAGTGGATGTGGAAGACGCAGCATCCCGGCGGCCAGTCGGAAATCGACGCACTGCACATTCCGGTCAAGCGCCCCGTACGCCTCGTGATGGCGTCGCAGGATGTCATTCACAGTTTCTTCATCCCGGCCCTTCGGCTCAAGCATGATGTGGTCCCGGGCCGCTACCAGGACCTCGAGATCGAGGTGGACAAGCCGGGGCACTATCACCTGTTCTGCGCGGAATATTGCGGCACCGATCACTCCGGCATGATCGGCGAGATCGTGGCGATGGAGCCGGCCGATTTTTCCAACTGGCTGACGCAGCAGGCCCCATTAAGTCCGCTTGCGGATGAAGGAGGCGTCCTATTTCGCGAGCTCGGGTGCAGCGGCTGCCATGGCTATGGCAGCAAGGTCCGAGCACCACCGCTGGAAGGGTTGTACGGCAAGCCGGTGCCGCTGTCCGATGGCACCAGCGTGATCGCGGATGACAAGTACATCCGGGATTCCATCCTGCTGCCGCGCAGCCAGGTCGTCGCCAGCTATGAGCCGTTGATGCCTTCGTTCGAAGGAAAAGTCAGCGAGGACCAGCTCTTGCGACTCGTCCTCTACATCAAATCCCTCGCAGGACGCCAATCATGAGCGAGAAGAATTATCTTACCACCGACTACACCCTGAAATCCTGGTTCTTGACGACGGACCACAAGCGGATCGCGATCCTTTATTTTGCGAGCCTGATCTTCTTTTTCTTCATCGGCGGCGCCGCTGCCACCGCGATCCGGATCGAGCTCGCCACCCCGCAAGCCGACTTGGTCAGCTCGGACATCTACAACCGTCTGTTCACCATGCACGGCATCATCATGGTGTGGTTCTTTCTGATCCCGTCTATTCCCAACACACTCGGCAATTTCATTGTCCCGCTGATGATCGGCGCGCGCGACCTTGCCTTCCCGCGGCTTAATCTCATGAGCTGGTACATCTTCATGCTGGGTGGCTGTACCACGTTGTTTGCCATTTTCGCGGGCGGCGTCGATACCGGCTGGACCTTCTACACGCCGTTCTCCACGCTCTACTCCAACAGCTACGTGATCGTCGCGGCCGCAGGCGTCTTCATTGCCGGCTTCTCGTCGATCCTGACCGGGCTCAATTTCATTGTCACCATCCATCGCCTGCGCGCCCCCGGGCTGACCTGGTATCGCCTGCCACTGTTCCTGTGGTCGCTCTATGCGACCTCCGTTATCTTGGTGCTGGCGACACCGGTGCTCGCCATCACCCTGATTCTCATTGCGACCGAACGCTTCTTCGGCGTCGGCATTTTCGATCCCAGGATCGGGGGTGATCCGCTGCTGTTCCAGCACCTGTTCTGGTTCTACTCGCATCCCGCGGTCTACATCATGATCCTGCCGGGCATGGGGGTGATCAACGAGTTGGTCTCCTGCTACTCGCGAAAGCAGGTGTTCGGCTACAAATTCGTCGCCTGGGCGAGCCTCGCCATCGCCGCGGTCGGCTTCCTGGTGTGGGGTCACCACATGTTCGTCAGTGGCCAATCGCTGGTCGCAAGCCTCGTCTTCTCCTTCATGAGCTTCATCGTCGCCGTACCCTCCGCCATCAAGGTCTTCAACTGGACTGCGACCCTGCACAAGGGCTCGATCCATTTCGACGCGCCCATGCTCTATGCGCTGGCGTTCATCGGCCTGTTCACGATTGGCGGCCTCACGGGTCTCTTCCTCGCCTGCCTCGCCTTTGATGTGCACGCGACCGATACCTATTTCGTCGTGGCACACTTCCACTACATCATGGTCGGCGGCATGGTGACGGCCTATTTCGGCGGACTGCACTATTGGTGGCCGAAGATGACCGGCCGGCACTATTCAGAATATTGGGCGCGTACGGCCGCCGTGTTGATCTTCTTCGGTTTCAATCTCACGTTCTTCCCGCAGTTCATTCTCGGGGCCGAAGGCATGCCGCGGCGCTATCACGTCTATCCGCCGGAGTTTCAGGTCTGGAACGTGCTGTCATCCGGAGGCGCAGCGATCCTCGCCGTTGCTTATCTGATGCCGCTGCTTTACCTCGGCTATTCCGCGTTCTTCGGCGCCCGCGCATCGGCAAATCCCTGGAACGCGACTGGTCTCGAATGGCAGACGTCGTCGCCGCCGCCGGAGTTCAACTTCACGACGCAGCCCGTGGTGACGCGCGCGCCTTATCAATACAACGGGGACTTTCAGGCGGAGCCGCAAAATGCCTGAAAGCTTCGCCTTCGCGCCGCAATACGCCTCAATACCTCACCGCGATCACACCGCCGAACTCGGCATGTGGGTCTTCATCGCTACGGAAGTACTCCTGTTCGGCGGCCTGATCCTAACCTATTTCGTCTACCGGCACGCGTTCCCGGAGGACTTTGCCGAGGGCAGCCGTCGCACCGAGATCGTGATCGGAACGGCCAACACGGCCGTGCTCCTGACCTCGAGCTTCCTGGTCGCGTGGGCGGTCGAGATCTTCTCGCCTGACACCGCCAGGATCGTCACATGGCTACTCGTGGGTGCGGCCTGCCTTGGCCTGGCCTTCATCGTGCTCAAGGGGATCGAGTACAGCAAGGAGTATGATGAGCACCTCGTCCCGGGCGTCGACTTCCAGTTCGCCGGATCGCGCGCTAGTGGCGTCCAGCTCTTCTTCATCTTCTACTTCATCGCGACCGCGATCCACGCCCTGCACATGCTGATCGGGATTTGCCTGTTGATCACACTGGCGACCATCTGCCGGACGGCGCCGACGACGCGCCATCAAACGGCGTTGCGCAGCGGGGCGCTGTACTGGCACTTCGTCGACGCGATCTGGATATTCCTATTCGCGCTGATCTACCTGCCCGGGCGATCCTCCTCATGACGCAATGGCGACCACCACTTCCTCTCGTCGGTGCCTGGCTTGGCCTGCTGGCCTTGCTGGCATTAACCGTAACGCTCGCCTATGTGCCGCTCGGAACCGGCAATTCCGTCGTCGCCCTGAGCATCGGCACCATCAAAGCAGGACTCGTCGCCGCCATTTTCATGGAGCTGCGACATCGGAGCGGCCTCACGCTCATCTTCGCGGGTGCCGGGCTGTTCTGGCTCGGGATCCTTCTTTGGCTTGGCCTGATGGATTTCATGACCAGGACGTAAGGCCTAGTTGGTCCTGGCATCCAATCGCGCGCGCTCCTTCCTGACGTCGTCCTCGCTGACCGGCGGCGCCTTGCCCCAATGATTGCGGATATAGCTCGCCACTGCGGCGACTTGCTCGTCGTTCAATTGCCATCCGAAGGCTGGCATGGCCGGACCGGTCGGCTCGCGGTCGGTCGCAACGCTCAGTGCGCCCTGGAGGATCACCCGCAATACCGTCGTGGGGTCCTTCGTATTGACCGTGGCCGCCTCGGCGAGATTTGGGATGAGATTGGGAACGCCCGTCCCATCCGACTTGTGGCAGGCCGAGCAGAGATCCTGATAGATCGCGCCCCCGCCGTCAGCACCTTGGAATCAGCCGAGCTGTCGGCTGCGGGCTTTGGTCCGGAGACGTCCTTCATTAGACCGCCATCGCCTTGACGTCGTCGTCGCTCAGTTTCGACGTCGAGAGCTCGACCACCTCGCCCATCAAGCCGGCCGCGGCGGCAAAGCGGTTATGGCCGGTCTTGAGATATTGCGCGACGTCGTCGGCTGACCATTGCGCGAGCGGCCCCTGACCGCTGGTGATATCGGGCGCGACCCAGCCTTGGAGCGCATAGCCCCGCAAGGGCTTTGAGGCCTCGTCTCCGCCCAGGAGGGTCTTTGGCGTGTGACAGGCGCCGCAATGTCCGGGGCCCTGGACCATATACGCTCCGCGATTCCACTCCTTCGACTTCGATGGCTCGTTCTTGAAGGTGCCCGGCTTGAAGTAGAGCTTGTCCCAGACCGTCATTGCCGTCCTATGGTTAGGCGGGAACGGCAGTTGATCGACGGCCACCGCATTGTGGACCGGCTCGACCGTCGACAGATAGGCGCGGATGTCCTTCACGTCCTCCCGCGTCATCCTCGCGAAGTAGGGAAATGGCATCGCCGGGTACAGCCGCTTTCCGTCGCGTCGGCGCCCATCGCGCACGGCTGCGTTGAACTCCTCGTCGCTCCAGGCACCGATCCCGGTCTCACGGTCCGGCGTGATGTTGGGGGCGACCAGCACCCCGAACGGCGTTTCGATCGGCCTGCCGCCACCGAACGGGTGATCGCTGCCGGGGACGGTATGGCAGCTTCCGCAATCTGCGGCGTCGGCGAGATAGTGCCCGCGCTCGACGGCGGCGAAATCCTGCAAGCTCGCACTCGTGGCCTTGCCCGCGCCGGCGCCAAGCGCGAGTGCGGCCAATGCGAACTGTGCGGATCTACGCATTGATCAACTGCCGAGGATTCTTGAGATACTTTGAGCGGATCGCGTCGGCCGCCCAATAGGCGAGCGCAGCGACCGTTCCGGTGGGGTTGTAGCCGGCATTCTGCGGAAACGCGCTGGCGCCGAGCACGAACAGGTTCGTCACGTCCCAGCTCTGGAGGTAACGATTAAGCGCACTAGTGTTAGGATCACTGCCCATCACCGCTCCGCCGCAGAGATGCGTGGTCTGATGCTTGGTGATGTCATACGGTGCCTTGCGATCTTCCTTGTGGACCTGTTTTGCGCCCATTGCCTGAAAGATCTCGGCGAACTTGTCGGTCAGGAATTTGTTCTGCTTGATCTCGTTGTCATGGAAATCCATGGTGATCCGGACCAGCGGCCGGTTGAAGCGATCCTTGTAGGTGGGATCGAGATCGACATAGACATCACAGTAGCTGTACATGCTGCCATGGACGCCGGTGCCGGGCTTGATCGCGCTCTGATAGTTTTCCTTGACCGCCTTCTTCCATTCGCGCCCCACAACGGCGTTCCCGGCAGAAGGGTGTGGTTTCGATCGGCCGGCCATTGGTCTGCACCTGTCCCACTAACCGCCGCCGACGAACCCATGCGGACCATGGTCGAAATTGTCGCCGTTGAACTCGTCGATGCACATTCCGATCGCGCCGGAGGCGATGAAAGGATTGAAGATGAACTTCGCAGGATCGAAGGACGTCTGAGACGGTCTGGTGCGTGAAATTGCGGCCGATCACGCCGGTATTGGGCGCGGGATCGTAGGCCTTTCCGATGCCCGACATCAGCAGAAGCTGGATGTTGAAAATCGTATAGGCGGAGAGCAAAACGAGATCGGCCGGCTGCTCCCACTCATCGCCCGCGGCATCGACAAACGTCTCGCCTGTGGCGCGCTTGCCGGAGCTGTCGAGATTGATCCGCGTGACCCCGCTGTTGTCGCGTGCCGCAAAGTTGGATTTGCGGACCAGCGCCGGCAGGATGGTGGTTTGCGGCGAGGCCTTTGAGTAGTTGCCGCAACCGAACCACTCGCAGAACCCGCAATAGGTGCATGGTCCCAGTCGAACGCCCAATGGATTTTGATATGGTCGCGACATGTTGCCGGAGGATTGCGGAAACGGCTTGTAGCCGATGTCGCGCGCCGCCTTGGCAAAGAGCGTGTGGCTGAACGGCTGATCCTGCGGCGGATTGGGATAGGGACGCGAACGCGGCCCTTCGAACGGATTGCCCCCCTCCATGATCGTGCCCTTGATGTTGCCGGCTTGGCCGGACGTGCCGCAGAGATATTCGAACCGGTCGTAATGCGGCTCGAGCTCGTCATAGGTCACGTCCCAGTCCTGGTCGTCATACCCTCGGGCAGGAAGCTTGTGCCGTAGCGCTCGGTCAGGTGGGTCTTCAGCACGAAATCCGACGGCAGGAAAGCGCCAGGTCTCGGCGTTCCAGTGCACCCCTCCCCCGCCAACGCCGTTCGGCGGCATGAATGCGCCCCAGCTCCGGATCGGCAGAGCCGTTTGGCTCATCTTGTTGCGGAAGGTGAAGGTGGTCTGGCGGGGACTGAGAAACAGCTCGTGGCGAATCCGGAACCGCAGCTCATCCGCTGCGTAGCCCGGCGGATAGTCCGTCGCCGCATTGCGCCAGGGGCCGCGCTCGATCGCGATCACATCGAGTCCGGCGTCGGCAAGCTCGTAAGCCATGATCGATCCGGTTCAGCCGAGCCCGATGATAACGACGTCCTTTGGCGGAGCTTGCGGTCCATATGTCACGCTCACGATTTTGCGGGAGTCCAGTCGGAGCGGCCCACAATGCTCACTGGCGGATGCGGATAGCGCTCGTTTGGCGATTGACCCAGTCGCGATAGTCGTAGCGGATGCCGGGAAAGCCGATCATCTTCCAACCGACCATATCGCGATTGCCGCCGTGAATGGGGTCGGCGAAGAAGCCTTCCGGGACATCCTTCAACAGCGCAGAGAAAAATCCCTGCGCATCGACAGTCTCGAACTTAACCTCGCCGGACTCGATCTTGCCAAGGACATCATCCTGCTCGGTGGCACCGAGCTCCGCAAAGGTCTTGCCGCCGAACGTCGACCTGCAATGCTTGTCGAGCGCGGCGAGACTCTTGCGGTAGAGCTCGGCATGGGTCAGCGCCGACTGCGGCCCCTGCTCCTTGGTGCCTTTGGCGTGGGGGCCAAGCATGTAGAGGCTCTGGTTGGAGCCGTACGGCCCCTTGAGCTGACGATCGATGAAGACGGCGGAATCCGCAAGCTTGCCGCCTGGCGTCTCCGGGTCCGGCGGAATAATGCGGTCGACGATCGCTTCCATCGCGCGGGCTTCATCGAGGGTGAAGAACTGCCATGGTCCCGGCCGCACGATCTCAGCGCCGAGTTATGGGGAGCCCAAGGGAAACGATTGTGGATGACGGTTGCGCGCGTCAGCGATGTCGTACTGACCAGCCAGGTCGCGAGTGAGACCAGAAACGCCCGTCGCCGCATGGGGGAGATCCATCGAACCGCTGCGGCAACGTGACCAGGGTTTGTAGGTTCCTACGGCGCATTTGATCGGACCTCGACCCCTCAGTCGCAACCTTGGGGTCGGGGTCCCTGATTTGCCGAGCGCGGCTAGGCGAGGGACGCCACTTGCGAGCGGGACTTTGGAACAAACGCATTCAGCCCATGTTGGTCGGCGAGAACCAACCCGACGCGTGTGCGCGCGGCAAGGCTTGAGAGGACATGACGATGAAACACACTATGATTGTCTTGGGCTGTATTCTGCTGGCGGGCCCGGCGCTCGCTCAATCGGTCGGTGAAAAGACTGGCATCAACTCCGCGCTCGGGGTTGCGCCAACAACGGCCGACTTCGTCAAGGAGGTCGCCATCAGCGACATGTTCGAGATCGAGTCCAGCAAGCTTGCCGAGCAGAAGGGCAATGCGCAGGAGAAAACATTCGCGCAGCAGATGGTGACCGATCACACCAAGACCAGCAACGATCTGAAGGGACTGGTCAGCAGCGGCAAGGTCAAGGCCGAACTGCCGACAGCAATCGACAGCTCCCACCAGAGCAAGCTGGACAAGCTGAAAGCCGCCTCAGGCAAGGATTTCAGCTCCGACTTCGACTCCGATCAGGTCAGCGCCCACAAGGACGCGGTGTCCCTGTTCGAACGCTACGCCAAGGGCGGCGACAATGCCGATCTCAAGGATTGGGCTGGCAAGACGGTCCCTGCCCTCAAGCACCACCTCGAGATGGCACAGGAACTCGGCAAGGCGCCAAGCGTCGGACAATCGAAGAAGTAATCCTGCTGTCGGACGACGGCACTCGGCACTTTTCTGCCAATGGCAGCGATGCAGCTCCGGCCGTTGCGGGCTCGACGTGCGGAGATTCTTTGTGAAGTCCAGACACGCATTCTCGCGCCAGACTCTGATCGGCGCGGCCGGAGCTTCCCTCTCCGCCCCCGTCGCGAAAGGAATGAGCCCATGGTAGAGCAAGACCTCATCGATCCAACCAGCCGATATCCGAAGCCTCCGTTCAAGCGGCAATCGCAGCCTTGGCCTGGATTGGCGGGCCAGATGGAGCCGCGGCCCGATCATGGCGAGACCAGCTATAAGGGCTCTGGCCGATTGTTGGGCCGCAAAGCGCTCATCACCGGCGGCGACTCCGGCATGGGCAGAGCGGCCGCCATCGCTTTCGCGCGGGAAGGTGCCGACGTTGCCATCAACTACTTCCCGACCGAAGAGCCTGACGCGCAGGACGTGATCGCCATCATCAGAAAGGAAGGACGAAACGGAGTCGCGATCCCGGGCGATCTGCGGGACGAAGCGTTTTGCAAAAGGCTTGTCCAGCAGGCCATAAAGGAACTTGGCGGCCTCGATATCGTTGTCTCCAATGCTGCCAGGCAGCAATCACGCGAATCGATCCTCGACATCTCTTCCGAGGATTTCGACGCGACGATGAAAACCAACATCTATGCGCCATTCTGGATCATCAAGGCGGCTCTGCCCCATCTAAAAGCCGGCGCGTGCATCATCGGCACGGCCTCCGAGCAGGCTTACGATCCTTCACCGGAGCTGTATGATTACGCCCAGACCAAGGCTGCCACGACGAACTATGTGAAATCTCTCGCCAAGCAACTGGGCCCGAAGGGCATTCGCGTCAATGGCGTTGCGCCGGGGCCGATCTGGACCCCGCTTCAGGTGTCCGGTGGTGCATCGATGGAGAAGCTCGAAAAATTTGGCGACCAGACCCCGCTCTCCCGTCCCGGTCAGCCGGCCGAGCTCGCGTCAATTTACGTCCAGCTTGCAGCGGCGGATGCCAGCTACGCTACGGGCCAAATCTATGGTGCGGCGGGCGGATCGGGGCAACCGTAATAGCAGAAGCTCCACACAACGCTGCCCGCGTGGAGCTTCCTGACCAGGATTTCATCACTGACAAGGATGGCGTCGCCCATCGGGGCCGCGAAACCAGGTTCCGGGACGACAGGCAAAGTCGTTAGGACGGTAGTACGGCCGGTCGTATGCATACGAATTCCGGAACGGAGCGGTAGCGATCGCGCCAGCGGTGCCAATTGCTGCGCCGGCGATCCCTGCGGCCGCACCAGCTGCGGTCCCCACAGGTCCACCGCTATAGTGATGATAGCAGCGGTGCGCGTCGCAATAGTCGCGTGCCATCGCCGGCGACGTCGCGGTTGCCACGACTATTGCGGCGCCGGCGATCAGTCTTGATGTTTTCATTGGAGCCTCCATCGTCCAAAGCCTCGTGACCTCAACGACCAACGACGGACAGCGTTCCGCGCCTCATTGCGAGCAGTCCATGCGGCTGAAGGCGTTTCTCTCACTGCGATAGTCGTTGCTTCTCACGGACCGCCCGCCTGATGCTTGAGCTCCCCAGCTCGGCAGTTCGCGCCCTCCACTAGATGCTGATGAGAGCGATGCCGAGATCGGAACGCTTCTTGCGGCGAAGGTGAACCGCGGTTTCCGTGATCGTCACCTCGAGGGTCGGTTGAACCGATCCAGACAGGAGGTGACCGCCGCGGAGCGTGCCATCTTGCAAGCCCAGGACGGCATGCAGATGAAGGCTGGACTTGCCATCATCGCCTTGCGCCACATCGCCGAGCAGGCTCAGGACTTCGCATTGTTCATTGACCTCGATCGGCTTGTACTTCTTGGCGGCAAGGTCGAACCAGCCGACTTTTGCCTTTGAGAAGGCGCCGATCGCGGACACCGAAGCCCCGGTGACCTGCTCGCGATCGGCAAATTCGGTGATGGATTTGAATGCCTCCTCTTCCGGATCGAGAATCAGGATAAAGGTCCGCTCCGCGCCGGAGTTAATCGTCTTCGATTTCATGGGAAGTCCTGCTGTTGCGATTTCCACTATTTGCAATGCGTCATGCCGGATCTAATTGCGACTACGTGGCCGAGATCGGTATCTCCCCGCCCTCCATGAGTTCGGGCACGACATCCTTGAATAGACGCACCGGAACGGACTTTCCCGCAGGAACCTTGCTGCCTTGCGCATAGTGCCACAGTGGGATCAGCCCATTGCACTCCGGATAGTAGCTTGCAATGTTCCTGCGCGGAATGTCGTAGGGCACAACCTGGAGTTCGCTTAAGCTTCGTTCGACACCATCACCTGCTTCGGTCACCAGCGTGACGGTGTCTCCCGCTTTCAGGCCGTCCACCTCCATGTCGACCGGATTCATGAAGATGACGTAGCGGCTGCCCTGAACGCCACGAAAGCGGTCGTCTTCCGTGTAGATCGTCGTGTTGAACTGACCATCGGCGCGCATCGTCATCAACTCGTAGACGCCGTCGCGCTCCCGCGGCGGCGCGAAGGCCGCCTTGGGAACGGTGAAGTTCGCCTTGCCGTTGGGCGTCATCCATCTGCGCTCGCGGGCCGCAAGCGGTCGCGGAAACCCTCCGGGCTCGAACATACGCTTGTTGAAATCCTTGAACTGGTCGGGATAGGTGCGCTCGATGGCATCCCGCACCCTAGAATAGTCGGCCATCCAGGCGTCCCAATCGACCTTGGGATTGGGCTTGAGCGTCGCTCTCGCAATGCCGGCGATAATCGCCGGCTCCGACAAGGCGTGCTCGGCCACCGGCTTGCGCTGACCGCGCGAACCATGAATGCAGGCGGTGGAATCCTCCATCGACACGGCCTGCGCGCCGCTCGCCTGCTGGTCGATCTCGATCCGGCCGAGGCACGGCAGAAGATATGTGACCTCGCCCGGCACGATGTGGCTGCGATTGAGTTTTGTCGCAATCTGCACCGACAGGCGCAAACCGTACCATGCGGGCTCCATCAGGGATCGCTCGGGGACGGCACGCACAAAATTTCCGCCAAGGCTGACAAATCCGCGGACATCCCCCTTCAGGATGCCCTCGCAGGCGTCCACCGTCGACAGACCATCCCACCGCGGCGGCTCAAAACCGTAGAGTTCGGCGAGCTTGTCGAGCGGCACGAGCTTGGTCTTCTCGGAGATACCGACCGTCCGCTGACCCTGCACGTTCGAGTGCCCCCGGATGGGCGAAATGCCGGCGCCCGGCTTGCCGATATTGCCCCGCAACAGCAGCAGGTTCACAAGCATCTTGGTGGTCTCGACACCGTGCTTGTGCTGGGTGACGCCCATGCCGTAGTTAGCGATCACAGCCTTTGCCGCCATATACGTGTTTGCAGCCTCAAGCATCGCAGATCGCGAAAGCCCTGATGCCCTCTCGATCTCGCTCCATTCTTGCGCGCGGCAAAAGGCGGAAAACTCCTCAAAGCCCGCCGTGTGCTGCCGGATGAACTCGACGTCGATGAGACGCGGATTTCCATGCTCCCGCGCAAGGTCATCCGACTCGATAACCCATTTGCAGATCCCGACGATCGCCGCGGCATCGCCGCCGACCCGGACCTGATGATATTGCGTGCTGATCCGCGTGGCACCCGCGATCATCTGAAGGGGATTTTGCGGGTTGACGAAGCGCTCGAGACCCCGCTCGCGGAGCGGATTGAAAGTCACGATCGGCACGCCGCGCTGAGCGGCTTCCTGGAGCGGATGCAGCATGCGCGGCGCGTTGGTGGTCGTATTGTGCCCGAAGAAAAAGATACAATCGGTACTTTCGAAATCCTTTAACAGCACCGTGCCAACGGGGGATCCGATCACCTGCGGCAGCGCCACAGACGTCGTCTCGTGGCACATGTTCGAGCTGTCCGGAAAATTATTGGTACCGTACATCCGGCCGAACAACTGGTACATGTAGCTCGCTTCGAGTGACGCCCGGCCCGAAGTGTACATGACGACCGTACGCGGATCGAGCTTGTTCAGTTCCGCGCCGATTTCCCGGAACGCCTCGTTCCATCCAACCGGCACGTATTTGTCGCTGCTCGGATCGTAGCGCATCGGCGTCGTTAAACGCCCCTGCTCCTCCAATTGATGGTCGGACCATGTCCGCAGTTCAGCCAGCCTATGTTGCGCGAAGAACTCCGGCGTGACGGTCTTTCTTGTCACTTCCCAAGCCGTCGCCTTGGCGCCGTTCTCGCAGAATTCGAACGGATGCGGCTTTGCAGGCTTTGCCCAGGAACAGCTCACGCACATGAAGCCGCCGGGCTTGTTCTGCTTCAACAGGATCTCGCTGCCAAGAATCGCGACTTCTTCCTGCGTCAAAATATGGATGACGGCATTGAGCGATCCCCAGCCGCCGGCCGGAGCAACATAGTTTTCGACCTTAGCTTTTTGTCTCATGGCATGCCCTTTGACTGCAGCTCCCGAACGGAAAACATAAGAGGCGATTGCAAGTTCCTTTGCGTTCGGAACCTTGCTGCAGCTCGCGCGTCGACAAATCGTCGTAAGGACCAATATCATGCTCGGCTCCCAACCCGGCGGGCGCGATCGCATGTCCACGCCCGCAGCTACAGTCAGAATGCCTCGGCTCACATCAAGCTATACGTATGACGAGCGCACGGTGGCGGAGGAAAGTCCGGTCGCGCTCGTCTACGACGGAACGACGGTTGCAGTTCTCATGGTCACGCCCACGGATCTGACTGATCTCGCAGTCGGCTTCAGCCTGACGGAAGGGATCATCCAGGACATCGGCGAGATCGCGGAGCTAACGATAGCTCCGGCTCCCGACGGCATCGAACTGCGAATGTGGCTGCGGCCGAACGCCGGCCGCCTGCTAAAAGAACGACGACGTCGCCTGGTTGGGCCGACGGGTTGCGGCCTGTGTGGGATCGAAAGCTTGCGTGAGGCCAACCGGATTGCTCGACCGGTTCAGCAGGAAGTCTACCTCACGCCCGAACAGATCTGCGTTTCCATTGATACCCTGGCCGCATTGCAACTCCTTAATCACAAGACGCACGCCACACACGCCGCCGGATTTTTCCAGCCCGGCAGGAGAGACATGATCGTGCGCGAGGACGTCGGCCGCCACAATGCGCTCGACAAGCTTGCCGGCGCCCTTGCGGTGGAGGGAATATCGGGACCCGCTGGCGCCGTCATCCTCACGAGCCGGATATCGGTCGAGATGGTGCAAAAGACCGCCGCGATCGGCGCCGGCGTCATCATCGCAATTTCAGCGCCCACCGCGCTCGCAATACGGACGGCTGAGGCCAACGGCATCACGCTGGTCGGCATCGCCCGCGGACGCGAATTCGAGGTCTTCAGCCATTTCGCCAGAATTCTCTGATGTTATGCGCGCGAATATCTGGCCCGCATAGGCGCAATCGCTGCCCAGGCGCCCGGCGGTGCGCTCACGATCGAATGGCTGGCACGCCGGTCCGCCCGCGGACTGAGCCTATGGCACGGCCGTTCTCTTTGGCTCTAATCTGTCGGCAAAGGCCATCCACTCCGGAAGCGGCGCGCCGTCGCGGTGCCGACCACCCGCCACTGCTGCCGCCCAGGCGCTCACAGCCCCGAGCAGTGTGGCGGCGGCCACGGAGAACGCGAGAACGATCGTGCTGCGACGCGCATGAGTGATCGCCGTTTTCGAGCTCGCGATCGCCTGGTCGACCCGTCGCTCGGAGTCTCCGGCCGAAAGGCCCGTCAGCGCCTGGATCTGTTGCATCAGATGGGTCCGGTCATCTCCGTTCACACCGTTGTGGCTCGACGAGGTCATGAGAATCCGGCTCGCCTCGGCGCGCTCGGCGCTGATATCAGCATTCGCAGGTCGACGCGGCGAGCGCAATAGCCGATCGAGTTCGTAGCTCAGGAGCGGCTCGGCAACCGTACTGTTGACCATTGTCGTTGATGAAGAGGCGCGATTGACCGCGGCCGCGCTAACAATGCCTGCCAGCACAGCGCCAAGCAGAACCGCGAGCGCCCATGCCGCCAGCCCATGAAATCCGTCGCGCATTTCCCTTTCCGCACCACTAGTCGCATCGATGCCGCCGCGAACTCGCCCCGCAATATAGCCGCCTAGGCCAAAACTGACGATCGCCTGCAAGATCAAATAGAGGCCGGAGAGCAGCGACAGCGCGATCGACGCGTCTCGCCATGTTGGCGAGGCAGAGCTGACACCGAGACCGATGGTGACGCCAAAGGTCACAAGAATAAAGGTGAAAGCCGTCGCGACGAATCCGCCTGCGACGATAGGCGTCCATCGCAAATATCGCCCTTGATCGGGAATTGTCGGCGCTTCGTCTTCGATGAATGTGGGACCCTCGATGGTCATGATCAAAGTCCTCAGCGCAGACCGAAGAACGAAAGGATGGCCATAATCACGACGATTAGGCCGATCAGATAGATCAGCTGGTTCATTTCAGTCCTCCTCCAGTTCCTCCCCGACCGATAATTGCAGCTAGTTCGGAAGGTTCCAGTTTGGAGCTGACCGTGCCGCGCGCCAGATAGCGTTGTCTCAAGTTTCGTATGTCCCCAACGGCCCAAATCTACGTCCCGCCTTCCGTGGCAGGCTTCTTGATGAGCTTGCCTTCGTGCACTTCATGAGCAACGGCGCCTGTCCTGGCTTTTGCGCGGCGCGCAGATGACCCATTGCTTGCACCGTCTTCTTGGTTGCCCGAAACCTCGTCCCGTCGATGGGCTCCGCGCTCCTTGCGATTTTTATCAGGTGGTTTAGTTCGCATGTTTCCGCTCCGGATCGCCCCCCATCAATTCGCGGCGCTCGCCGCGCCGACCGCATTGGCCAATAGCTCTGCGATGTGCTTAGTCTTGCGGCCAGTGCCCTGCTCGATCTGCTCCCGACAACTGAACCCGTTCGCCAGGATGACCGTATCGGAGGCCGCGTTTCTGATCAGCGGCATCATGGCGCGTTCAGCCGCCGTGATGGACAGGTCATATTTTTCCCGCTCAAATCCGAACGCTCCGGCCATTCCGCAGCAGCCTGACTTCATGATCTGGTAGTCGAGCCCCAATTGGTCGAGAACGCGCTGCTCGGCTTGCGACTCCAGCACCGCATGGTGGTGGCAATGAAGCTGCACCAATGCCGCGCCTGAAGTCCGGCCGAGCTCCTCATGCGGAACGTGCCGATCGAGAAACTCCGTGAAGAACAGGGTCTGTTGCGAGAGGCGTTCGGCGTGCTCGCGCCCGGGAAAGAGACCTGGCAGCTCGTCACGGAACGCGCTGACACAAGCCGGCTCAAGGCCGACAATCGGCATACCCGCCCTCAAGGCCGGCGCGAGCGCAGCGAACGTGCGTTCCCAAAGCTTCTTGGCGCGATCCAGCATACCCCAGTCGTACAACGGCCGCCCGCAGCATAGAATGCGGTCGGGAATCGTCACGGTGTAACCAAGTGCCTCGAGAACCTCGGTGGCTGCAATTGCCGTTTGAGGCCTGAGATAGTTGTTGAATGTATCCGGCCACAACATAACGGTCTCGCCGCCTCTGCGCGTGCCCCGCTCCCGGAACCACTGCACGAACGACTGGCCTGCATACCTTGGTATCCTACGCTGCGGCGCAATCCCGCCAGCCCATTTCGCCGCCGCAGAAAGGCCCGGCCATTGGAAGACGGCATTGGCCAACCAGGGGGCGGAACTTGCCAGGCGCGACCATTCGTGGATCAGACCCATGGTGTAGGCTGCCCGCGGGCGCAATCGTCCCTTGTAATGATGCGCACGAAATTCGGCCTTGTAGGTCGCCATGTCCACCTGCACGGGGCAGTCGCTCTTGCAGCCTTTGCAGCCGAGGCAAAGATCGAGTGCGTCCTCCACCTCCGCGCTGCGCCATAGATCGTCGATCGGCCCGCCATGCAGCATCTCGAAAAGGAGGCGCGCGCGCCCGCGCGTCGAATGTTTCTCCTCGTTGGTCGCCATGTAGCTCGGGCACATGACGCCCTTCTCGCTGTCGCGACGACGGCAGGCGCCGACGCCCACGCAGCGGCGTGTCGCCTTCGCGAAACTATTGGAGTCCTCCCCGTAGGAAAAATACGTTGGCAGATCAGGCGGCTGATAGTTGGGTCCGATCCGCAAGTTCGATGTTGGCGGAAATGGATCGATCACCTTTCCCGGATTCATCTTTCCATTCGGATCCCAAATCGCCTTGAACTCGCGGAAGGCCTGCATAAGCTCGGGCCCGTACATTCTTTCCAAAAGGCTCGCGCGAGCCTGGCCGTCGCCGTGCTCGCCGGACAGTGTGCCGCCATAGCGCACGACGAGATCTGCGGCCTCATCGAGGAAACGCTGCCAGTTAGCTAGGCCGGCCTCCGTGCGCAGATCGAACGGCACGCGGCAATGCACAAGCCCATCGCCAAAGTGACCATAAACGGATGCGTCATAACCATGATTGCGATAGAGCGCCTTGAGCTCACGCAGATAGTGGCCGAGATTTTCCCTAGGGACCGCGCTGTCCTCCCATCCGGGATGGGTTTCTGGAAAGCCTGGCACGTGGGCGGTCGCCGCGAGCGCGGCTTCGCGAACTTCCCAGATCTTGGCCTGCTGCTTGGAATCAGCGACCAGCTTCGCTTCGTGACCGCGTCGGCTGAATTCCTCGGCCAACGGATTGGCTTTCGCTATTGCGTCATCGCTCGTCTCGGCGCCGAATTCCGCGATCAGCCATCCGCCTCCCGCTGGCAGCACCTTTACGTTTTCGGGATGAAGGTGCTTTCGCTTGACGAATTCGACAAGCAGCCGGTCAAAGCCTTCAAGTCCGATTGGCCCGTAGGGTAGCACGTCGGGCACCGCATCGGCTGCGCGGTAAACATCGTCAAACCCGATGATAACGAGCACGCGATGCCTTGGACTTGGCACCAGATTGAGCCTGGCACGCAGAACGATTGCGCATGTACCTTCGGTTCCAACGAGCGCTCGCGCGACGTTGAACCCGTGCTCCGGCATCAGCTCATCCAGATTCTCGTAGCCGGATACACGGCGCGGAATCTTCGGATATTTCGCCAGGATGAGATCGCGATAGCGCCAGCGAAATTCGTCCAACTGGCGGAAGATTTGCGCCCGTCGTCCACCCGAAGCCAGATGCTGCCGGAATTCCTCCTCTCCGGTCCGACCGACCTCAAGGCGAATGCCGTCATAGGTGAGAATGTCCATCGAGTCGATGTTATCTGAGGTACGGCCCGCCATCACCGAGTGGACGCCGCATGAATTGTTGCCGATCATGCCGCCAAGGGTGTTGTGGTCATGCGTCGCAGGATCCGGCCCGAAGGTGAGGTGATTGCGTTCGGCAGTTGCGCGCAGATTGTCCAGGATGCAGCCGGGCTCGACTTCCGCGATCCGCGAAACGGTATCGACGGCGATGACGCGATTGAGATATTTCGAGCAATCGATCAATACGGCGAAGTTGCAGCCTTGACCCGAGAGACTCGTCCCGCCGCCACGCATGACGATGGGAACATCGAACTTGCGACAGAGTTCGACAGTTCTGACGATGGCTGCGGCCGAACGCGGGATCACAACGCCGATTGGCACCTGCCGATAGTTCGACGCGTCGGTGGCGTACAGGGCCCGGTCGCCCGGGTCGAACCGCACTTCGCCATCCACGACGCTGGCAAGTTCACGCGCGAGCTGCTCATACTGTTCTGGAGGCGGACCGGTAGTTTGCTCGCCGATGATCCGGCCGTCCGGCGCCCGCTCGATACGGCGTTGTGAAGCGCGCGCCTTGCTATGGTCGACTTCAAGAATGTGGCTCATCAAGTCTCCTCTGCCGCATGAACGCGCGGTTAAATCGCGGGCAAGTGGAGCTCTCGACCGCGAATGCGGCGCGAGAGCCGGTGCGCCTCGGCGCCACGGCGGCCTTTCACCTTTCCACGCGCCTCGCTCGCTTCGACGTTTTTACCGAAGCACCGCGAAGCGCTGTTCGGGCTACTCAGGTGATTTCACGGACAACGTCCGAGGCCACCGTCAGTGCGATTTTCCCACCCGCCGGCGTACCGCGCGCGAGCGACTCGGCAAAGTTCTTGATCTGCTTCAATGTCGCCTTCGGTGGCATTGGTGGCTCGTGCGGATCGACGACCGCCTCGACCAGGACTGGGCCACGCGTGTTCAGCGCCTGGCGCAGAACCTCGCGGCAGCGCTTCGGATCATCGACACTGAAGGCATTGACGCCAAAGCCGCGCGCCACGGCGACAAAGTCGATTGGCTGGAGCTCGCAAACGTATTCGGGATTGCCCAGAAATACCATCTGCTCCCATTTTATCTGACCAAGCGCGTTGTTCTTGATCACCACGATCTTCACGTCGAGGCCATACTTTGCGCAGGTCGCAAGTTCACCCATCAGCATGGTGAGGCCGCCGTCACCTACAAATGCAACGACCTGCCTACCCGGATAGGCAACCGCTGCGGCAATCGCGTATGGCAAGCCACAGGCCATGGTCGCAAGATTGCCCGAGCAGGAGAACATCATGTTTCCGCGCATCACGAGATGACGCGCGATCCAGGTCGTAATCGTTCCGGAGTCGGTTGACACGATTGCGTCGTCGGCAAGGAGCTTGTCGAGTTCGTATGCGACGACTTCCGGCTTCATCGGCTTGTCGTCACGTGTGCCCCGTTCGGTCATCAGCTCGCTCCATTCCTTCATGCCGACTTGGGCCGTTTCCAGGAAGGACCGATCGTCCCGGTAGTCCAGCCGGGGCAGAAGCGCCTGAAGCGCCTTGCCGGTGTCGCCGACCAGGCCTGCCGCAACTGGATAGCGCAGGCCTATCCGCATCGGATCGAGTTCGATTTGCACCGCCTGCGCCTGTCCCGGCTTGGGATAAAACTCGATGTACGGAAACGCGCTGCCAGCGATCAGCAGCGTGTCGCAGCCCTCCAGCGCCTCCTGCGCAGGCTTGGTGCCAAGCAGGCCAATGCCGCCCGCCGAGAACGGACTGTCGTCGGGAATCACCCCCTTGCCCAGCAATGGCTTGATGACAGGCGCCGCGAGACGCTCAGCCACAACCAAGACCTGGTCACGCGCCTCAAGCGCGCCGCGTCCAGCGAGAATGGCCGTTTTCTTGCCGGCATTGAGGATCGCAGCAGCACGGCCGAGCTGTTCGTCGCTCGGAGCCTGTGCAGAGCGGGCCATCAGGTCCGAAACGTGATGGGCGACGTTACGCTCCGACTTCTTGTCGGCGCTCACTGGTTGAGCCTGCATATCGACTGGCACTGTGACGTGCGAAACGCCGCGATAGGCGAGCGCGGAACGACAGGCCAGCTCCATGACATTCTCAACATGCTGAGGTCCCATGATGCGGCTGTTATAGACGCAGACATCCATGAAGAGCTTGTCCAGTTCCACATCCTGCTGGGTGAAGGTGTGAAGCAGGTCATGAAACTGGAGCCCCGTGATGGCGAGGACCGGCTGCCCATCGAGTTTGGCGTCATAGAGACCATTGAGAAGATGAATGCCGCCGGGGCCGGAGGTTGCAATGCATACGCCAAGCCGGCCGGTCCACTTTGCGTAGGCGCAGGCGTTGAACGCCGCAGCCTCTTCGTGACGTACCTGAATGAATTTGATCCGGTCCTGGCGTGTGCGCAGCGCTTCGATGATTCCGTTGATCCCATCACCGGGAAGGCCAAAAACAGTGTCCACGCCCCAGTCGAGCAGCTTCTCGACCAGGACGTCTGATGCAGTAGGAGATGCCATGGGACCTTATCCGCAATTTCAACGTCGCCCGTCGATGGAAGAACGGATCGTAGCCGAGAGCGTTCCTACCAACCTTCGACGGGGACGCCGATGTCTTTGATTCCATGGAACTCCCCGATGCCCCGCGCGGTTTGCTCGGCAGTGGCCTGATCGCCCCGCCGTCGCTTTACAAGCCAGCCAGGGAGGATGACGAGCCGGATGCCAGGTGAATTTCGAAACCGCACGGTTGTGATTACGGGGGCATCCGCCGGCGTGGGACGGGCCGCCGTTCATCGGTTTGCGCGAGCAGGCGCAAGGATCGGACTGATCGCCCGTGACGAGGCTGCCCTGACCGACGTGAAAGACGAGATCGAAAGGCTTGGTGGAAGTGGCTTTGTGGCGCCGGCGGACGTTGCGGATGCGGACCAGGTTTTTGCCGCGGCGGATGCCATTGCCCGGCAACTCGGACCGATCGACATCTGGATCAATGATGCGATGGTTACCGTCTTCTCGCCGGTCTGGGATCTGACGCCGGAAGAATTCCGTCGCGTCACCGATGTCACTTACCTTGGCGTTGTCCACGGCACGATGGCCGCGCTCCGCCACATGCGTCCGCGCAATCGCGGCTCAATCATTCAGGTCGGCTCGGCCCTGGCGTTTCGCGGCATCCCATTGCAGGCCGCCTATTGCGGCGCAAAGCACGCCATCCGCGGGTTCACGAATTCCCTTCGCACCGAACTCATCCATGCGCGCTCCCGCATCAGAATCACGATCGTGGAACTGCCGGCCGTCAATACACCGCAGTTCGATTGGGCACGCACCCATATGAAGCATCAACCCCGTCCGGTACCGCCGGTCGTTCAGCCGGAAGTGATCGCAGACGCGCTCTACCGAGCAGCCCTGCGCCCCGCGCGGGAATATTGGGTCGGCTCGAGCACGCTGGCCGTCGTCCTTGGAAACATGCTGGCTCCCGGTTTGTTCGATCGCTACGTCGCGGGAACGACCGTCAGCGGACAGCAGACCAGGAAGCCCGTCGCGCCTTATCGCAAGGACAATCTTTTGGAGCCAATCCGCGAACTGCATCGCACCCGTGGGAGCTTTGGAGACGAATCCCGAAGTAACGCGATTGTGGCTCGCGGCACTGTCGCCCGCATAGCACCGGTCGTTGCATGCGGGGCTGCCCTCCTGACGCTTGGCCTGCTGATCCGGTCTCATTCGCGCGGAACGTTGCGCACACGGTACAACTAGAGGCTCCGTCACGAACTCGCCCAGTGTGTGATCTGGGTGAAACCGCCAAGCGTCGCGCCATATACGACCTGGGCGATCAAGGTGCTCAAGGGTGTATGGTAGCCGTAGTTCATTGCGAGGAAACCAGGCGGCTCGAGCTGCCGGATCGAGCTCGCGGAATGGTATTCCGACGCCATCCGAGGATGCACGAACGGCAACAGAGGCAGCGCGCACGTCAGGAGAAACACGCCGTGCACAAAACCGGCGAGCGCTCCGAACCACCAAGTGTAAATCCGAACACTCGAAAACAGCAGGAAATAGATGAATGCAAACAGCCATCCGCCGATCACATAAACGGTGAACCCGGCGATCACTGCACGTCCACGCTGCCCCGTAAAAAAAGTACCGATCAGCAATGGCAGGCTCAGTCGCGAAAATCCGAGACCGCGGCTGGCCTCCAGAATAGACGTCATCACCAGGGTCGCGATCAGCGCCCATAGAGGCAAATACAAGGAAGATCCGTTCAGCGCGCTCACTGGCCGGCTCTCCGACGGGCCCGCTCGATTGCCAGTGCGGAATAGATCAGCCCGACATGGGTGAAGGCTTGAGGATAGTTGCCCAGCGCTCTTCCGGAACGAGGTTCTATCTCTTCACCAAACAGGCCGACGTCATTTGCAAATCCGCACAGACGATCGAAGCGTTGCACCGCTTCCTGAACAAAATCGCGCTCCGCCAGGTGAACGACCGCAAAGAAACTGACGATCCCGAAGGCGCCTTCCCTGCTGCTGAGACCATCATATCCCGGGCGATATCTATAGAGCAGGCCGTCGCAACCGAGTTCCTTCTCAAGCAGGTTGTAGGTTGAGACCATTCGCGAGTCTGATGCACGCGTGTAGCCGAAGCAAATGAGCAATAGCATCGCCGCATCGATCTCCGCTCCACCGAGCTCTGCTGTGTAACTGTTGAGCTCTGTGCTAAACCCTCGCGCTTCGATACATTCGGCGATTTCCGCACGCGTCCGGCGAAACCGGTTTTCGCGAGATCCAATATCGATCGCTCCCCGGTCGTGCAGGGACATCAGCCTGTCTAACGCCACCCAACACATGGCTTTTGAGAATGTATATGGGCGACGTGATCCCGGGATCTCCCACATGCCGTTATCCGGCTCTCGCCACCGCTTGCAGATCACGTCGCCGAAGCCGACGAGCATTCGCGCCTCCAATGGGCTCAGTTCACTGCCCGAGGCAGCAAAGATATGCGCGGCGGCGATCACCTGACCGTGTACATCAAGCTGAAGCTGCGTGATCGCGTCATTTCCGACGCGAACCGGGGCGGTGTTCAGATAGCCGGCGAGCCAATCAACGGTCCATTCTCGCAAATTTGAGCGTCCGTAGACGTCATAGAGGCTGTTCAGATTTGGTCGCGTCAGGCGCGTGGCGTGCAGCAACCAGCCCAGATATGCCGACGCCTCCTCATGAAAGCCCAAATCGACCAGCGAGCTCATGGTCAGTCCCGCGTCTCGAAGCCAGCAGTATCGATAATCCCAATTGCGCTCGCCACCGATCGCCTCCGGAACGGATGTGGTGGGTGCTGCGATAATCGCGCCGGAAAGGCAGAACGTCATCAGCTTGAGCATGATGGCACTTCTCAGCACAGCATCTCGCTCACGCCCCTGGAAATTGCAGGCCCTGCTCCAGTCGCGCCACCACGCGATCGTGTCATCGCAGCGAGCGTCGGCGTCAGGGCCGACCGGGGCGATTGTACCGACGTCGCGCTCGACATAAGAAATGCTGAAATACTGGCGCTCGCCCACTGTCGTGCGGAACGCTGCCTTCAGCATTGCTCCATCATAGAGCAGATCGACGTTGCTGTTGAGGAGGAGCAGCTCATCCGCGCATCCGCAGCGCCACACGGCGTCGGTCAGCTTACGGATCGGAGGTCGCGCGCGCCCATAGTGCGGTCGCGGCGCGAACTCGATGTCTAGGTCGACAGAGCCTGCGACGCCCTCAACAATGCGCAGAATCTCACGCATGGGTGAAAGGGACCCTACGCTGTCCGAGATCGGACAGAGGTCGATCAGCCGCACAATGCCGCTGTCCGTTGCAAACGTCGTTTCGAGCACGGCTGTCGCGTGCACATAGTGGCGTTCGACAACAAATGATGAATGTGGCTTGATGGAGAAGTGACCGGCGGCCGGGTCAAGCAGGCGGGCAAATGCACTCGGGCTGGAGAAGTTCGGCAAGCACAACCAATCGAGCGACCCCTCCCGCGAGATCAGGGCGGCCGTTCTGCAATCGCCAATAATGGCGTAGTCCTTGATTTCCGGTTGATGGATTTCTCCAGCACGTGACGTCTGCCGGTTCAATGTCGATCTCCGGCGCTTGATGTCGTTTGGACCAAGGCCTTGTGGTTCTGGCTCGGTTGCGCCAGGACGCCACATGATCCGTAAAAATTGACGCCGCCGAGCTACTTTGGTTCCCGACGTACGAGGCCCATGTGCGCGAGAAGATGCGGGCCAAGCTCGTCCACCCGGCTCACACCCAGCAGGCCCATCGCATCCAATGCCTCGATCTTGAGGATTTCGAGAGCGCGGACGGCACCTGCAGCCCCGGCAGCGCAAAGGCCGTACAGAGGTGCTCGCCCCACCCAAACCGCGTCGGTGCCCAGCGCGCAAGCCTTGAGCATATCGGTCCCTCGCCGGATGCCGCCTGACATATAAAGAGCCATCTTTTGGTCGACGATATCCCGCGCCACCGGCAGGAGATCGAGCGGCGAAATCGTCCAGTCCAGTTGGCGACCGCCATGGCTGCTCAGCACAACTCCATCCACGCCGCTGTCGAGCGCGCGGCGCACATCATCGGGACAGAGAATGCCCTTCAGGATGAAAGGCTTCTTCCAGCGCTCGCGTATTTTTGCGACCGTGTCCCAACCGAGCGAGGTCGGTTGATGCATCCGGATCCAGCTTGAGGCAGCGAAGAAGCTGCGCTGATCCCTGGGCACGAACTCGATGATGTTGGCAAAGTTCGGCAGCCCGTGCGACAGCGGATTTTCGGCAAACCAGAGCGGATGCGTGAGGCTTTCGAGGGCTGCCGACGCCGAAAGCCGCTTCTTCCCGATCTGATTGCGGCGCTGCCACTCGCGGTCACCGAATATCTGGGCGTTAGTCGTCAACACAAGAGCTTCGCACCCGACGCGTTCGGCACGGCGGAGGAGTTCCTGCCATATCTCATCGCCGCCGAAGACATAGAGCTGCCACCAGTGGCGTACGCCAGGTGCGGCGCGGGCCACCTGCTCCATCGTGTCGTTCGACATCGTGCTTTGGACAAATGGAACGTTCGCACGCAGCGCGGCCTGGGCCAGCGCGCTATCACCATGAGTGCGGAGGATGCCGTTGAGGCCAGTGGGTGAAACCACCAGCGGCATGGCGGCAGAGCGGCCAAGAATACCGGTCGCGAGCGTGCGACGAGAGACGTCGACCAGCGTCCTGGGCATGAAGCGCCAATCGGCAAAGGCATGCCGCTCACCAAACATCGCGGCCTCATCTTCTGCGCCGCCTTCGAGATATTCGAGTGCAAAGCGCGGTAGCCGCTTGTGGCTCATCGCGCGCAGATCGGAGATGGCAATCGCTCGCTGTGGGTTGAAGCCGGTGTAGTACCGCCGCGAGGGTGTATCATTGAGTTGCGCCAATTGCGTATGGCGATTTGGCTCGTGCCCGATCGGATCCCCCCGGCGCGCCAACGCGACGCCGGCAACGGCACCCGCGAAGCCTGCAAGAGCACACGCCAACAGGCGAGCGAGGTCATGATCCATGATGCGGTGGGGAACAAACCTGTCCAAAGCCTGCATTGGAGCCTCGATCACGCGCGTGCAGCCAAAGCGACCGAATGCGGGAAGATCCGTCGGCGCACTGACGCCGCCCATGATCTGTCGTCTTCGCGAACGCCGTGGCGAAGCCCCTTGCAATCGCCGCTCGGTCGAGGGACTTCTCAGTCCGGCCGCGGGCTGCAGCGTCTGCTTTTGACAATTGTCCGCCGGCTGCTTTGGTTCCCCCTTGGAGGATTCGCGATCGGGCGAGGCCGCCGCAATAGTTTGATTGACCCCACCTGAGGAACGCGGTGAACGCGCTCATGAATTCGCCCGCCATGCTCGCGCCGCGTGCCGTTGACGTCCGGACCAGGGGCGCTCGTGGCTTCCTCTGGACTGATATAGATGTCCGGCAATGGCGGCGGTTTCGTCGTCCCGCTTGTGCATCGAAACACTGTGCACCCCTCCCGATCAGCTACCGCCGCAACCGAAGTGATCAGCGCAAGCTGCTCCTCGTCGTAGATCGGTGAAGCAGCAATAGTGATATTGTCGATCAAGGGCTGCGATCACCTGATGAGAGCAAATCCGCGGAACTGGAATCTGACACCGATCGTCTTGCGACGCTCGTCTCGAAGCATTATTCGTCCTGATCGCGGTGATACTCGTTGCGCTGAAGTATACGAAAACCGAACCAACCCCAATTGACGCAGTGGCGCTGGATGAGACTATGGTCGTTGAGATCCATCGCTTCCACAAGATCCATCTGTTCGCCTTTGCCGGCATCGCGCGGATATTCCCAGACCCGTCGCTTGCCATCGGTGAGGTATCCAGTTCGATAATACTGGCGCACCGGAGGCTTTCGGATCGCAAGGGGGTCGAACAGGGGCTGCATCTCCTTGTGCCCACGCAGATACCCTCTTTCGATGCCCAACAGATGCGGTACAGGTGGGCTTTCGAACCAGACCATCCTCGGCATAAAGTGCAAGGAGGCCACCCGCATCGTCGTGAGATAGCGCATCATTCCAGGCAAAGTACATCCGTTCGACCGGCGTCGTAGGCTGTGACTAAATTCCTCGGCAGTGCTCGGTCGCCCCCTTTCCTGCAATTGACCACGAGGTTAGCTGTTAGAAGTCGCCTTCCCGGACGTAAGGCTGGGCCCACAGAGTTGCCTGGAGGATCATCGATTTCCACCAGGCATCATACATCCGGTTAACGATATCGGGAGGATGTCCGTTCTTGGCCAGGAACGGCCTCATCGGCACGATGATCGTCGCGCAGAATGCGAGCAGGTCGCGCGCGCGGATGTGGCCCAGCGTGTGTCCGTGGTCCGTCTTGTTCTTCTTGGAGCGATGATGTCTCAGTCCGATTTCGTACTGATAGTCGAGCCAAGCTTGGTCATATTTGGCCCGGGCCGTGTCGATCACCCATTGGCCAAATCTCCGTGCGACTGCCTTTGCATACTCCGCGTCGACTTCGTGCGTTTTTGGATCTTCGTCATAAGCGCGAAGATGGGGGTGATCGAAGATGACGCCACGCCAGACTTTGAGCAAATCTTCAACCTGGTCGGCGAGGATACGCTCTGACATGCGCAGGTAAACAACGTCCTCCTCCGAAAACAGAGCCGATTTCTTCAACTCTTCCCATTCCTCGAGGGAGATCGGCGATTTGGCCACCTTGTCGGTTCCGTAATCATAACCCGGGATCTTCTGTTGTTTGCCTGGGGCATCCATCGTTGATCCTCCTTGTTGTTCGACGGAACGATACACGATTGCCCCAGCCATTCCTTTTCGGGCTCTTCGACCCGAATTGCAGCGACAGAGATGCCACGTCTCCGGCGGATCAGGTTTTTGGCAAAAGCCTCGATGCAGGCCGCCATGTGCGGGCCGAACGCCCGGAGGTTCGGGACGTTGCAAAGGAGCGGCCATCAAAACGGGATACGTGATCTCCAACTGATGCAGGCCTCCAATTTGGAGCGGCCTTGCCCGAGCCGTTTTGAGTTAGCCCGCATCAGGAGGAACAGGTTGAGGCGATCCATGTTGGGTACGGGTGTCGCGGTTGTCAGGCGCACCTGGCTATTCAGGCACGATTCGAATGCCCACTGGGCCAGACCTGAAGATCGACTACCATCTTTGAAGCGACACACCCAATGGAGGATACTCGAATCGCGAGGTGGCGGGCGATGTTGGAAACGCAGCTTTTTGAGGGCCTGTGATTCTGTGATGATGGCTAATACGTCGCGTACTCTCGTCGATGTTGTCGCCGATGGACTCGTGCGCCATGGCGTTGAGTTCATTCTGGGACAGAGCGTGCCGACCGCGTTAGTGCTGGCCTGCGAAGATCGCGGTATCCGCAACATCACCTATCGCCAGGAGAATGCCGGCGGAGCGATTGCCGACGGGTTCGCGCGCGTCTCCGGCCGCGTGCCGGTCATGATCTGCCAAAATGGTCCCGCTGCGGCACTCGCCGTCGCCCCGTTTGCTGAAGCCATGAAGGCAGGAATACCCATCATCGCCATCATGCAGGAAGTGGACCGGTCGCACATCGGCAAGAACGCTTTTCAGGAATATGATCACAAGGCGTTGTTGGGACCGGTGACCAAGTGGTTTCATCTCGTCGAAAGCGTTGATGGCATTGAAGATCATCTCGATCGGGCCTTCATCGCTGCCACGACCGGCAAGCCGGGCCCGGCTTGCCTTATGCTTCCCGTCGATCTGCACAAGGCGCATCTGGACGACGGCCGACATCGCAAGATGCGGTTCGGCACCTGGCCGCTCGACCGACCACGCCCCGACGATGGTATCATCCGCGAGGCGGCGCGGCTCATCGACTGCGCTCGCCTCCCCATCGTGATCGCTGGCGGCGGGGTGCACGGATCAAATGCGTGTGAGGCGCTGCTTCGCTTTGCCGAAAAAGCTGCTGTTCCTGTCGCGACGACCAGCATGGGCAAGGGCGCGATTCCCGAAACGCATCCCCTCGCCATGGGCGTCATCGGCAATCTCACCGGCCCGGCTGGGCTTGGCAGGCAGATCAAGCCGCTCGTAAAGCAAGCTGATGTCGTGCTGCTCGTCGGCAATCGCACCAACGAGGACGGCACCGACCGCTGGTCGCTGATCCCGGACAGCGCGTGTGTCCTCCACATCGATATCGACCCGCAGGAGATTGGCCGCAACTACGAAGCAGTGCGTCTACTCGGCGACGCCCGCGCGACGCTCGATGCGCTCACTGATGCGCTCGGCTGCCACGCGAGAGATCGACAATCGATCGAGCGTCGCGTTGCCGATGCTTGGGCAGCATTCGAGCGCGAACGCGCGCCGCTCCTGGCGGACACCGAGCCCATTCGCGCCGAGCGCGTCCTCAGTGCGATCCAGAAGCGCTTGGGCCCCGAGACGGTGATAGCCGCGGACGCGAGTTACTCCTCGAGTTGGGTTGCGGGCCAGCTTCGAACAAATCACCCCACAACGCGCGTGATTTCGCCTCGGAGCCTTGCGGGACTCGGCTGGGGCTTGCCGCTCGCGCTCGGCGCAAAGCTGGCACGCCAAAATGGAGAGGTCATCGTTGTGGTTGGCGACGGCGGATTTGGGCATGCCTGGGCCGAGCTGGAAACCGCCGTGCGGACCGGCATACGTGTGACCGTCGTGGTGCTCAACAACGGTGTGCTCGGCTATCAAAAAGATGCCGAAACAGCCAAATTCGGTCGTTACACCAGTGCCGGTCATCTGGACCGTGTCGATCACGCCGCGATTGCGCGTGCCTGCGGTGGCTATGGCGAATTGGTCGAGCACGCGCGGGACCTCGATGCGGCATTCGATCGCGCAGCCAGGTCCGACACCGTGGCTTTGCTCGACGTATTGACCGATCCTGGCAGTCATCCGCCGATCGCGCTCTACGATGGAACGTTAGATCGGTTGCAGAAGGGACGCGTGATCCAAGATCCGGTGCCGTAGAGCATTGCTTGGCCCGGATGCACACCCGAGGAACCGACAGGCACGGCATGCTTTAGCGAACTGAGCTATTGGTCTGATCGAGAACTTCTCCGGCACAGCTACGCGATCATGACTTCCAATAAAATTCGGAGGCAGCTCCGATGACCGACAATTTGACGCGTCAGCTTATTGCGGCGCATCTCGTCAATGGCAACATGCGCTCGGGTCATGAGATCGCTCTCAAGGTCGACCAGGTGCTGATGCACGATGCCAATGGTGCACTTTGTGCGCTCCCGAGGCCATGGGCGTTGACCGCGTCCATGTTGAAACCGCGGTCGCCTATATTGACCACCTTGTCGTCGAGGGCGACAGCAGGAACGCTGACGATCATCTCATGCTCGAGAGCGCAGCCCGCAGCTATGGCATGTGGTTCTCGCGAAGCGGCAATGGCATCAGCCATCCCGTCCATCAGCAGTGCTTCGGCATCCCGGGCAAAACGTTGGTCGGCGCGGACTCACATACACCGGCTGCAGGCGCGATCGGCATGCTCGCGATCGGCGCGGGCGGCCTCTCTGTCTCTCTGGCGCTGGCTGGCGAGCCGTTCCATATACCGATGCCGGAGATCTGGGGAATTCGCTTGACAGGCGCGCTTCCGGATTGGATCAGCGCCAAGGACGTCATCCTCGAGCTCCTGCGCCGTCACGACGTATCGGGCGGCAATGGGCGGATCGTCGAGTATCACGGTCCCGGAGTGTCATTCGGCCCTTTAATTGCGGTTTGATGTCAAGTGGTGTCTCCTTTCTTGAAGGCGGTAGCGCTCGACCTGTCGGAGCCCGCCATTGCGTAGACAGGGCGAGCGCGGGTGATGACGATGCCAGTCCGGTTGCGGTTTGGCGTCGTTGGGTCTGATGCCATCGCTGGGGTCATGGTCCTTTCCGAGGTCGCGCAGCGCCTCATGATGATGTCCGGGGCGGACGCCTCAACGTCTGCAGCAGGGTACGGTCGAGCCGCCACCAGCCGAATGAACGAGGTCGTCACAACCACCGTCCCAGCGGGACATCGCTAGTCCGGCGAACCGGACCAGGAGCTAATAAATAGGATCAGGCTTCCTTCGCCTGCCCCCAATGGAACGGTGTGCCATCGACCCAGACGCAGTGGAGGATCACGGCGATCTTGCGGGCGATGGCGACTTTTGCCTTTCTCATGCCAATTCGCTTGGCAAGCTTTATTCCCCAAGCCTTGAGAGAAGACCATTTCTTGGTCCGATAAAGCAGCACCGTCGCCGCCTCGAACAGGTAAGTCCGGAGCAGACGGTCGCCCCATCGGGATATCTTGCCATTGATGTCCGTTTCGCCAGATTGGCTGCGCCGCGGTGTAAGACCCAGATAGGCGCCGACGCTTGATGCCGATCGGAAGCGCGATGGATCATCGCTCGTATGGCGGAACGTCAAGGCAGTCACCACGCCAACACCAGGAACCGTCATTAGGCGACGCGTCGTCTCATCCGACTTCGCCAACTGGCGGACTTCGTTGTCGAATGTGCCTTGTTGCTTGCAGATCTGCTCATGGATCGACAGAAGCGGCGCGATCGCACTGAGGAGCTGATGATCTTCACCCAATAGCTCCCGAACCTGATTGCGGAATTGCAGTCCGATCGCACGGGGGAACAGCAAGCCGTATTCTTTGATGAGACAGCGGACCTGGTTCTCGATATCTCGACGAATGGCTACGAGCCGGGATCTCGCCACGAGTATCGCACGGATCTTCTGACTTTCCTCGCTCTTGACCTTGACTTCTCGATACCAGCCAACCCGTACCAGTTCGGCCAGGCCTCGAGCATCGTTCTGATCGCTTTTGTTCATGCGCACTGACAAAGCCGCGTGCGCATGCCGAGCGTCGATACAGACCACTGGAAGATCGACCCTACGAAGCTCGTGCCACAGCCAACTCGCCATCGCCCCGGTCTCAAAACCAATGCGCTCGGCGTGTGGAGCTCGCTTGCGAAGCAGTGCCGTGAGCGCCCCGGGGTCGGACTTGGCCTTTCCCTCGAACAAGACCTGACCTACCTCGTCGACCACACATACTGACGTTTCTTTCTGCGAGACATCCAGCCCAACAAATTGCTTCATAGCCCCTCCGATTCGTAAGATTGCGGAAGGCTTGAAGATAGCGGACCTTTCGTGCCGCGGGCGCCGACCGCAATTACGTCATCGTCTGCAATATGACCCCCTGAGCCGGGGGATCGGCGTCCAAAATTTGGACGCCGATTGACACGGTAGTGGGATCAGGGGCGCGATTGATGTCCGCGCGAGAGCGGACACTATAGGGGTCCGAATCGGAATCACAAGCCGACATGGCTTACGTGCTAAGTCGCCAGCTTTGCGCCGTGGCATCGGCAAATCACAAGCTTGGCCGGTGAGTCAAAGTTCTGGTTCAACCTTCTAGATTTGTCTCTACTTTCCTGGCGGCACGCTTTACGGCGCCGGCCGCTCTCTTGGCCGCGCGCTTTGAAGCTTCACTCGAGTACCTGGCCGCACGCTTTACGCCACCGGCCGCTTTTTTTGCCGCACGCTTTACCGCTCCAGTTGCAGTTCCAGCCGAGTACTTGGCCGCACGCTTTACGGCGCGGGCCGAACGACGAGCCTTCTTCGCCGGATGGCGCACGAGGCGCCGGACTTGCGTGCGGCCTCGGGCGGTCTGCTTTTTCGCCTTTTTCGCCATTGCTGATCCTCCTACTTGAGGATAATGCGAATACTTGAGGATAATACGAAGTCGCGCAGCGTGGTTCCTAAAATCGGAACAAAGAGCAAGCGCGTGTAAAGTATGCGTTCTTTATCAGAAACCAGCCGAGGACCGGTTTTGGTCCAAAAGTCGGCATGCTCTAGAAGAAGATTTCGGCTCAGCCCAAAAGTCGACATGTGCGCTTTTGTGTGCACTCCCGTACAGGTTCGGATCAATTCGTGGCTCGGCGTAGGCCTGCAGCAGATTCTTGATACCCTGATTGGGCTGCAGCGATGCGATCACCGATCATGGTTGGGGATCCATTCCTCCGCGGTTGAATCCCAATGATGGGTGTCGTCGAAGTGTTTCCAGAGTGGCTGCCTTGGTTCGCTTTCACCCTTCTGTCCTTTTGCATTCAATGTGCTGAGTTGAACGACCAGTGCCCCAGCCATCATCACCCATTCGCGAGCCTTATTTCCGGGGTTCCATTTGGTTGTCGCGAACATCGGATGTCTCCTCCAGAGTAAGAAGCCTTCGTCATCTTAGCATAGCAGGAACATTGGGATGTAAGGTACTTCACAGCAAGCCAACATCTTCGATACAACCTGCGGCGATCCTCGCACGGGTCTGGCGGGGCTGAGCGTCCCTCGATCATATCCTCTCTATCACAATGACCAGACATCATTGGCGAGACGGTAGATCCGCGAACCGGTGACTTGGCGGCCCTGTACATCTCTAAACGACACCGACACGTAGGATTGAGCGGTTCTACGCTCCGCAACGAGCTGGGGCGCTTAGTCTGCCTGCAGTGGACACTGCTGATCGAGGGTTCGGACGGCAGGGGCCGCAATAGCTCCAACGGCCTTGGCGGTCTCGAGAAACTCCGCGGTCGTAAACCAAAGGTTAGTGACACCGACGTTCTCAAGATCGTGGATTGTATATTCGCCACCACGATAGGCGTAGTGACGCGTTTCGCCTGCGGCGTAGGTTGCTTCTTACGACGGGTCCGTCCTCCCTGTATATTCGTGCGCGACCCGCCATGTTGGCAGTCCCGAAATAGTCTAGCACCTGCCGATGAAATCCGATGTGCTCGCCGGGGTAGGATGCACCCAAGGACTTTGAACCCAAAGCTCCTTCGCCCGACAGAACCTGTCCCAGGGGTAAGCGGACGTTTCATGCGTTTGAAGACACTCACGTCGCATTTCCTTACCTGCATCGTGAGCCTCGCCGGTCTGATTAGAGCGCAGCAAGCATTTTCCTACCAGGCAGATGTTAGCGCGAAAGCCGCCATAGTTGTCGATCAAGTTGCCAATCGAGCGGTCAAAGGTGACAAGCTGCCTGCTATGCGAGCGCGGCCTAACGCTCAAAATGGATTACTCGTGCCAAAATCGCGCTTCGGCGCGAATTGCAAGCCGCCGATTGACGTCGTGGGACGCTGTTTCGCCGACGCGAGATTGAACCAGAGCATAGCCTGAGCAGAACCGAATTCCCCTCCGTTCGTTATGCTGTGACCCACCGGCCCGCCGCGGCCGGGTGAATTAGGGATTTGTCCGTTTCAGCGTTTCACCGGATCTACGGGCGCTGACCTTGAGATGTCGCGCAACGGGATTTTCATTGCGAGGCCCGCAGCAAGAACCCGCAGGCGGCGTCACAAACCTGTGGCATGGCCATTGCACAGTCGAGATCAATTGGGATTTCAGCGCTCAGTTTGAGAAGAAAATGCCGCCGGGGACCTGTATTTCGAGCCCAGCAGCGTTCTATTTTCGAAACTAATGAGACAGCCGACAACGTCAACCTTCGGTTCCTTAACCGGCTTAGTGAGCTTGGTCTTCGAGCTCACCACCGTATCAAGAGCATTCCTAATTTGACGGGAGGTGGCCCTGCTCCAACCAGTTCCGACCTTCCCAATGTAGCGCAGTTCTTTCCCTTCTTTCTTGCCAAGGTAGAGCGCGGCAACGCCTGTAGGGTCTTTGATGAAGCCGACGACGGGAAACTTCTCGCGCTGGACGGTCTTCACCTTGAGCCAGGCTTCGGTCCTGTCAGAACGGTACGGCGCGTCGGCGCGCTTGGAGACAATGCCTTCATAATTGAGCTTGTTGGCATGCTCGGACAGCGCGTGGCAAAGCCTACCCGCATTTTCTCCAGGAGTCGCTAAAACTCGGGGTGTAACAGCGTTGCTACGGCTCGGACCAACGCTGTGGGCCTTGTTGAGGAAGGACTCGCTATCGCCAAGGGCATCGAGCAGGCGCTCCGTCTGTTGGCTGCCATCCCGTCCCTCAGCCACGCGAAGAGAGCCCTCGTGTTCGCCTTCGGTTTCTCGGACGGTGCCAAACCAGCCGATTTCTCGCCAGAGCGCGTCCGCATCTCTGTTGACGCAAGCGGCTTCGACTATCGAGGGTTCCTCTTCATGGTCACCAGTCTCATCTTTGGAACGCGCAACCACCGCATCCGTTGAGATTGCATTGACCCGTCAATCGAAAAAGCCCTCGCTTTAAGCGAGACTTACCGGCGATGCGCGGCATAGGAGGTGACCATGAAAAAGATCAGCGATGTAATGACGCGCGACGCGAAACTCGTAGATCCAAACGACACGGTCCAGGACGCGGCAAAGCTGATGAAGGAATGCGATTGTGGCGTGTTGGCCGTGGGCGAAGGTGATCGGCTCGTGGGCATGATCACCGACCGCGATATCGCGGTGCGCTGCATCGCGGATGGCAAAGGGCCGGACAGCAAGGTTCGTGACGCGATGACCCAAGAGGTGAAATACTGCTTCGAAGACGAGGACATGTCTCACGTCTGCGCGAACATGAGTGAGATTCAGGTGCGGCGGTTGCCCGTCGTGAACAGGAACAAGCGCCTGGTCGGTATTGTATCGCTCAGCGACTTGGCGCGCCAATCGGCGGGAACTGCCAAAGCACTGCATGGAATCGCTCGGCCCAGTCAGCAGCACAACCAGAGCTCGCCTACCGCCTGAGCCTTTTCATCGCCCGTTGATATCGTGGGTCCCCGAGCGATGTTGCATGGTATGGCGGGAAAGTTGGAGTCCCCGCTCTGGTTGATGCCCTGCTCTCGCTGTGTGAAAGCATTGTGGGATCGCCTCAAGATCCCTCTCACCTCTCGCGGATGCAATGCGCTAGCTCTGCCGGGATGGTCATGCGCGGTGTCGGCCTGCGAAAAGACTTCGCCATTAGTGTGCATCGCTCTCACGGGCGTGGAGTGCCCTTGACGTCCAGCTCATCCAAGAGCGTCTTGGCGTCCCTGAGGTCAGGAGTATCGAATCCTTCCGTGAATTGACCGTAGATCTCGCGCAGCAGGTCGCGCGCTTCGCCGCGGCGGTCCTGGTCCTGCCACAAACGGGCAAGGTTTATGGCGGCGCGGAGCTTGAACGCAAGCGCCCCTTGCCGGTCGGCAGTGTCGATCGCCTGCAACAGTCGCTGCGCGGCCTCCACGGTCGCTTCGCCGCCGCGAGCCGCGAGGCATGTACCCGCCAGACGATGCGCTTCCGCCTCGAACAGGCGGTTGCGGCTGGTCGTGATGACCTCGAGCGCCTCGTGGACGACTTGCTGCGCGCGGTCGACTTCACCGGAGTTCAGAAGGGCTTCCGCGAACACCAGAAGCTCATACTCGTAATAGAAACGTCGCACCGACTGCCGCGTGGCCTGGACGGCATCCTCCATGCGCTCCAGGCCCTCCGACACCTGCCCGGATTGAAACACGATCCAGCCTAGAAGGAGCGGGCACACGACGAACATGTTGCTCCCTTGGTCGCGCCCGATCCGTATCGTCAGCTCGGCATATTCGCGGCACGGCTCCGGGGCGCGAAGCATTTGGCGAAGCGCTGCCGACCACCATGCCGCATGGGCCAGGCTCGGAGGATGGCCGAGCCGGTTCCCAAGTTCGAGCGCGCAAACCGACATTTGCATCGCCTTGTCCGCAAAGCCGATGACCCAGAGCGTGATAGCGCTGTGCGCGTAGGCGCACACGCCGGTATCGTGACCGCCATAGTCGTAGGCGTGCGCGTGATGACGCTCGGGATCGTACAGCGCGATGCCGCGCTCTGTGTCGGCCAACGTAATCGAATTGAGGCCCAGCACGTGGGAGTTCGCCCAGCGCGAGTGATAGGCCTCGAGCATCAGATCGGGATCGGCGAGCCGTTCGGCCACCTCGACGAGCTCGTTGGCCATTCCAAGCGCCTGCTCGGTCCGCCCGGTAATCAGATTCGTGTACCAGTTGCCCCACATCGCCCGGAAGAGCTTCTTGTCGTCGCCCAGTCCCCGACCGAGCGTAACGGCCCGAGCATAATGATCGACGATTTCGTGCCCAGCCGAACGAAAGCCGCGTGCGATGATCAGGGCGGTGCCCAACCCAAGCCGGATGTCGAGCTCCTGCTGCCAGCGCTCCGCTGAATCAGGCATCTCTTCCAGAAGCCGCAACGCGTTGGAAAAGTGCTTCAGCGCCTCGCTCCCTGCCGAACGGCGCAACGCCAGCTCACCAGCGCGCTGCCAATAGACCGCGGCCTGCTTCCTCAGACCCGCTTCGGTCCGGTGGCGCGCCACCACTTCCGGTTGGCTCTCGACGATTTCGGGAAAAATCTCCTCGATCGCCTGCGCAATGCGCGCGTGCAGGCTTCGTCGCCGGTCCCGCAGCAGGGTGCTGTAAGCGGCATCCTGCAACAGGCCATGCTTGAACAGGAAGCTCGATCGCGGCGGCTCGCCGCGCTGGAAGATCAGGCCGGCCTCGACCAGCCGACCAAGCGTCTCCTTGATCTCCCCCTCAGGCCGCTCGGCGACCCTGGCCGCGAGCTCGTAGGAAAACTCCCGGCCAATTGTCGCGCCGATCTGCGCAATCTCCTTGGCCGCGGGGCCGATGCGGTCAAGCCTCGCCATCAAGGAAGCATGCAGAGTCGGTGGGACCGAGAGCGACGGGCGCGACGTCGAGGCTTCCGCCCGACGAGCCGGGCTGGCATCCACGACTGTCTTGGTTACCTCTTCCAGGAACAGCGGAACGCCATCGCCGCGCTCGACGATTTCTCCGATCAGTTCACTCGGCAATGATTTCGCTTTCGCCGCGAGCTGCCGGACGAGGGCCTCGCTATCAAACCGGTTCAGACGGTTCAGCGTCAGCATGGTAACGTGCGCCTGGTCTGCCCATGGCGCGATGAAGTCCGGACGAAACGTTCCGATCAGCATGACGGGCATGCGCTCGATCCGACGGATGAAGAGGTCCAGCAGCTCCCTCGTGGTCGGATCAATCCAGTGCAGGTCTTCAAAGATCATCAACACCGGCTTCTTCCGCGCCAGCGCGGTGAGCTGCTCCTGCAATGCTTCAAAAGTCTCCTCTCTCCTGCGTCGCGGGTTTTGCTCAACGCTGCGGTAGCGTCCGGTGGGCAGCAGCAAGAGGTCAGCCAACAGCGCCACGTCCCGTTCGGCTGCCGAGGTTTCAGCCATCAGCGCTTCCAGCTTGTCCAGCTTTGCGGCCGGCGTGTCCTCTCGCCCGAAGCCGGCGGCACGCTCGAGCAGATTGATGACCGGGAAGAGCGCGCTGTCCTGGTGGTGCGGCGAGCAAAAGTAATGCAATTCGATGTACTGCTCCGCATCAAGTAGGTCCCGGAGCGCCACCGTCAGGCGCGATTTGCCAATGCCGGGCTCGCCGGAGAACAGGATGACACGCCCTTCGCCGGCTCTTGCCTGCGCCCAGCGTCGAAGCAAGAGCTCGGTTTCCTCCTGGCGATCGACGAGCGGTGTCTCAGCGGAGCGCAGCGCCTCGAAACGGCTCTTGAACCGGTCCTCGCCCAGCACGCGCCAAGCGCGTTGAGGCTCGGTGAAGCCTTTGAGGTCCTTGAACCCGAGGTCCTCCAGCGCAAAAACCGATCCGATCTGCCGCCGCGTGCTGTCGGCGATCACAATCGTGTTCGGCTCGGCCAGAGCCAGCAGCCGGGCGGCGAGATTGGGCACCTCACCCAGAACCTCCGCGTCGTTTCCCGATCCGATCAGGTCACCCACGACCACGAGGCCGGTAGCGATGCCAACTCTGATCTGCAGCGGCTCCGGGCTCCCCAGGCGCCCGATGCCCTCGATCAAGGCCAGGCCCGCCCGCACGGCCTGCTCGGGATCATCCTCATGAGCGTCCGGATAACCGAAATAGACCAAGACACCGTCACCAACGCGGCGGGACACAAAGCCGCCGAACCGGGGCAAGATCTGTGCAACGCGCTTGTGGTAGGCGCCGATGAGTTCGTGAAAGTCTTCGACGTCGAGATGGATGGAAAAACACCTCACCCGCATGTCCACATGATCGTGCCGGGCGGCGGCATCTTGCCCGATGGCGCGCACTGGTGTCCTGCCGACCCGGATTCTTCCCCCGATGCGTGCTCTCCCGCCTGTTCCGGCGGCTGTTCCTGGAGAAGCTCATCGAGTGCGGCACGGTCAGCCGGCGGCGAGAGTGTGGGCCATACTCGATCTATTTTGCACCTGGCAGGCAGGAAGCTGCGACCCCGTGCCCGTTCGTTGAGCGGAACAGTTCGGTATCAGAGGCGTTTTTTTCGCACTGAGAAGAAAGCCATTGGCGCATGTGCTGATGCGAAACGACCGAACTGCGCTTACGCTTAAGTGTCCCGCTTGCGGTCGGGCGACGCCGCATCGGTTTCTTTACATCAAGAACGGTTGTGACATTTTTCAATCTCGTGACTGCGGATTGGGACGCATCGAAGCATCGAGCTTCGATCCCCTCGCCTATTATGACGACGGCTACTTTTCCGGCCGTCAGTCCGACGGCTATGCCGACTACCGCGGCGCCGAACCCGTGCTACGGCGCGAGTTCGCCCGTACGGTCGAGTTCATCCGGCACCGCAAGCCACAGGGCTGCCTGCTCGAGATCGGTTGCGCCTACGGCTTTTTTCTCGATGAGGCCCGCCGCGCCGGATTTGAGGTGAGCGGCATCGAGCCGGCGGAAGCGGCTGCTGCCCATGCTGGCGATCTCGGCTTGAACGTCGTCTGCGGCCTGCTGAGCGAAGCGACTCTCAAGTCGCTTGGCACCTTGGATGTTATCGTCCTCCTCGATGTCATCGAGCATCTGCCCGACCCACAGGAAGCCCTCGCACTGTTCGCGGACCATCTCCGGCCGGGCGGAATCATCGTGCTGACGACCGGAGACTTCGGTTCCTTGGCGGCGCGGTCGATCGGCGCGCACTGGCGCCTGATGACGCCTCCGCAGCACCTGTGGTTCTTCAACCGCGACAACATCGGGTCTCTCGCCCATTCGGTCGGCTCGCGCGTCGACAGTTCCGATCACCCCTGGAAATTCGTGCCGTTCTCGCTGATCGCCTTCCAGGTCGGTCGCATGCTCGGCCGCAAGATCGCGGCCAGCCCGACCGGCAACCGGTTCGCTATTCCGGTGAACCTGTTCGACGCGATGCGCGTGGTCTTGAGCAAGGCGCCCCCACGTTCGGATCAGAGCCTCCCATGACAGAGCGCCTCAACCTCGGCCAGATCGCTTTGCTCATCACCTACGCGGCCGGCATGGCGACGGGCTTGCTTGCGGCCCATGGTCCCGTTTTCCTTGGGAGCGGCGACCTGTTTCGCGGCGCGGTGACGAACCGACTTCTTTGCCATCGGGGTCCTCTCGGCGGCCAGGAACCAGCATTTGCGGTTGCTATCGAAACGATAGACCCAGCGCTGGCTCTCGGCCGTCCCGGGCTGCGGCAAGCATTCCTTTTCGGCGGGCGCCGGCGCGGTGGCTTCTGCAGGAGCGGCTTGGCCAAAGAAGGCGGCGAAAGGATTCGAAGATGCCGCCGACGTCGAGAGACCTGCGAGAAGGAGAAAAGCGGCGAAGCAAAATCGCAAATGACCGGACATGAAAACCCCAGTGTTGCGCCCCCTCGCCTACGACCATTGGCCGCGTTCTAGGTCGCGATGCGACTGAACCGTACGGCCTGGGTGAAGTTCAATTACTTCCGCAACGACCGCCTCACATGCGCAGGCAAGTACGCGCACAGGAGCGCAAGATCGGTCACGTCGTCGCGAAGAAGACGATCCGATTGTTCGGGATCTTCTTGCTTCACCCAATCCGAAGCAGAAAACGACGATCGATTTGTTGCTTACGCTGGACGGCGCGGTCAACAACCGCGCCATCCTCTCGAGCGAAAGCGCTTGCGCCGCGTGGGGCGCGGAGGTTGATGCTCGCTTTCTCTGGCCGCTAGGACCCCGCGCAGGCAGCGGGCCCAATTCACGACTAAGTGAATCGGGCCTGACCGCCAACAGGGACCTCCGGGCAGCCGTTCGCCGTCAGGGTATTGTTCGGCTGTTCTCCAAATCTTGTTTGAGCTCGGCGATGGCTGCCTTTGCATCGGCTCGCCGTTCCTGCAGCAACAGACGAAAGCTATTCGCGCCGCGCATCAGCCTGACGCCGTCGGGCGTAACCTCGTACACCGCGATGCCTAAGCCATCCTGCCTTGACCATCGCGATGGCGGTCTCCTCGCTGCATTTACGGCGGGTGCCGCCGGGGAAATACAGATTGCCATCGTGCGCAATCAGGCGGCCGTACAGGTGCGCCTGCCTCAACACTTTGCGCATTCCGGGCGACGGCTTGACCATATCGGCTATCAAACTCAAGGGTTGCCCGTATTGGTCCCGGTGAGCTTATTGTAGCGCGTTGCCGGCGACGGGGAAATACCACTGGCTCCGGCGGACGGTGCGCCCCGGGGGACGCACCTAATCAACAGTTCTAAAGTGGAAGTTCTGCATGCCCTGAAGTGCATCACGGGCGACTTTCTCCTCACGCTCGATAGCCGCGATAGCGAAATTCGCTAATCCCAACGGCCTTTGCTCACCCCGGCTATAAATTTCAGCGACATGCGCGATTGACAGTTGCATCGCCTGCGGTGGCGCTTTCTTTATCTCGTTTTGTGCAATGCAATCCGCCGCTATAAGCTTCGATGAGAGGAATTCCAGGATTTTTTGAGCTTGCCCCGTTTTTGACGCTTATGAATGATGCAGCCATAAACATTTTTGAATTTGCGAAACACCATGCTTCCCAACGACCTGAGCCCTTCCCTATTTTCGAGAAATCAGGCGTAGCGCGCGCAAATCTTTGGACGATGCCGAGCATGACGTTGCCCCGGCGGTCTGCCTTGCGCGCCATTCTCCGCCAAAAAATCCGACCATTCCGATGAGGTCCAACGATGGCCGGCACGCTCAAATCTGGAGACGTGCGAGCGGCAAATGACGCCGTTGGCTTTGCGGCCCAGGATGAGCAACATCTTGGCGGACTGCGCGCAGATGTACTCCGTAGTTAAGCATCCAAACGACGCGAACAATCGTCGCCGCGCGCGGTAAGGAACGGCCGTCCCTTGCGATCGTTGAAGGGCCATTAGAACTCCAGGAGATAGTCATGGACTGGAACCGAATCGAGGGCAATTGGAAGCAGTTCAGGGGTGCTGCTAAGGAGAAATGGGGCAAGCTTACTGACAACGACCTCAACACGATCGAGGGTCACCGCGAACAGCTGGAGGGCAAGCTGCAACACCGCTACGGCATGGCCAAGGACCAGATCCGTAAGGACATCGATGATTGGCTCAAGTCGCTACACTAGCGGCTACCTCCGCAAAGGCCGCGGCTCAACGCCGCGGCTTCCACTGCAATTGAGCTCCAGAATAAAAGTGGAGCCATAACGTTAGCGTCGTCTGTCGAACTAAGTGACCGGACGAGACCGGTTATCTCTAGCTGAATCCGGAGCCGCTCGTCGTTGTTCATCTTGTTCGAACTCACCATCCATTCTAGTAGCGGCGCCCCCCATCGCGACGTGTGCCGCCTACGTCATGCGGCGGCCGCTCAAAGCAGGGTAGCAGCTGCAATTGAAAAGGCCACGATGATCGAGCTGCGGCGCGTACGGAGCAATAGCCGTTTTGGAATCCGCAATGATGCCATCGACCCGCCGCTCAGACTCTTGCTGCGATAGCCCGGTTCTTCCTAAGACACCACTATGACTTGAGGCTCGGATGTCCATTGAAAGACTTTTTCTATATCCGGCGGTCTCAATGGCCGCCGGATTCGTTTCGCAAGAAGGACCCTGCTCGGCTGGCGTAGAGGGGGATGGATTGGGAGGTCACAGGGCGGAGTTTCGCGTCATGAACCTCATGCGAAACAAGCCGCCGACTATGAGTTTCACCTTGGTGTACTCACCGGTCCAAATTGAGTCCGGTCAACGGGCCTGTTAGGACTCTTGTTGTGCCAGCAAACTAGAAGGGGCATTCCATCGTGGAGGATGGCCAAACAGCGGTTGTCGCAATCTAACGGACCACACGCGCCGCCGGCGGCGAAGCAGCTCAGTGAGGCTTGCCAGTTGGTGGCATCGACCCTTCAATTTGTCCGACTCCAGAGCGCAGTCCACTCGCGTTGGCAAAGTGGATATCCGCGCCGGATGCCGGTGGCGGCGAACTATCGCTGATTGTTCGAGCCAGCCACCGGTTGTGCATCGCCCAAATCGCTGCCTGTGTGCGATTACTGACTCGGATCTTGCAAAGTGTGGTTCTGACGTAGGTCTTCACGGTGCCCTCGGTGACCTGAAACTTTCGTGCTATGGATTTGTTGGACTCGCCTTCGACCAGACAGCGCAGAATCGCTTTCTCCCGTGGTGAAAGCTGCGGTATGATATCGTTCTGTGGCGTGGCGAGCGCCTCGTTGTTGGCGTCGCTTGGGCCAACATTGTCCCTGAGCGCGCCTTTTGGAGCGAAAACAGATCGCAGAAATGCCGTCGGGAGGACTACTTCCCCCATCATCACCAGTTCTATTGACTTGATGAACAGGTCAGATGGCATGGCGCCGACGAAATAGCTGGAGGCTGTCCGAAATGCTGCAGCCATTTCTTCTTGCCGATAACGATCGGCAACAACCGCAATTTGCCTACCCGGGCTGCCGTGCCTTAGAAGGTCGATTTGCTCCGCCACCACGGCGAAATCGTCGCAAGTATGGACAATGAGAAACAGCAGCTGGCGTGATTGCAGTTTGCTACTGAGAAAGTCTTCGGCCCGAGATACAGAGGCTGCAATGCGAAAATTCGCCGAACGTAGAATTCTGGCAACTTCTTCTTTGAGTAAGCTTCCGTTTCCAACGAGCACGATTCTGAGCGAATTTCTCCGTCCCATGTTGCCCTCCAATCTGGACACAATTAGAAGGTCGATGAGGCGCGCTTAAGCTCGACTGTCCCGCCTGTGGATGGTTGATGATCCTCACCAAGGACGATTGGTGTTTTTGGACTTGGGCCAGTGGAGACGCCCCTCCCAAAAAAAAGCCTATGGTTGCAATAATGCCGTCATGAATTATCGGGAAAATTTAGCATAAATTAGAAGACTTCTCCATTCTCCTTTTAGCGTTATGCATTTTGGGTTAGCGGAGCCAAAACCCTGTAGGTTCCGTTCGGCTAAGTTCCAGCCAGGTTCCATTCGGCTAGGCTCCGTTCGGCCAGGACCGCATCTCTCACTTGCGCCTCTGCCACTTAGAACGACAATCGCGGTCTGCAGTGTGAATATCGAGCCAAATGGACTAGTTTCGAAGATAGGTCCCCCACCTTCTGACCCTGCAAATCACGGGTTGCTGCGCGATGAGATCTGCCACATGGCGGTAATGCCGGGCGAAACGCTGACACAACTGATGCGAAACTCGTGATCGAAGCTGTTCACGTGATAGGCGGGAAGCTGTAGAAGATCGTCGCCGCGACGCTGCAGGCTCGCGAGCGCACGATAAGGCACTGAAATGCCGGAGACGAAGACTCGAAAAAGATGATGGCGGCGCTGCGCGTCGACCTCGAATTCTTTGCCGGCGGCGGCGTCTCCAAAGCTGGATGGCTGGCACGTCGTGATCAGAAGGAACCGTGGACTCTCTCTCTCTCTCTCTCTCTCTCTCTGAGGGCGCATTTGTCGCTCTCTGAGGGCGCATTTGTCGCCACCACCACGTGGAGGACGGCAACCAGTTCACGACGCACCCTGTGCTCTGATTCGGCAGCCGTCACCGGTTCGTTCGGAAGGCGAGCGCGCCCTATGCGCTCGGCAAGAAGGCCGGCCAGGAGATCCCCGCCGATGGAGTCGATCTATGACGCTGCGATCTTCTGCTTGATTACTCCGTCGCCGTAGCAATCTCTGCGGTCTCGTCGCGGCGGCGCGGCACAAGGCCGAATAAGCTCGCACGGCCGATCCGAGCGATCGAACGCTCAGCTGTGGAGGATAGAAGCACCTGGACCTTTCCCGGTCCTTCATAAGTTCGGTGCCAGATAGCCGGTCGGGTTCTTCAATTGCCAACGCCAATGGTCGGCACACATTTGCATCAAAGACCGCGTCGATTTCCAACCCAATACTTCTTTCGCAAGCGTCGGATCGGCATAGCAGACTGCAACATCACCGGCCCTGCGTTCACCGATCACGTACGGAATTGACCTGGCGCTCACGGCCTCGAATGTCCGAACCACCTCCAAGACGCTGCTGCCCGCTCCCGTTCCGAGATTGACCGTAAGCAGGGCGGGCTGCTCCAGGTGGCGCAAGGCACTTAGATGACCGGATGCAAGATCGACGACATGAATGAAGTCACGGATTCCGGTACCATCCGGCGTGTCATAGTCGTTGCCCCAAATCGTGAGCTTGTCGCGTCGTCCAACTGCCACCTGTGCCACAGCCGGCAACAGATTGTTCGGAACGCCGAGGGGATCTTCTCCAACGAGCCCGCTTTCATGCGCGCCAACTGGATTGAAGTAGCGCAGAATGCCAATGCGCCACTTGTCGTCGGACTGATACAGACCCTTCAGCATTTCTTCGATGAAAAGCTTTGTGTGACCGTACGGATTTGTTGGTCCAAGAGGATGCTTCTCGTCGACTGGCAGGTACGTTGGTATCCCGTAAACAGTAGCCGACGAACTAAAGACGAGCGTCTTGACCTTCGCCTTCGTCATGGCCGACACAAGCCGCATCGTTCCCAGAACATTGTTCTCGTAATATGTCATGGGCTGAACGTTGGATTCGCCTACGGCCTTCAGCCCTGCAAGATGAACAACCGCGGTCACTCCGCAACAACGAAGTATGTCGTAGATCGCCGCAGCATCCCGGATATCCGCGTGCCGAAAGTCGAGCGACCGCCCGCAGATGGATTGTACCCGTTCGAGTGACACTTCATTGCTGTTGGAGAGATTATCGACTGCAACGACATCGAACCCGGCATCCAGCAACGCGATGCACACATGGGATCCGATATAGCCGGCCCCGCCCGTCAACATGATCATCGGCGACACCTTCCCTATTGGCTCAACCCGCCCAGGCGTCAGCGCGATTCAGAGGGGTTAGTCGTCCCTGTGCGTGCCTCTCGCCCGAGCCAGCGCAAGTCCCGAAAGTTCATCCCCTCTGGTGTGTCCCATGGTCCGCCAACCGATCTCGTAGTGCAGTTTCCGGTCGCTTAGTATAGTTTCGTGTTCTCAAATATCTCTGCAACCAAGTGCCTAGTTCCCCGGATCGGTAAGTCTCCGCGGTAGTAATAGACAGCAGGCTGAACGCGCTGGCGGGTGGAGCACCGCAAGAGCGACTGCAAGCTTTACCGCTTCCGCCCCCACAACGGCTGATTTTGCACGACAAAATCAAGCTCCGCAAGCATTGAAGCTTGAGCGCCATTTCGCAGCGCGCGAGCGAGGCCGAATGGCGGGAGTGGAGAAGCTGGCGCTTTTCCCCGCCCAAGCCGGACGGCTTTGTTTGTTCGGCGCGGCGTTCTAACGTCACGTTTACACCGCGCCAGTAGCCCGAGTCGGCTATGACGCCCTGCACCCCCAAAGACGCCGGCTCTACCGCTCCCGCAGGGATTCCTGCTTGTATTTCGCCAGAGGTGAGAGCAGGTAGCTAATGATCCTGCGCGCGCCGGTCTTGATCTCGACCGTCACCGCCATGCCGGGACTGAGCTTGACGAGCTTGTCCTCGATCTGCATGTGCGTCCGGTCGAACGAAATGCGCGCGGCATATTCCAGCTCCTGGCCTTTCGGCTCGCTGCTACCTTGCGCCGAGCCCACCGCCCGGTCATTCGAGCCGCCCTGTGGCCGATCGCGCGTGATGGCGTCCGACGACACGCTGAGCACATCGCCATGGAGAAGCCCGTAGCGCGTGAAGTTAAACGTGTCGACCTTGATCTCCACTTTCTGGCCCGGTTGCACGAATCCGATATCGCGGTTTGAGAGCATGGCCTCGATCTCGAGCTGGCTCTCGCTCGGCACCACCACGGCCAGCGCCTGGGCTGGCGTCACCACGCCTCCCACCGTGTGAACGGCAAGCTGCTGCACGACGCCATCGACAGGTGCAGTCAACTGCTGGAGTTTCGTGCGCTTCTCGGCCTTAATCACTTCCTGCTGAACGCTCGCTGCCTTCTGCTCGGCTTTCGCGAGTGCATCATAGGTCGCGCGCCGATACTCTGCGGCGGTCTTGTCCTTCGTCTCCTTCAGAAGTGCGATACCCGCATCGGCTTCGTGCAGCCGGCTCTGCTGCAGGACGAGATCCTGCTGGAGGCCAACCAGCTCCTGATATTCGGAGAGATAGACGACCTTCGATGCCAGTGCCTTGTCGACGAGATTCTTGCGAATGTCGACGCGCTCCTGCAGCACCGGTATCGTCGTCTGCAGCTTCGCGACGCTCGCCAACGTGGTCGCCCGTTCCGCTTCCTTCTGGCCTTGTTGGCGCTCGATCTCGGCGAGCTTGGCATTCTGTTCGGCACGCTGGCTGATCAAAAACTGACGATGCATCTCGATCTCCGCGGCGCCCGCGCTCTGCGGCGGCCGGAATGCGGCAAGCGGATCCTCCGCGAGCGCCGCGCGTAGGCGCGCGACGTCGAGTTCGGCCGCAGCGAGATCGGCTCTTTGGCGTTCCTGGTCGGCCTCCGTCATCGTCGGGTCGAGCTCAATCAGGACATCGCCGGCCTTGACGCTCTGTCCGTCGCGAACGTGGATGGCACGGACAACGCCGGTCTCGAACGGCTGGATCAGCTTGGTGCGTCCGCTCGGCACGATCTTGCCTGTTGCGGTCGCAACGATATCGACGGTGCCGAATGCCGCCCACACCAATGCGATGCAGAACATCGCGATGATACTCGCCGCGATCGCGCGTCCGACCGGCGACGGCGGCGATTCCGTGATCTCGAGCGCCGCCGGCAAGAAGGCAATTTCCTGCTCGCGGCGGCGAACCTCGGTTCGCGGAAATGCGATGATGTTTCGGCTAGCGGATGTCATGGATCCCGGCCTGTAGATAATGAAGGTTTGCGTAACGCCCGTTCGAACGGATCAGCTCATCATGGCTGCCGTCCTCGACGATGCGGCCATGCTCGAGCGTGATGATCCGGTTCGCATTGCGCACGGTCGAGAGCCGATGCGCGATGACAAACACGGTCCGGCCGGCGGCAATTCGCCTCATGTTCTGCTGGATGGCGCGCTCGCTTTCGTAATCGAGCGCACTGGTTGCCTCGTCGAGGATGAGGATGCGCGGGTCGGTAATGAGTGCGCGCGCGATCGCAACGCGCTGGCGTTGCCCGCCGGACAGGCTGCTGCCCCGTTCGCCGACGATGGTGTCGTAGCCCTCGGGAAGCTCTAGGATGAAGTCATGAGCGCCGGCGAGCGTGGCTGCCTCAATCACGCGCTCCATCGGCATGGCCGGATCGGCGAGCGCGATGTTCTCGCGTATGGAGCGGTTGAACAGCACGTTCTCCTGCAGGACGACGCCGATCTGACGTCGAAGCCAGGCCAGATCGACCATCGCGAGGTCCACGCCGTCGACCAGCACGCGGCCGCTTTCCGGCACATAGAGACGCTGGATCAGCTTGGTGATTGTGCTCTTTCCCGAGCCGGAGGAGCCTACGACGCCAACGACCTGACCGGGCTCGACGTTGAACGAGATGTCGTGCAGCACCTCGGGACCGTCGACGCGGTAGCGGAAGGTCGCGTGCTCGAACGTCACCTGCCCGCGGATAGGCGGCAGCGCGGCGCGACCTGGATTGAAGTTCGGCTCGGGAATGGTGTTGAGAATGTCACCGAGGCGATCGATCGATAAACGGGCCTGATGGAAATCCTGCCAGAGCTGCGCGAGGCGCAGCACCGGTGTGCTCACGTGCGAGGCAAGCATGTTGAACGCGACGAGCTCGCCGACGGACAGATCACCGCCGATCACCAACCTGGCGCCGAAGTAAAGCGTCGTGGCGACGACCAGCTTGTTGATCATCTGGACCGCCTGGCTCGCTGTGTTGTTCAGGCTGAGCACGCGGAAGCTCGCGCCCACATAGGCGGCGAGCTGTTCCTCCCAGCGGAGCTGCATCTGCGGCTCGACCGCCATTGCCTTCAACGTCTCGACGCCCGTGACGCTCTCGACCAGGAAGGCCTGATTCTCGGAGCCGCGATTGAACTTCTCATCGAGGCGTCGGCGAAACAGCGGGGCAGCTCCCGCAGAGATGCCGATGTAGAACGGGAACGACGCCATGACGATCACCGTCAACGTCGTCGAGTAATAGAACATCACCGCAAGGAAGACGAAGGTGAACAGGAGATCGACCACGAGCGTGAGCGCCGAGCTTGTCAGGAACTGACGGATATTCTCCAGCTCACGCACGCGTGCGACCGAATCGCCAACCCGGCGGGTCTGAAAATAGGCGATCGGCAAGGCCATCAAATGACGGAAGAGCCGCGCGCCGAGCTCGACGTCGATGCGGTTCGTCGTGTGCGCGAACAGATAGACACGCAGCGTGCCCAGAACGGTTTCGAACACGGTCAGCACGACCAGGCCTATGACCAGCACGTCGAGCGTGCTCATGCTTCGATGTACGAGCACCTTGTCGATGACGACCTGGAAGAACAGCGGTGAGATGAGGGCAAAGACCTGGAGAAAGAAGGACGCGACCAGCACCTCGCCGAGGAGGCGGCGATATTTGTGGACCGCACCGACGAACCAGCCGAGATCAAAGCGCCGGGCGAGATCGGTCAGGGACGCGCGCCGGGCCATCAGGATGACGTCGCCGTCCCAGATGGCTTCCAATTCGGCCTGCGTCATTGTTTCAGGCCGGGGAGACATCGGGCGCTGAACCAGGAGACCGTCATCGATCACCTTGCCAAGGATCAGGTATCCCCCGTCACGTAGCACCGCGATCCCGGGCAGCGGAGTCACCGCGAGCCGATTCCAGCTCGTCTTCTGTATCCGTGCCTTGACCCCGAACTCCTTTGCGCAGCGCAGAATCTCGGCAACGCCGACCCTCGCCGTACCCATCCGATGCCGAATCTGATCCGGGTCGGCCGCGATGCCGTGGCAGCGCAGCAGGATAGTCACCGCGATGAGGCCCGATTCGTCGCCGCTCCCGGACTCCCCGCTCGCCGCCCGGAATTGATCGTTCGTTGAGGCGGCCACACTATCGCTTCGATCGGCCGTAGGCGCGCGCATCAGCGTATCGCGGGCGCGTATCAAGACATCCCGTGTGCGCATCAAGGGATCGCGCGCGCGCGTCAGGATATCCCGGGTACGCATCAAGGGACGCCGGGCGCGCGTCGCGGCATCGACGGCGCGGCGCGCCAGTTCACGCACGCCGCCGCTCATGCCGGCAAGGGAGTGGAGCACCCGTTCCGCGAGGTTCCGTGATCCGGGCAGGATCAGACGGCCGTCCCAGACTTCCTCGAATTCCGCGCGCGTCATGACCTTCGGACGCGACGCGGCTGGATGCAGCACGAGGGCCGCCTGACCGTCGATCTTGCCGAGAAGCAGGAATCCACCATCACGGAGCGAAGCGATTCCCGGCAGTTGGAAATCCGCAAGTCGCTTCCAGCGCGTCGTGCGCGAGCGGACCTCGACCCCGAGCTCGCGCGCACAGCGAAGCATAGCGCGGATGCCGATCTCACGGCTGCCGCAGTGATCGCGGAGCTGCTCGGGCTCGGCGTTCACGCCATGAAGGCGCAGGAACAGAGCCAGGGCTCGAAGCCCTTGATCTGCGGCGTGGGCATTTCCGTTCTGCATCGCCATTTCTTACTCAACCCTCCGCGGCTACTCGGCCGCGTTTGATGTTCCTTCTCATGCATTTCCAAAACTCGCGGTGCCGCACCCGGAGGTCGGGTGCCTGGCTGCGGAAGCGGATCCGTGCTGAGGCCTGGCCGGACGGGGCCTGACAGATGGCGCCATTCGAACGGATCGACCCGGCCGGTGCTACCGGCCAGCGCACGTGTGGACACTCCACGACCTTCTTGGCAGGTGGAGTTGAAGACGGGGAATTCCACTGCCGCGCATCGCGAAGGCGCGCGACATACCGCATGCTCGCAGCCTAGACCACGAGCAGATTTCAAAGCATTGCAGCCTCGAACCGCGAGGGGATTTCAAAGCAGTGGGATTTTGGAAGCTTGCCCCCCAACTGCTGGCCGGTTGGTTAATGAGCAAAAATGGCGAAAAAACTTTCAGAATGTGATTTATACACACGTATGCAGGAGCCACGTATGTTGCGCCGACACATGCCCAATTCGCCGGAAGACACACGATCGATTTTTCTGTCAGATTGCGTCGGTGTCGGCGTTGCGGAAAGTTCGCGACCGAGTGAGCCAGCCGAGACGAACGCGTGTAAGTGACAATCGAACCCTTCGCGGCTATGGCCGCGTTCGATGTTGCTTCTCATGCATTGCTGACGGTCCAAGGCTGATGGTGCCGCACCTAGGCGCCAAGCGACTAGGTGCGGCAGTGAATCAATGTTGAGGTCTGGTCAGGAACGACGAGCCCTGTGCCCAGGTGTTGGCATTCGACACGGGTGCCATGATCTGACCGGGGTCGACCCGACCGGTGTTACCCGCCAGATGCTGGTTCAGCAGTGCAAAGCTCTGGCTTGCCAGCGACGATGCAGTCGAGCCGCTCGCATGCGAGCTATCTGCCGCTGTGATCGGCGACGCAGAGGTCGCAACGCCTCTGTTGGCGACCAGATCCCTGATCTCGCTAAACAGAGCAGACCCCTGGCTCGTGCGCGTCGTGGTGGTCCCACCGCTCGCGACCGAGCCGCGATGCTGGCTCTGCCATCCAACGCCATGGTCTGACTCACCTGTATCCGTGCCGGTCGACGACGAAGGATTTGTCACAGTCTGGTTCGTGGTGGTCCGCACTTGAGGATCCGTCACGGTGATAGTCTGCGGCGTCGATGACGCCACGTCGCCGGTGATCGGGTCCTTTGCGGTTGCGGTCAGCGTGAGGTTTGCGACCGGCTGACCGCCGCCCTTGTACGACGATGTCAGCGTCAGTCCGCCGTCGACCTGCGCGGAGGTCAAGGTGATGTTGCTGCCCCTGAATTTGGTGCCATCGCTGGTGGTAATCGTCTCGTATCTCGGCAGCCCCTTGATGTTCAGGGTGACCTGATCATTGGGGTCAGTCGTTGTCACCGTTGTCCCGAGGTCGACCTGGCCGCCTCTCCCGGCCACCCAGAGAGAGTTATCCGCGACCGAGAGGACCGGCGTAGTCACGGACGGGGTCGACGGAGTTGACGGCGTCGTTGGGGTGGTCGGCGTCGTTGGAGTGGTCGGGGTCGTTGGCGTGGTCGATGCGGTCGAGATCTGAAGACCGGAGAACGTTTTCACCGCGCCGGAGAGGTTAGCTGCGAGACCGCCGGAATCCTTGATGCTCGCGCCGTTCGGGAGATTGACCCCAGTGATGGCGAGCGCCGAAGTATCGGTGTCGGTCGACGCGACGGTCGTCTTGAAGGTGAGCGCGTTCGTCCCGTTGCCGCTCACATAGGTGGCTTTAGCGCCATCATTGAGCGACAGCGTAGGCGTACCGGTGACGGTCACGGCCTCGCTGAAGCCGAGCTTCATTGTGACGGTATCGCCGACATGTTCGACTCCCGTCCCCGGTGAAGCGGAGGCCTGGGTCACTGTCGGCGCGACGTTGACGGGGTCGGTTGGAGTCGTTGGGGTAGTCGGCGCAGTCGGGGTAGTCGGGGTTGGCGAGCCCCCGCTCACCGCTTGGAGCATTGGAAGGACCGAATTCAAGTCCAGACGGAGGGAATTCATGGTCGCCGCATCATAGGCGTTGCCCTGGGCGCGAATGGCGGTCTGGTCGACTCCATTGTCGATGACGTAGGCGCCGTATTGCTGGAGGGCGCGGAACACCTCCTGGCCGAGCTGCGAAAGGCCGGAGGGCATCGGCGTTCCGGGCGGAATGGCCAGAAGCTGGCCTTCCTGCACGGTGCCGTTGGGATTGACGCCGTCGCCGGCAATTGCGGGGCCGGTGTAGCCTGGCTTCAAGAGCGAGCTGTCGAGGGCGATCTGCAGGGCATGATTGATCGTGCCCGTGTCCGTCTGCGCCTGGACAAGAAGCCCGCCGAGCTCGCTCGCGCCGGCGGCAACGATGCCTGCGCCTTGCGAGTTGGCGCCCCAACCGGTGTCCGTGACCACGTTCGCCTTACCATACGACTGGGCGGTCGCGGTCGTGTTGCTCGTGCGGTCGAATTGCCAGAAATTGTAGGCGGTGTCGCCGTCGATGACTACGAATGCAGCGTCGGTGCCGGTCCCGCCGGTCGCCCCGGCCGGCATATGGACGCTGACGGTCCCGCCGGGCCATCCCCAGCTTTCGGGAACAGATACCTGCACAACCGGATCCGACGACGAGGCGACGTAGACTGGCGGCGTTGAGCCTACGTCGTAGTTCCATCCGGTCGAGCCGGGCCAGTTGATCCGCGTATATGTTGCTCCTGTCGGGACCTGCTGATTCCAAAGCGAGTCCGACGAAAACGGAGCAGAAGACAAATCGAACGACATGCTATCCTTTCCTTGTGGTTTGGCGCATCAAGAGCCTGGTAACGTACCGAGACGCTCGACCTCTTGAGCGGTTGGCGCCGCGCTACCTGCGTTTTACCTCTCAGTTTGTTCGAACTTTGGTCCGAATGGGACGGACAGACAGCCGAACAACGGCTTTTCCTACGAATGAACCGGAGTCGGCGCCGCCGCTCGACATGCCTGGAATTGCGCGTAGAATCGTCGGTCGCGTCTGCGATACCCCTGCAGATTGCGGTTTGAACTCCTTCGATTGACTCGCAGCAAAGCTTGCCTTCGGCGGCGATCGCCCGATGCCTCCTTACGGATCCTGACCGATCCGATGTCGGCCACCGATATTCGGAAAGCGACGCATGATCTTGAGCTTGCAAAAACGAAGTCGCCAATTCGAAAGATTTCTCCGAGCCTTTATGGTTAGCCCCGTGGAGGCCGCCCGGGACACAACGAAGCCGCTTGCGCGGCAGCTAAGCGGTAGCGCCGCTTGGCTGGTGTCTGAGAGGATTGAGGGTTCTCGAGGCGCGAAACCTTTTGACAGGAGGTTCTCCGATGGTTGAGATCAGCCCTCTTCGCCGCCGCATGATCGAGAATATGACGGTCCGCAATCTGTCGCCGGCGACACAGCGATCGGACGTCAACGCGGTATCGAAGTTCAGCCGGTATTTTGGCCGCTCCCCCCTGATCGTTTGGGCCTGGAAGACTAGGCGGTGCGATCCGTTGATGGCGCGCGGCACTGGTGAGCGGGCCGGAAGATACCTGCCCCAGGCAAAGGCTGCCTGGACCGCATGGTTCATTCATCGAGCGTGTCTAGGAACGCTGCTGGCCGCTTCGAGCCTGATCGCCGGGCATGCAGGCACTGTCAAGAGCGAGCCATACACCTGGACAAACGTGAAGTGGGGTGGCGGTGGGTACGTCACCGGGATTGTCGCGCATCCGTCCGCCCCCAACTTGCTCTACATCCGCACCGATGTCGGTGGATGCTATCGGTGGGATGCTGCCAACCAGCAGTGGATTCCTTTGCTCGATTGGCTCCCACTCTCGCAGGAGAATCTATTCGGCGGAGAAAGTATCGCTATCGATCCATCGAACCCCAACAACGTCTACTTCGCTGCCGGGATGTTCAATTCGTGGCCCGGCGGACCGTGGGATGTGCTTAAGTCTACGGATCAAGGCAAGACATGGGAGCGCACTAATCTGAACGTCGTAATGAACGGCAACGATTTCCCCGGCGCGCTCAACGGGGAGCGCTTGATTGTAGATCCGAACGACGGCAACGTCCTTTACTTTGGTTCACGCAACGACGGTTTGTGGAAGAGCACCAACGCCGCAGCAAGTTGGCAGCGGGTCGAGAGTCTTCCAAAAGGCACGGCGGGAATCGGGATCACCTTCGTGGCCATCGATCGCACGACAGGCAGGGCGGGATCGCCTTCTTCAACAATCTATGCCGCTGTACGTGGCCAGGGAGTCTACCGAAGCACGGACGCAGGGCTCTCGTGGGCGGTCATGGCCGGCAGCCCAGTTGACCCTCACCGTGAAGCCATCGCCTCTGATGGAACCCTCTACGTGACCCACGATGGCGGCGTCGCGAAATTTTCCGGGGGCGCCTGGACCAACATCTCGCCGTCTCAGCAGAGGCGCAACTTTTCGGCCATCAGCGTTGACCCGACCAATCCAAACGTAGTGGTGGTGATGGAGAGCAACTACGGCTGGTACCGCTCCACGAATGGCGGCACCGGTTGGACCTTTTGGAACGTGAGCGCCACTTCTTCGGTCCCGTGGCTGCCCAACAGCGAGTTCGCGGATGGGCCGTCGGCGATGGTAGTTGATCCCAGCGATCCGAAGCGGGTCTGGTTCACGGACACCGGTGGGGTGTGGCGCACTGACGATATCACCGCGAAGCGCCAGATTTGGCAGAGCCACGTAAATGGGCTGGAAGAGATGGTCGTCTTCGACGTCAAGTCCCCGCCCCGGGGCGCTCCACTGCTCTCAGCTGTGGCTGACCATATAGGGTTCCGAAACGCCTCTCTCACCACGCCACCGCCCAACGAGATGGGATATACGCCCTTCGGATCCTCCACCGGAATCGATTTCGAGGAGGCGGATCCAAACTTCGTCGTGCGGGTGGGACATTCTCATGCTGGAAACACCTCGCCGGCTGGTGGCTACTCCATCGACAATGCGCAGACCTTCACGGCCTTTTCATCCTACCCAAATAGAGACTTCGACGGCCGGGTGGCGGTTTCGGCCACGTCACGGCGGATCGTGTGGCTGCCGAAAGGAAGCGTTCCCTACTACTCGACGGACCTGGGCGCCTCGTGGACGAAGTCGATTGGAACGCCATCGGGCGCCGTCGAAGGAGCGCACCACTGGACCAAGAACAAGCCGCTGGCCGCGGACCGCATAGATGGGAGCAAGTTCTACCTGTACGATTACCACAGCGGGCATTTCTACGGCTCGACCGATGGTGCGGCGACATTCGAGAGCATCTCGACTATTCCGTCTTTGGGCTGGCGACAGCAAGTTGTAGAGGCCGCCCCAGGAATGAAAGGGGAGGTTTGGATGAGCAACGGTGCCTCGGGCCTTTATCGTTCGTCGGACGCAGGTAAGACTTTCGCCAAGGTTGCTAACGTCCAGAACGCCTTCATGTTCAGTTTCGGAGCGCCCCCGAACGGGTCGAAAGTCCCGACCGTCTTTCTCTACGGCACAGTAGAAAACACGAAGGGAATATTTCGATCCGACGACATGGGCATCAGTTGGATTCTGATCAATGACGCCCAGCACCAGATGAGCGATTTCGTGAACGGAGCGGGGGCCATGGCGGGCGACCGGCAGGTCTGGGGCCGCGTGTACATCGGGACCGACGGACGGGGCGTCTTCTACGGTGTACCGTCTGATGCAGTCCCAAGCCCGCGGGCGCAGTGACTGATTTTGTCAGCTCATTTAAGCCTTGGGCTGCCACACCGCTTAGCGAGCCATTTAAGGCGTCCAGCCTGTTCATAACACGTCGCGTTCGCCGTATCAGACGGACGTGCGGAGCCATTGCTCCAGCATGAGGACACTAAATAGTATCTTGTGGTGGTCGGCCCGGCCTGCCGCGTGGTCAACCAGCATGGATTGCACAGCAGCCTGCTCCAGGAACTGGTAGACCTGTGACTGCGGATCGGCCAGGTATTGTCGGATCCGTCCGTCGAGAGATTGGCGGAACCACCCATCGACAACATTCATCGCGAATGCGCGCTTCTTGCGATGGATTATTTCCGACGACAACAGCCGCTTGCTCACTTCGCGATGAAGCCACTTGCGAACGCCGTGACGCACCTTGAAGGACGCGCCCAATTGCTGCACGTACTCGACCACTTCGCGATCGAGATAGGGCACGCGAACCTCGAGGGCGTGCGCCATGGACAGCTTGTCGCCATACATGAGCAACTCATCCGGCAGCGACGAGCGCAGCTCGAGTAACTGAAAGGCGTTCAGGTCGTCCAGGTTTTTGAAGGACGGCCGGTATTCCTCCCAGCAGCGGGCCGCCACGGTGGTTTCCCCGTCAGCGATCAGCTCGGGGCGAAAAAGCCTCTGCATCGCGTTGTCCGAAACGAGGGAGAATACCTGCTGGAAACGACGAAGGCGGTCGGGCTCGTGCAGCGAGTAAAGGCCACGCTTGATCGTATCGTTCCGCGGGAGGGCGCGCGCGAGTGCGGCACCGGGTGCCCGCAACCAGCCGGGCAGCGCGCGCCAGGCGGCGCCATAGTGCACGCCGAGGTGTCGGGTGTATCCGCCGAACAGCTCATCCGGCCCCTGGCCGATAAGCGCTACCTTCACGTTTTCACGAGCCTGCTGGCAGACGAAGTACATGGGCACGATCGACGGCGAGGCTACCGGTTCCTCGAGGAGGTCCACGATGCGGGGCAGGACGTCTTCAAACTTTTCCCGGGTGAGGTGAATCGCGTTGTGCTTGGCCCCGTAGGTCCGGGCTGTTTTGGCGGCATCCTCGAGCTCATCATCGGCGAACGATGATCCATACCCGACGCTGAACGTGTGCCAGTCGCGGCCATAGAAGCTCATCAGAGCGAGCAACAGGCCCGAGTCCAGGCCGCCGCTGAGCAGCAGTCCGAGCGGAACGTCGCTGATGAGATGCCGTTTCATCGCCGCCTGGTAGAGCTCGACCAATCTTTCCGTCGCCTCCTCCGGGCGGGGCTGCGGCGCGAATGGCTCCGGGGCGAACTGGTAGTAGCGCAAGACGTGCACCTGGCCGTTTTCGACGACGAGTTTTTCACCCGCGGCGAGCTTCTGGACACCCTTGAACATCGTGCGCGGGGCCGGCGTGTAGCGATAGCGCAGAAAAAGAGCGACGGCTTCGGGATCAACGCCCGGAGGTTCGTCGAGAGCAACGCAGACCGGCCGGATCTCCGAACCAAAAGCGAGCGATCCGTTGCGGATTGCGTAGTAGACCGGCTTGATGCCCATTGGATCGCGCGCCAGCAGCAGCCGGCGCTTTTTCACGTCCCAGATGGCAAGGCCGAACATGCCGTTGAAGCGGTTCAGCACGGCGTCACCCCACTGCTTGTAGCCGTGCACGATCACCTCGGTGTCGCAGTTGGAACGAAACACGTGGCCGTGCCCCTGCAATTCCTGCCGGAGCTGCTGATAGTTGTAGATCTCTCCGTTGAAGACCACCCATACCGCCTGGGCTTGGTCGGACATTGGTTGGTGGCCAGCGGGTGACAGGTCGATGATCGCCAGCCGGCGGAAACCGAGGCCGAGATTCCCGTCAAAATGCTGGCCGGCGTCGTCGGGGCCGCGGTGGATAATCGTGCCCATCATCGCTTCGATGGTGGAAGCGCTGACGAGCGCACCGCTGCTGAAGTTAAACTGCCCGCAGACGCCGCACATGGTGGAGCCCTTTCAAGTGGAGTTCGAAGCGTCTTGCTCGTCGCGCAGCCGCAGGCAGAGCGCGCGGAACACCTCCGCCTGGCCCCACCGGTGCGCCCTACGTGGATTGCGCTGGGCGCCATTTTCGTAGGGGAACTTGTGGGCAACTGAAAGCTTCACCGGATGGATACGCGAAGCTCTTCGTTAATACCTTTCATATGGAGAGTTTTCCAAATTGTTTTCTTCAACGTGGCGCCGGCGTGACCATCGGCGGTGAAGCGTTCGTCGTCGACGGCGTGCCGTTCATCAACGATCGTCATACGAGCGCCCCGCGCCAACCACTCGCTCCTGTAGCTTCACGAAAGAACCTGCTCGTACACAGATTGAATTCGCCTTGCGACCCTTGCGAGCGAAAGTTCATCGACCGCGGCATAACCGCCGGACAGACGCTTTCCACGGACCAGTACCTTCTCTACAGCTTCCGCGATAAAGATCGGCTCGTCAGATACGATGTAACATCCTTCAAACTCTTTAATTCGCTCGGCCACATCGCCAACATCGACGGAAACTATCGGTAGATTGCAGGCAAGAGCTTCTTTGACAATGTTCGGAGAACCCTCGTGAGCGGACGTAAGGAGCAAACAATCGACGGCGTTCAGGAATCGCGCTACTTCTTGTTGAGGTCTCCTATCAAGCGTGACCAGTCGGGCAGATGGATTGGATTTTCGAATCAACTCAAAAGCCGCTTCGGCGAGTGGGTATCTCTTATAACCCCCCGCTGAGGGCCTCCCTGCAAAAAGGACGTGCTGCTCGTCTTCTTTTAGACCCACTTCGCGCTTAGCGACCGTTCTGGGATAGAAGATATCAAGATCCACCCCATTGGAAATGATGGACGTTGTTTTGGCGCGAAGATATTTTGCAAGTCCGGCACTCTTCGCAATATTGTGAGCCGTCGCGTACGACAATAGACGGGAGAATAGCCCGTGCAACACTCGATTAGAGAATCGATATTCTCCCCACTTGTTGCAATCTCCATATACATCGTTACCCATAAAAGACACAACGAGTGGCTGGATAGTAGCGAATCTGGCAGTCCAGCCTGAATACATATAATGCGCATGAACAATATCGTAATGCCTCAAACGCAGGGCCTTCCGTACTTCAGCAATACCCTTCGTATATTTGCCAATGCCAGTGCCATTGAGCAGGCAAACATCAACATCAATCCCAAGCTTCACCAGCGACTCCACCTGAGTGTAGATGAAAACGCCCGCAGACGGATTCTGTTCAGTAGGGTATGCGCCCGTAACATGCAGCACCATCATCGCAGCTTGCTCCTTGTGTCTCCTGGAAGGAGAGCGCCTGATAATTCGCGATAAACCTCGATGAACTTTTCCTTTCTTGCCAAAGCGAAATTTTGGAAGCTCCGGTGCATCACCGCGACGATCAGAATACGGACGTCACATAGCGCCGGCTCGCTTTCGAACTGCGGATAGAATTGCGAACATCAGCTCCTGCTTGCGCATGGTGCTGGCATTTTCGACCCCATTGTCTTCGGCGAGCGCAACGAGTTTGGCCTTCAGTCTTGCTTTTACACCTCTTGCTGATTTCAGTAGTGCCGGACCTGGATCGTCCCAACGCCAGTAGGCGTTGTGAATCCGATGATGTGGTGGATAGAAACAGCTGGTGCCGAGGATTCGGGCCGAGATAAAATCCGTAAATTCGTCGCGCCAGACATGGGTTGGGTCAAGATTGAGTGGTGGACAAGGCTGACCGGCGGCGTCGCAATAAGCGACATGACAGAGATTGATGCCGCAGAGTGCGGAGATCTCCACCTGTCCATCGGTCCGCCCGACAGTTGGCTCGACAAACCGGAAGCCGCGGTCACGCTGATCGCGCTTGTATTCCATGCTGGCGAAGCCGTTCGTAAACCCGATTGATCGGAAGAAGCGTATCGTCAGATCTTCCAACTCCTCGGCGACTTCCGGCGCCGCCCAGCAACTAGCGGTCAGGCCGATCTGCGGCGGCCAAGAACGGCCTTTGCGGCCCGTAAAGGCAACCGAGGAACGCGGGCCGATGTAGCAAAGGCAAAAGTAGATGGAGTCATTCGACCCCTCGATCCACTCCTGAACAATCACCTCCCCCACCTTGTCCAGCACTCGCTCGCAGAGCGACCGCGCATCGGCTTCGCACTCGATGCGATAGGCCTTCTCAAAGGAGCCGTCATACGCTTGGGAACGGCCGTTCGGCTTCACGCATAGTGGAGGCCGAAGATAATGGAGGCCCTTCAAGTCAATCTGGTTGCGCAGCAAAAGGGTCTTGGGCACCGGAAACCCACCCCGCTCGGCCAGCCGGAAAAACCGTTGCTTCAGAGTCAAATCGACCACCAGTTCGTGGGGTGGAAGTCGGAAACCGAATAAGGGAGCTACATGGTTCCGGTACTGCGACACTGTCAAAAGCGGGCGGTCATCGGTAAATATTATGACACCGCCATGAGGCATTCCTTTTCCTAGTCGAAGCAGTTCTTCCACAAAATCTTCGCCGTGAAAGGTCGAAACTGTAAATGTTCGCGCATATCGCGATCCCATTGTCCCATCGTTTGCGTCAATGACTACTACCGAGCGAAGTCCTGCCCGGGCCAAGCTGCGTACGACGGATAGGCCGTTTATTCCTCCTCCCAAGACTATAGCTGCTGGTGCGCCATCGGCTGCTACAGCGCTTTGCCGCGGATTTATTGCCTGATTGGGCATGACGCCTCAGTCCTATCGCGAAGACCGATCTCCCTTGACTGCTTCCGGACGGGCGTCCACTGGCATCCCCGTGCTGAAGATGTCGACCGCAGGTCTTCGCCTAAGCGCCACACTCGCCAGATGTCTCGATATCCTGCGAGATGCGAAATCGGCGCCAAACACGAAACGCATTACGGGTCCAAACGTTGTGGTCGATGCATGTCCCACAAAGTACAATCCAGGGACGGACGATTCGAAATTCACTGACAGCCGCGGAGTTTTCCCGACAAGATGCAGTCGCTCCAAAACTGCAGAACTTAGAAACGCAAGACGATGCACATCGGCTCTATAGCCCGTCGCCGCGATTACGTGATCTGCCTCCACCATCTGGGAGCTGCCGTCCATCGAGATCAATTGCAATTGCACACTATGCCCGGATACTCTCGCCTCCCGCAACGAGCGCCCGAGATGTAAAGGGACAGATGCTACGCGATACTTCATCGGCCACCCTCCGGACGCTGAGGGGAATTTTTCCGCTATCCCAAGTCGATAGGACTCGGGGAAGTAGCGAAACAGCCAAGGTAAGTCCGCGAACAGCCAGTGTTTCCAACCCGGACCGATTCCGGATACCGGCCGCCATTGACCTGGGTGCAAGCCCAAGCGGCCCCATGGGCCACTGAAGATGATGGTTGGCTTGCGGTAGATAAGTTGAACGTTTCCCACTGCCTCGTTCAAGAGTACCGCTATATCTATTGCGGATGCTCCGCCTCCGAGTACCGCGACGCGCTGCCCCTGGAATCTCTGAAATTCGTGAACATCGGAGGAATGCGAGAGCTTATCGCTCGGCAGATGAGAGAGCGACTCGGGGATATGGCGAAAATAGGTTAGGCCTGTTGCGATCACCACTTTGTGCGCCCTGAAACACAGTCCGCTCTTCATGCGAAGATCGAATCCTTCTGAAATTGGAATCAGGGAAACGAGCTCCTCGTGTTCTACATTCGGCACGAAGCGCTGTTGAAACGCCACCCCGTAAGCCGAGAATGTTTCCAACGGAACTGGACGATCCAAATCGTCATAAGGATTGCCCTCTTCGATGCAGAACTGCCTCAGCGTAAAGGCCTGCTCGGGATCAGAAAGGTTTGATGCGAACCCAGCGGATTTGAGCAGCATGCCTTTCGGCATGTTGTTTTTCCAACTAGCCATCGGACTTCCGATGACACGGCAATCAACGCCGAGTTTGCGCAAGTGTGCTGCAACCGACAATCCAAAGGGGCCAGCACCGACAATGGCCACATCGCATGATCTAGTCAAAGTCACACCTCTCGTGGGTTCTCGCCTGCCAAACGGCCCGATCCGCCTTCCGAACCTTCAAGAGCTCGCGTCTACGCACGGAATACGGAGGACAGCTCCTTCTTGGTCAGCCGCAGCCTAAGATTCGTAGCAATGGTCCTTAGCACTGACTTGGCATGCCTGAAGTTGGCCTCGAGGCGGCGCTCTGGACCGTCTCTACCTATCGCGATCCACTTCATAGCATGCGCCGCATTAGCTAGATGGGGCTTGTGCCCGGCGGAGCCCGCCAGAAAATCGTAGCCGCGCTCCCCGCGCACGATGCTGTCCTCAATAGACAGCACATGGCTGACTAGCCCGGGCTTGAGCCGGCCATCGCGCTCATAAAGAAAGCCGCTTTGGTAATTAAGAACACGGTCGTCATGCACAAAATTGTACAAGACCCCGATCGTCTGGTCCCCTACCAACGTCCGTGAGATGCGGACGGCCCCTATGGGGACTCCGAGCGCAATCAGTTCCTCGTGAAACTGACGGAAGTCCGGATTGGCAAGAGGCCCCCTGCATCCCCATCGCGCCTCATGAAACGCCTGCAGCAAATCGAACGCGGCGAGAGCTTCCGAGGTCGTTTCCATAATCCGGAACTCAATGGGCCCGCGTTCCGCATATAACCGCATGGCACGGTTCACGGCCTGGCGCGTATTGCGGCCCAACGTCGCGCGGTAATGTCCGCCTCTCTGGCGGACCTTGGCGAAATCAATCCACCATACCGTATCTGTCTGCTTCACCTCCGTAACGAGCCCAACTCGGCTTGCGGTGCGACTCGCGGCCATCTCAAAGTCGAGGTCGATTCCAGAGAGCACCAGTTGGTCCGAGTGCCGCAAGCGGTGCGTCAAGGCCTCGAGGCATGCGTCTATAGTGGCATCGGCTAGAGATCGATCTGCAAGAATATCATTGTACTCGATGTACAAGCTGTCGAAACGAGTATCTCCGGTTTCGTTCAATAGCCAACGCGCCCCCGCATGCGGCCCGAGACTCCACGCTCGCCGCCGGCAAATAATCGCCAAACCAACGATCTTGCCTGACGCCCGAGCGACGAGAACGTGCGGTTGCGCGGCCTTCGGGAGATGCCGTAGCCAAGTGCCGATCCAGAGCCAAGACAAGTAGAATGAGTGGGGCGCCCGCGCTTCGAGCTCCTTCCACGAGGCCTCAAGTCTCTCAAGGTTCCGCAAGGTCTCCACGCTGACGTCGATGAGCATCATGACCCCCATCGAAGAAAAACTTCATATCGCGAGCACACTTGTAAAGACGAAATACTTGACTATCCGCTAAGGCTCCGGAGCCCGGTCTCTGCGGGACTCGGATACATGTCGGTGACAGAGGATTCTCACGATCCGACGATCCCTAAGCGCCCGGCAGGAATTGCCATCGCATTACTGGCCTGCGCCGGCCGCCGGTGCATTTGCTCGGCCCATTGTCTTCGCCATGCCTCGAATGAAAGTAGGGTCCATAACTGGTATCCATAATCCTTCTCCTCCGAGATATGCCTCCGCCAAATCTCTTGCGCCGGTTTTACGTCGAGGATCCCACCGCCGTATCTGGCAGGCGCAAGCAGGTCCTCGGCCCAATCTCGTAACGGCACTCTAAGCCATTCGCCTATAGGGACACTGAATCCCATTTTCGGCCGTTCGACCAAATGGCGAGGAACAAAACGGTCGAGGACCCGCCGCAGCAGCCACTTCGTCTCTCCGTTCCGCACCAAAAATCGTGGAGGAAGGCGCCACGCAAATTCGACTATCCTATGGTCCAGGAGTGGCGGACGCGCCTCCAAGGCTACTGCCATTGACGCCCGATCGACCTTCTGCAGTATATCGTCCGGAAGGTAGGTAACTGTGTCGAGAAAGCGAGCGCGGTCCAAAACGCCAAGTCCTGGTGGCGCGCACCTCAACCCGGGGGAATTTTCCCGATCAGCCATGTGAAGCCCAACATCCGGAACCAGGCTGACAAGCCGAGTGTAAACCCCATCCGGATCCAACGACAGCACGCGAGATAGAGTTCGCACCTTGTCTCCAAGTCGTTGCGGAATCATACTGCCACGAAAGAGGTGCGATAAACGATTTAAGATGGCGGGAGGCAAAGCGCCCAAGATGGCACCGGCGGCCACCCGAAACCGAATAGGCATCGGGCCAGCGTATCGCGCGAACCGCGTCAGAATTTTGTACCTGTCGTATCCGGCAAACAGCTCATCGCCGCCGTCGCCGGACAATGCTACGGTGACGTGACTTCGCGTCAGCTTCGACACCAGAAAAGTTGGTATTTGCGAAGAATCCGCCAATGGCTCGTCATACATTTCAGGGACCAGAGGTACCGTCGCAAGCGCATCAGCAGCGGTAATGACCAGTTCCGAATGTACACTCCCTATGTGACGAGCAACGCGGGCGGCGTATGCCGATTCATCAAACCCCAGGTCGGGAAATCCAATCGAAAACGTACGGACCGGCCCCTTCCCGGCTGCCATCATTAGCGCCGCAATTGAAGAGGAGTCGATGCCTCCTGACAAAAACGCGCCAAGCGGCACATCGGAAATCATTTGCCTGCCGACTGCATCGGCGAGCAACGAGGAAAACGTTTCTATTGCCTCTTGGTCACCAACTTCCAGCGGCGCTTCGACGCCTTGTGCCACTGCATCTTCCAAGCGCCAATACCGGGTCCGGGAAATATGCCCATTGACGCCAATCGATACGATCTCACCCGGCATCACCTTCTCGATACCGCGCAATATCGCACCCGGTGCCGGAACATAACCAAATTTGAGATAACTGCTTACAGCTGCCGCATCGATCTCCCTTGGCACAAATCCCAGTCCCAGCAGGGCCTTTATCTCCGACCCAAATGCGATCTTTCCTCCATGGCGGGTAAAAAACAGAGGCTTAATTCCAATTCGATCGCGTGCGAGATGCAGCACCCGCTCTCGGCGATCCCAAAGGGCCATCGCGTACATGCCGTTGAGCGATTTTATCGCTGCCATTATTCCTTTACTTGCAACGGACTCGACCAGAACCTCTGTGTCCGAATGACCGCGCCATTTCACCCAGGCAACGTTCGGCTCCCGACGAATTTCCTCCGTATTATATATTTCGCCGTTGTAACTTACGACCCACCGTCCATCTGCCGACATCATGGGCTGCGCTCCGGCCTCACTTAGGTCAATGATGGCAAGGCGGCGGTGCGAAATCGCGACGCCAACCGCGGCATCAATCCACACCCCCTCACCGTCTGGTCCGCGATGCGCAATCGCATTCGCCATGTCGCGCGCCGAACGTTGCAAGGCCTCCGGCCGCGCAGCGAGACTAGGGTCAATCAAACCTGCAATCCCGCACATAGCGATCAATCCCTTTCAGCAGTCTCCAAATATGATCGTTCGATCAAGCTGAGGCCCCAGCTTGCAGCCAAACTTCGAAAGAAGGCGCGCTATTCCGCGCTTGCCAATCGCCGAAACAGCTCAACGTGCTTCTGCACCATTTGCTCAATCCCGAACTGCTGCTCCACGAGCGCCCGTCCTGCACGACCGAATGCGCTTCCAATGTCAGGGCGGTCGACAATTTCCCTTATCCGCAGCGCCAGCGTGTTTTCATCTCCGAATGGAATCAGGAATCCGTTCTCTCCGTCCTTGACAATTTCGCGATTGCCCGCCGCGTCTGTGGCTATGACCGGCTTTTCAAGCGCCATGTACTCCATAATTACATTAGAGATTCCCTCTCCGTTCGTTGAAACCAATACTCCGACGGAAAACGTTTTTACGATTTCTTCGACCCGTTTGCTGACTCCCAGAATGCGTATATTCGACTGACCGTCGCTCTTCAAACGCATCCTGAAGCTTTCCAGATCCGGTCCTTCGCCCACAGCGACAAACGTAATGTCCTTCCGCTCACTGCACAGCAATTTTGCCGCTTTGAAAAACGTACGATAGTCTCTCTCTCGATGGAATCTTCCGACCATACCAACTACGTGTTTGGTTCTTATATCCAACGAATGCTTGACGTCATCGACGTCAGGAAGATCATTTATTCGATCAAGATTGAAACCGTTTCGTATACAGAGACCTTTTTTGGCATCAACTCGAAAAGCTCTAAGTCCCGCTAATGAATTTGCCAATATCACAGTTGAAAATGGAGCTGTCAGAAGTAATCGTCGGTACCCGCGATCTTTCAAATTCATAAAGAGCGGCGCGTTTCGTATCATCCCGTTGATCAAAGCCGATCCAGATATCAACGCAATTGGTGAGGCATACATCGAGCACATCGACTCCCACGAATATATTATATGCGGTCGGTATTGCCTCGCCAGGCGATACAACTTTTGGAGAACACTGAAATCCCACCGTCGGTTTCTGCTGAAGATGTGTATTTTTACTCCCAGCGATCTCACCTCATCGTAGTGTATGACGTCTGAAAGAACGACTACTTCGCTGATGAATCCTTCCGTTTTGCTGAGCCCGCGCAGCAATTCGACCAATTGTCGTTCCTTCCCTCCGGAGGCCAAGGTGTCGGTTATATGCAGTATCCTGATCGCGGAACTTGACGAATTCAGCATTCCATCACCCGACCGTTATGAGCGCAGTCCCAGAGGATCCTCACGATTGGTGTTGGCAGGAACTGCCATCGGTCACTGGTCTGCGCCGGTAGTCGCCTTGAGCCGTCGTCGGATCTCCGCCGGGACGCCCATCACGAGCGAGCCGTCGGGCACGTCCTTCGTCACCACCGCACCGGCGCCGACGACGGCGCCAACGCCGATTCTGACGCCTGGCAGTAGGTTGGCTCCCAACCCGATCGCGGCGCCGCGCGCGATGTGGGGCCCGAGCATGGGCGAACCGTCGTAGCCGTTGCGGCCGATCGCATTGTCGTTCGAAGTGCCGACGCACCCCGAAATGAACACGTCGTCTTCGATCGTCATATTGCCCGCCAGCCAGGTGTGATCCTGCACCCGGACGCGATCGCCGATCTGCGTGTTGTAATTGACCGTGACGTAACGTCCGATGACGGCCTTGGAGCCGATCCGCGATTGTTCACGGATCGAGGCGCCGTCACCAATCAGGGTCCCCGCGCCGACCGAGACGTCGTAGAAAATTACCGCGTGCGGTCCGATAGAACAATCGGCACCGATATCGACCCACTCCTCGAAATGCGGCGGGCGCGTCAACGCGCCGGCCCCCTTGGTTGCCTTGCCGATGTAGGCTCCCGGAAAGATTTCGACGTTGTCCCCGACCCTTGCGCCGCTCTCAATCACGACATGCGGGTGAATGACCACCCGGTTGCCAATCGTAACGTTAGACCGCACCACGGCGAACTCGGCGATCGCCACGGCCTCTCCGATCGCCCCGGTCTCGACCACCGCCCAAGCACTGATTCGAGTCATCGAAGCTCCTTCGCGGCCTCTGCGCGCAACGCGGCGGGCGAATGCGTTAACGTCCGCCCCAATTTCTCGTGACCGTCCTGCTCGGCCGCAGCGCGCGCAATTGCGGCGATACCAAGCACCTGGTCGCGTGTGAGCTCGGGGAACATGGGCAGGGACAATGATTGAGCGGCCATCGCTTCGCAGTACGGCAAGTCGCCTTGCTTGTAGCCGAGATGAGCAAAAGCAGGCTGTAGGTGGAGCGGCACCGGATAATGGATCCCGGTCGTCACGCCAGCCTCGTGGAGCTTGTTCCGCATTGCGTCCCGCTCGTTCGTGGCGATCACATACAAATGATAGACGTGCATCGATCCCTTTCGAACGAATGGCGTCTTGATCCCCGACTGCGCCAACTCCGCGGTGTACCACTCTGCAGCGCGCCGCCGATTGGCGTTCCATTCATCCAGGCGCCGGAGCTTGACCTGCAGGATTGCCGCCTGGAGAGCGTCGAGCCGGCTGTTGAACCCGATCTCGGCGTGGCTGTAATGGCTGGTTCGACCGTGGTCACGCAGTCGTTCGATCCGCTCGACGATCGCGGCACTGTTGGTGGTGACCGCTCCGCCGTCGCCATAGGCCCCGAGATTCTTCGCCGGATAAAACGAGAAACAAGCAACATCGCCGAGCGCCCCGGTTCGGCCCCCCTGATATTCCGCCCCGTGCGCTTGGGCCGCGTCCTCTACTACATACAGGCCGCGCCGCCGTGCGATGTCCTTGATTGGACCCATATCAGCCGGCTGGCCGAAGAGGTGAACTGGGACGATCGCTCTTGTACGACCCGTTAGGCCGCGCTCGATCATTCTGGGATCGATCGTGTAGGTATCCGGATCGATATCGACGAACACGGGCCGCGCTCCCGACGCCACGATGGCCGCGGCGGTGGCGATGAAGGTGTGGGCGGTTGTAATCACCTCGTCGCCATGACCAACACCCAAGGCCCGTAGCGCCAAATGAAGCGCGTCCGTGCCGCTCGCCACACCGCGCGCATAGCGCACCCGGCAATACGCGGCGAAATCTCTTTCGAACGAGGCAAGCGCCTCACCGCCTATGAACTGCGCGGAGTCGATAATGCCCCGAATTGCTTCGGCCACCTCGTCTTTCAGCGCCGCATATTGCGCTTTAAGATCGACGAACGGAATGTGCATTTGTCGAACCTCACGAGAATCCGTATCTGTCACTCGGGGCTCTCATCGGGCACCGCGCCCCCGCAGCACCGCGGGAAACGTCAGCGCAATCAGCTTCAGGTCGGTCCATAGGGTCCAGTTCATCGCGTACTCGACATCCATCTCGAGCATTACCTCGGGGCAGAGGCGACCCCGGCCGCGCACTTGGCAAACTCCAGTGATGCCGGGCTTCACAATGTGGCGTTTATGGTGCCAGCCCCGGAAGTATTCGAGTTCATAAGGAATCGCCGGCCGCGGACCGACGATGCTCATTTCGCCCGTCAATACGTTAAGGAGTTGAGGCAGTTCGTCGAGGCTGGTTCTCCGCAGCCACCGCCCCACGCGCGTCACGCGAGGATCGTCTGTCAGCTTGTATGGGGCGCCGGGGTCGTTCGAGATGGATTCCTTCGCCCAAGCCCGCCGGATCGCCTCGCGATGGACGTTTTCGTCGGCCTTGTGGCAAAGCGTCCGGAATTTAAAGCAGTTGAACGGCTTCTCGTCTCGCCCAATCCGGCGTTGGCGAAAGACCGCGGGTCCAGGACTGTCGAGACGGATTGCTATCCACACCACCGGGAAGAGGGGGGCCAGCACCACGATCGCGAGAACGCTGATCACGACGTCGAGCGCCCGCTTGCCGAACTCCTGCGGGATCGCCCTTCGTCGCTTTGCTTCATGCGACCGCAATGTCGGCCCCCCTCACCGGTATGTTCCGACGCCGAAACATCCGTTGATCCTTGCCTTTGTGGTTGAGCCGTAGACACATCGATGCCGCTTCGAGCGCTTCGACAACGCGCAGCCCATGCGCTCCGTCCGCGCGCGGCCGTCCCCCGGTCATGATCGCGTTGACGAAGTCGAGTACCTCGAGTTTCAGCGGTTCGCTGTTGGATATCGCAGGGATATGAACGTCGCCATGATGGTAGGCGGACTGGAAGTCGGCGTACGAGTCGCCGTCGATCCGCGGCCTGAATCGCTTCTGATAAACGCGCACTTTCTCGGACGGCTGCACGTCGTCGAACACCAGCATCGCATCGCTTCCGACGATCGTGATTTGGCGCACTTTGACCGGGTCCAACCAGGAAACATGCACATGGGCGGTCGGCCCGCTCTTGAAGCCCATCTTGGCGTAAACAACATCCTCAACGTCGGGCAGAACGTGCGCGCAACCCCAGGCGCCGATTGTTCGCGGCACCTCCTCCAGCAGGCAGAAGATGATTGAGAGGTCGTGCGGCGCCAAGTCCCAAAGGACATTGGCGTCTTGCCGGTAGAGACCGAGATTCAGGCGTCGCGAATCAATGTAGTAAAGCTCGCCGAGAGAGCCGCTCTGGACCATCTGACGTATGAAACCCACCGCCGGGTGGTACTCGAACGTGTGCCCGACCATCAGCACACGCTTGCGCTCTTGAGCGATCGCATTCAACTCGCGGCATTGCGCGCTCGTCATAGATAACGGCTTCTCGACGAGCGCGTGCTTTCCGGCCTGGAGCACCGCCCGCGCCAACTCAAAGTGCGTCTCCACGGGAGTGGCGACAATGACCCCGTCTATAGAAGGGTTATTCAGTATCGCGCCGATATCGCGCGAAACAGCGACAGAAGGATATTGTGAACGGACATATTCCAATCTGTCAGGACTGGGATCAACGGCCATCGACATCCTTGCGTCGCGTATATCGCAGCTGACACGGATGTGTTTCGCGCCCCAATAGCCGCAACCGATGAGGGCGAGCGACGGGCCGTCTTTCGCGGTTTGAACTGCCGCGTCCTGGGTTTGGTTCGGAGTATCGAGTAAAGGAGGGACAAGTTTGGAGCGCAGTACTATCGAACGAGACATGCTCCCCTCCATAGGTCGCGCTCTTCGAACTTACTACAACACTAGTACAACCGCCCTTCTCGCCAGCCCAGTGGAGCGCACTATTGAGGGATAACCCTAAAGTTAGCGGCGCGGAATCACCGCGTCGCAAACGCTAAGTTCTTGGCGCTGATTGCCAAGCCAATAAACGTTCTTCTAGGGCATTTGGGAATAGTTTGGCGTTCCTGACCTCGTCGATTGCAGGACGGTCCTCCCCGCAAACTATGTCGACGAAGCGGGTCGAACCGACGATAGCGCTTGTGCGACGCCTGGCGCAGGGAGGTTAAACGACGTGGGGTTTCGCGCGGTTTTCGATTCGCGACGGCACGTCTGTCGCTGCTTCCGCGGACCCGGGCGATACGGCATCGTATGTTCGAACGCTAGCCAACGCTTCTGGCAAAAGAGCCGCAGCCGATGCCAAAACGGCCCCGCCCACCAGGCCCAGCGCCAGGAAAATGATCAGTTGGGGAAAGGCCGGAGAGTCTGGCGGGCGGGCTAATTGCGCAATTCGCAGACCCGATACGCGTGCGTTGGCGAGACTCGTGTTGATCCGCTCTTCCGTGGTTCGCTTCGCATAACTCTCGGCAGCGGCCACCGCTAGCGCCAGGTCCCGGCTCAGCCGATTGTATTCCGCCTCTCTCGACGAGAGAGTGGAAAGTTCATTGTTTACACGCTGGAGCTCCGTGCCAAAGTGTGTCTCGCGATTCTTTGCCCCGGCAAGATCCGCGTTAACCTTGAAAAGAGTATCCATTGTGTCCTGATAGACGCGAATGAGAAGGAGCGGTGGAGCCTCGGTGAGAGATCGCTCCGTCCGGCTCGTCTTGGCGTCACTTTCAGCCCTTTCGACGTTAGTTGCTCCCAAGCTGCTCACAATCCCGGAGACGTATTGGGATTGCGTGACCGGCTTCAGCCTCAGCAACTGCTCGGTCAATGCTTCCTTCCGACCTTGTAGCTCCACGATGGAGCCCTGCGTTGAACTAAGGGATTGGTTAAGTTGATCGGCACGGTTGAGAAGGAGAGTGCGCTGATCATGGATGGAATAGATCGAGACTGCAGCCGAAAAGTTCTCAAGCCTGGAGGCCGCTTTCTGTACCTCTTCCTGCAATTGTTTCCTCTGCACGACAAAAAACTGAAAGGCACCCGGCACGTTGAGAAGCTCCACCTGCTTGGCGACCAATGCGTCAGCAAGCGCATTGACGAACTCGGCCGCGATCACCGGATCGCGGTGAGGAAATGAGATCTTCAGAAGGTCGGTTTTGCCCTCTGCTTGTGCGGACATGGAGCGCCGCAGCATCGAAATCAGGATGTCGTCCTTGCGGCGGTTCTCATGAGCTGGAAGCAAGCGCTCAAGACCCAGCTTAGCTGCCGTTTCGCGTAAGGTCGAAATCTGATCAGCGGAAAACCAGCGCTTGACACCTAGCTCAGCTATCAGGGTGCCGTCGTTCGAGTGCATCCGGTCGAGGTCAGGAAAAAGGCGCTGAAGACCTACCTTGTTCGCCGCTTCGCGCACAACGTCGTCTGTCTCGGCAAGTCGGGCGAGCGAATTGATACCGGTAGGATCGACGATGCTGCGGGAGTCGACGACACTGCGAGATTCCGAGTCCTTGACACCATTGCCAACCAGGAGCAGGGCCTCGGCGTTGTAACGCCGCCCGACAAGCTGATAAGCGAAAAGAGACGCGGCGAGGACTGTCAGGAAGACGGCAAGCGCCACGACTTTGCGGCGCCGCAGTGCGGCAATTAGAACCTTGGCAGCAAGCAGCAGCTCCACCTAAAGCTCCGTTTTCTCAACAGGCCCGGCACCCGTCCGCTCTGTTCGCTCGAGAACGCAGTCTGCTGCGCCTCGAGTCGTCCACGCGTGGAGCGTCTTCGTGAGGTTAGCGCAGAGCAATGCGATTTACGATCGCATTAAAACACGCGGACAAGAATCGAAAGAAGTAGACCAAAAGAGGCATCGCCCAAACGCGTAGACAAAGACACATCCGACAGGGCAGATAAAATCGCGTCGGCTGGCAGTTACCCGCCCAATCCCTCAACGCTTAACGTTATGTCAAACTATGACAATGAGCCTCACTCTTCGCTGGAGGCCTTGAAACCGCAATTTCAATGAAACGCTTTCTTTCCGCCTGCGCGCGGACGTCACAACGATTGCCACGCGAGGTCTGACCCCGACGCGCACCCAGTGCAGATCGGTCTCGCCGCACGAGAGCCAATATCCGGACATTACGCTTGCGATCAAGAGGCTGGACCTTGGTATACTCTCGGCGACCTCGCGATCGGTCACAGCAGTTCACCCGCTCCACCGCATGGACGCTGATTGCTTCCGCTCTCAGGGAGCATCCGCATCGGCGGGTGTCCCTGCCTTCCTCGCATGCGCACGTGCGCGCCTCGGCGCCAACGTCTCATAGGCGGCGAGGAGGGAACGCTTTTCGAGCTCCCATTGAAATTCGCCGTAGGCACGCTCCCTGCCGTAGATCTGCATACGCTCGCGCCCGGCCTCGTCCTCAAGCAGCGCCACGATTCCGTCGCCGAGCGCCTGCGGCGTCAGCTTCGCTACCACCAGGGCGGCGTCGCCTGCATCACGCCTCGCCTGTGCCAAGTCGAACAGTACGAACGGCAGCCCAATGGCCATGTATTCAAAAACCTTGATCATCGACATCAACACGTTGCAGGCATTGGGCGGATCCGGAACGATGCCGATATCGCAAGCAGTCAGCATGGCAGGAAGCGCATCGCCTGAAATGTAACCGGCAAATTCGACATTGTCGGCGATTCCAAGTTCACCTGTGAGCCTCCTGAGCCGGCATGCTGCCGGCCCGTCGCCGATGATCAGACAGGCGATATCCGTTCGATGCTGGCGCTTGACGATGTACTCCATCGCCTGGACCAGCAGGTCTACACCGTCCTGCTCGGCAATCATTCCCACATAGCCGACGAGATATCGAAATGACCGCCTGACCGACAGATCGGGCTTGACCTGCCTGAAGCGCCCAAGATCGGGGACGCTTCTGACGATCCAAACCCTGTCTGGCGGCATCCCGCCTCGCTCCACGGCTTGCTGCTTCAGCGTAGGGTTTGTCGCGAGGCTCCCGTCGGCCGATCGAAACGTCCAGCTTTCAAGCAGCAACAGGAGACGATAAAAGAAATCCTGGCGGCCGAACTTGACCAAATAGAGTTCGGGGGCGGGATCATGCTGGTCAAACAGAAATTTCTTGCCGAAGAAGAACTTGTAGAAAATCGCGATCAAAAAGATCAAGTCCGGCGGATTGCACGCATGAAGGATATCGAATCCATGCCGGCGCGCCACCTTCAACGAGAGAACGACTTCCCAAAAAAGAGCGACAGCATATTCGAGAAGATAAGTTACGGCGCCCGAGCCTTCCACACCCCGTCGATGGCGGTAGATATGCACACCGTCCATCTGCTCGTATGCCTTGTCATATCCCTTCCCTTTCGGACAAATGACCGAAACGGTGTAACCAGCCTGGTGCAGCGCTGTGGCCTCCTGCCAGACCCGGCGATCGGCCGGCACCGGCAGGTTTTCGACGATTATAAGGACCGCGCCCGCTGCATCACCTAACGCAGATATGTTGTCCGACATAACCATTGCGCCTACGTCCGTCAGTTGAAGCGTGGCGACCTTTCGTATAGGACTCCTAGAGGAGGAGCACAATCTCGAGGTCGCGGACGATCCGCAGGATGCACGGTGGCCCTGCCGGCGAAGGATGATGCGACAACATCAAGAGGGAACGTCGACGCCATGGACACGGGCTCTTCGATCGCGCTCCTGCTCCGCAGCGACACTCCATCGCCCGACGATTGCAACCTAGCGGAAATCCTCGATTTTTTTGGAATTCCATGGACGGCGCTGACCGTTAGCGAAGCGAACGAGGCCAATATAGCCTCGCTGACCGCAAGTCATCCGCAGTACTCCATCCTGACTTCCGCGCCCTATCTCGCCGAAGCCCTGCAGCCCTGCAAGGCCGGAATGTTTCCGGCTTGGTTGGTGGCAGCCGCTTCGGTGTTCGTCTACGGATTTCGAGCTGCGGATCCCTGCAGGGCTCTGCTGCGCAAGATCACGGGAGACCCAGAGGCAGACATCCGCGGCATCGACGCTTGGCCGATAACCGTGTCCGTCACTGGTGCTTTTCCAGACATGTGCGGCCCAATGTCGGCCCAGCGGATCCAATTGGAGCCCGGCGCCGCGGATGCGGCGCTTGTCATTCGGCATCGTGGCGAATTGCAGAGCATCGTCGTGGCGCCCGAGGGACACCTGTTCGCCGGATTTTCTTATTCGGGCGTGCGCTTTTTTGCCGATGCGTCACTGGTGATGGTGGACATTCGCGAACGCGCTGCGACCTATTTTGATGTGAAGAAGCGCTTCGCCGGTGCGGTGCCGGTCGTGATGTATCTGAAATGGTCGTTCCGCGACGTCTGCTGGACCACCTCCGAAGCAAACGCATGCCTGATCATCGACGATCCGCCTCTGTGGCCACGGTACGGCTTTCTCGATTTTGGCGAACTATTGCAGTTGGCCGACAAGCAGACGTTCGCGACCACCATCGCCTTCATTCCATGGAATTGGCAACGAACAAATCGCGGTACCGTTGCCGCATTTCGGCAAAATAGCGGAAAACTGTCGGTCTGCGTGCACGGCTGCGATCACACCCGTGGTGAATTTGCAGCCCGTTCAGCCGACCTACTCGACAGAAAGCTGAAGACCGCCAGGTGTCGGATGCAATCCCTTCTCAACAAGACCGCACTCAATTATGAAAACGTGATGGTTTTCCCGCAAGGGGCATTCTCGCCCGAGGCAGTGTCGGCTCTAAAGCGAAATGGCTTCGTCGCGGCAGTGAACACAGAAGTCGCGCCAGCCGATGACGCGTCGAACGAAACGACACTTGCAGACCTGTGGAGTGTCGCCATCGTCCGGTATGGGGGCTTCTCGATTTTTACCCGGCGATACATTGACCATGGCATTGAAAACTTCGCATTTGATGGACTCCTGGGCAAGCCGTGCTTCGTCGTCGGACATCACGATCTTTTCCGGAACCACGGCAGCGAACTGACGGACTTCCTCCGACAGCTTGCGTCCTTGCGGTGGAAACTCCGTTGGCGGACTCTCGGCGACGCCGTTTGCCGCAGCTACAGCATTCGACGCGACGGCGGAACGATCATAGTAAAGATGTTTGCTGAACAACTTCGCATCGAAAACATGAAGGCGATGACGCAACGGATCTGGGTCGTGAAGCAAGCACCGCAGGTCGTTTCTTTGAAAGGTGTTACAGTCAACCAAGACGTCGTCGCGTACGAATACGTGGATGGATGTCTTCGATTGATCGTCGATATCCCGCCCGGCGGGATGGCGGATATACGCTGGGTTCATCACGAAGAGCCGGATGCTTTCCCGGATTCAGAATCGGTCTCATACCGACTTGGGGTGGCGGTTCGGCGGTATCTGTCCGAACTTCGTGACAATTACGGGCTCCGCGACCTGTTTCGTTTTCGCAAGTAGCCGGGAGTAGATCGCTTTGTAGCGGACTCCGACGCCTGACCCGATACGTGTCGGAGAACTCAAAAGGATTACTCCCAATTCGCAGAGCTCGCACAGTATCAGACGTCAAACGGCGCGGCATATGATCGAAGAATGAGACGGCGAATCTCGCGCGCTGTCACGTCGCGGACGATGACGGCACGCAAAAGATCATTCGACGAACACGGCCATCGATAGATGAATGGCTCCCGCTCGAATTCCAGCTCCCTCGCGCCGTTGCGAGCCGATACGTTATTCTTAATTCTCCTCGGAATATTTGCTGCGATCGCAGGCGGATTGACGGCAATGGTCGGGGGAGCGATTCCCCTTGTTCTTTATTCGTTGCCGATTGCCGCGGCGGTGGTTCTCGCCAACTACCGGAATGGCGTCTGGCTGTTGGTGTTACTGTTGCCCTTCGCGTCAACCTACATGGTTCCGCGTCAGATATTCGGGGTCACGGGACTTAATTCGGAAAACTGCCTGCTCGTACTCACGTTGTTGTCGTTAGGCTTGGCTGCGCTCTTAAGCCAAGTGGCCGTTCGGTTTCCCCGTCTGCCGCTGGCACTGCTGGTTTATATCGCACTGATTGCTTTTGCTGCCTACCGGGGCTCCGGTTCGGCAGAGCGCGGAATCACACCTCCAGGCGAAGAGCCTTTAACGTTGAATAGATACCTGCTGGATGGTTTCGCGAAGCCGATGATTATCGTTGTCGTGGCTTGGCTGGCGGCCGTGGTCTCGCGAAATGGAAATGGGCGACCTCTGATCTGGGCGCTCGCACTTGCCTACGTTGCCTTCTTCGGGCTCATAGTCGGTTACCTCGTCGTCAACGGTATAAGCCTGCACATTCTCGCATCCGCACGAGAACGCGGTTTTCTCAATTGGACCGGAATGCACGCCAATGAGGTCGGCCTCATGGCGAATTTGGGGTTTGCGACCCTGCTTTACACGGCGGCCGCCACCGTCCAACCACTGCCGCGCCTGACGCTCTTTGCATGCGCCGTTGCCGCCGCCACGACAGCGGCCCTGACCTTTTCTCGAGGCGCTTTTTTCGGCCTTGCCATCATCGTTGGCTATTATCTGTTCAGCCGGCGCCGCGCAGGCCAGTTTGTTCTTGCGCTGTCGATCATCGTCGGTGTCGCCTTGATATTGCCCGACGCATTCGTCGAACGGGCGACGACGGGGTTCGCCACGGAGGATACTCAAGCAATCACGGCCGGTCGCCTCGACACAATCTGGCGCCCACTATTGCCAACGTTCTGGGAAGCGCCGATTCTCGGGCATGGCCTCAGTTCGACCCCGTGGGCCACTCCCAATCTCCGCGGAACCATGCTGCCGGTCGGACACCCCCATAGCGCCTATCTCGGCGTTCTTCTTGATCTGGGGATGGTGGGTGTCCCAGTCGTCGCAGCTTTCTTCTGGTCGGCTTGGGCCATGTTCAGGTGCCTCGCGAAGAACCATGCCGATCCCCTATGGCGTGGGGTTTTCGAAGGAGGCGCCGTTTGCCTGATATGCCTCGCCGTCCAGGGATTAACGGATGACCGATTTGTACCGACCTACCCGCAGGCGGCTCTTTGGTTGTGTTACGGGCTCGCCCTCGGCCAAGCCCAGTCAACCTGTTCGACTGAAAGAACGCATCCATGAAGGTATGTTTCGTCGGTCTTGAAAACCTCCCGGTCCTTGCCCCCGAATACAATCACCATGGTATTGGCGGGGAGGAGGTCCAACAGACGCTACTCGCGAAAGCACTCGCCGCTCGTGGATACCAGGTTTCCATGGTCGTTGGGGATTACGGTCAGTCCGACGCGGCCTCCTGGCACTGCGTCACCACCTACAAGGCATATCGCGCGGATGCGGGTCTTCCGGTACTTCGTTTTGTTTATCCCCGTTGGACCGCAACTTGGGCGGCGTTGATGCGGGCCGATGCCGACGTCTACTATACGAGTTGTGCCGGGATGCGTGTCGGCTTGGTCGCGATGTTTTGTCGTCGGCATGGACGCGGTCTCGTCCACCGACTGGCATCCGACGTAGATACCGATCCGGAGAAGGTGCTGATACGCTACGCACGGGACAAGAAACTCTACGAATACGGATTAAGGAGGGCTGATAGCGTCCTTTGCCAACACGCCGGCCAGCAACGCGCGCTCTTGGAAAATTACGGATTGACGAGCGTGGTCGCTGACATGCTGGTGGATCCGCCGGATCGGCAGCTGGATCGTGATCAGCGCGACTTGGAAATTCTTTGGGTCAGCAACCTGCATGGCCTCAAGCGACCCGAGCTCGCGATCGAGTTGGCGCGTCGCATGCCCTCTCGTCATATACACATGGTTGGCGGTCCACAACCGGGTTTCTCTGATCTGTACATTAAGATCGAGTCTGCTGCGAAGAGACTGCCGAACCTGACGTTTTGCGGTCGCGTACCTTATCACGACGTAGGTGACCTCTATGACCGCGCCAAAATTTTCGTCAATACCTCGGACACGGAGGGTTTTCCCAATTCCTTTCTTCAGTCCTGGCGTCGCGGCATTCCGGTAATATCATTTTTTGATCCTGATGGACTTATCAAGCGCGAAGGCCTTGGTGCCTCGCCCCAATCCATCGATGAGATGGCTTACATTGCCGACTACTTGATTGCCGATGAAACAGAATGGCGAAAGGCGTCCGAGCGATGCAGGAGCTATATGGACCGGATGCACGGCGATCACGTGGTGCTGAAGCCCTATGTCGCTGCAATCGAGGAAGCGGTTTGCCGAAGGAAGAAATGACGCGCGTCGAGCGAACCGGCGTGGCGTAGCGGCGACGCGAGCGAGCCGATGACGCATCTGTTGTGTCGGCTGCGTTCGCAACCGGCAACGCTTGCGCGCGATTAGACTCCTGATCGAGGGCGATGTATGCAGGAGAGATGGCATGCATGCGCGTAATGCGCGTCAGCGCGTCCATGGCCTCATTTCCTTATGCCCGATGCGCAGGAAGCACGAAAGCCTGCTGGACGAGGCGCACAGAGGGGAGGCGCGTGGCATGACGTCAGGGATTCGCCGCAAGGCAGGTTTTCTGGCCGGTGCAGGGCTGCTCGAGTATGCTCTGCAAATGGCGCTGCCGGTCATCCTGGTCCGCTACCTGACCAAGCAGGAGTTTGGAGACTACCGCCTGATGTGGTTGGTCGCCACGACAGGGTTGATCCTGTTTCCCCTTTTTCTGCCGCAGTCCCTGTTTTATTTCCTGCCGCGCGCTGCTCCCGGAACCCGGCCCAAGCTGGTGGGAAATACATTCGTAAGCCTGTTCGCGCTCGGCGGTCTCGCGATCCTCTTGCTTCTGGTGCTGATGCCCGTCTTGCCTGGCTCGATCGCGGGCTTGCAGCGCCACTCGCCGCTTGTGCAGATTTTCGCCGGCACCTGGATATTGGCGTCGATTCTCGACGTGCTGCCGAACGCGGATGGAAGAGCGGAGTGGCAGGCCTGCGCAACGGTCGTCCTTGCGACACTCAGGCTGGCCGCATTGTCTGGTTTGGCAGTCGCGTCCGGCGATGTGGGCTGGGTTCTGGTGGCCATGTGCGGCGTGGCTATGGTGAAGGTCGGAATAGCGCTCGGCTACGCCCTGTTTGCTGCGCAGGAAACGGGACTCGGATTCGACGGGGGGCTCGCACGCTTGCAATTGAATTATTCGTTGCCGTTTGCTGTCGCGCAAGGGCTTTTCGCTTTGCGCGTACAGGCCGACCAATGGATCGTGGCGGCGAATTTTTCGAACACGGCCTTTGCACTTATCTCGATTGCGTCGATGGTTCTGCTCGTCGGAGGATTGATCCGCCAGCCTCTGAATAATGCTCTTCTGCCCAATATCAGTTCCTTGCTAGGCGAAGGCAAGCTTGATGACGCCTGCGCGCTGATACAGAAAGGATACCTCGTGCTGGGACTTATGCTGCCCCCAGTCCTCGGATTGCTGATCTCGACCGCGGACGAGCTCGTGGAAGTTATATATACGCGCGAGTATCTGGGGGCGGTGCCGCTCATGCGGATTTATCTCTTGGGACAGGTGGCAACCGTCTTCGCGGCGGGCCATTTGCTTCAGGTATTTAGATTCGGCGGGCAGGCTGCAATGATCGGCGCAATATCTCTTGTGGCATCGATTGCTTTGAGTATTCTTGGTCTCCAGTTTTTCGGACTTGGCGGCGCGGTAGCAGGAAGCACCACAAGCCTTGTTCTTTTGGAGTGCTGGGCCTTGAACAAGGTCGCCAAAGCACTGCAAACCAGCATCGCTCAAATGATACGGCTCGATCAGACTTGGAGAGTCATCGTTGTGGTCGCAGTCGGTGTGCTCGTCGTCCACGTCCTCTGCTCCGGACTGGACGCATCCGTCTTTCTGCGTCTCTTCGTGAAGTCTTTGGTCTTTGTGATTGCCGTGCTGCTTGGGCTTGCGCTCACGAACATGCATCGGTCGCTCCTATCTTTCCTTCCTGAGCGGGACCAACGGAGGAAGCATGATCCTCTTTCAACTCGCTAGAAGCATGCAGCGTCACAATATTCGCGGCGGCAGCTTTCTAATGAGGCAATTAGCCGTATTCGGATTGTTGCGTCGGACTACGCAATATGACCTTGGAGGCGTCAGATTCAGCGTGCCGCTTCATAAGCTCACCTGGGATAGGAAAGATGTATTTGATTACGAAAGGCGGTTTATCGAAGCATTCCGGCAAGCGATCGCACCACTTGAAAAAGCAACGCTCATTGATTGCGGGGCGGATATCGGCACGTTTTCTACGCTTGTCTCCCTCAATTCCAAAATAGCCCGGATCATTGCGTTCGAACCGAATGCCGATGTCACCGATATTCTCAGAGACAATCTCTCTCGGCTGCCGCTCGCGTCTGAGGTAATCGGAAAGGCGGTCAGTAATTTTGTTGGCCGAGGATACTTAGAAAGACCATTTTATGATCCACATGATCACGCTCGTTTCTTGCAGCCGGGAGATGGGCCGATCTCCGTTACCAAAATCGATGCCCTGAATATCCGTGGCGATATCGCCGTTAAAATTGACATTGAGGGTGGTGAGCTTGAGGCGCTCCAGGGAGCGAAGGACACGATCGTCGCTGCAAGACGCTGTGTCATAGCATTCGAGGCTCACCCGATGGTCTCGAAGCGAATCGGCCGCGATCCGGTCGAATGTCTTCGGCTCTTGGCCTCGCTCAGGCCCTTCCGATTTCTGGTCTCCGAAACGGGAACATCGCCTCCTCTGTCAGAACCTCTCATGCGGCCGGGTCAAACTGAAGTCTGGAACGTGATCGCAACATCTTCCCTAAATTAACCTAGCAAATTGTCGGCCCAAGCGGCTTTGAAATTTCAAAAAACACTACACCCACTTACTGGCGGCGGTCGAGCGATCCCAGTCCCGCTACAGCCTAATGGTTCCGAATATCGAACAAGAGTTGCTGCACGGTTGCGCGCTCGTGTTAGGGCGCCCAAGCAAACTTCCATGGTGATGAAGATGAAGGACAAAGAGGCATAGCGCAGTGTTCACCAGCCCACCGACCTATCAGGATGGTGCTTAGCCGATGGAGGGCCGTTCCTCATGCGCTTGGCCCGTTTCATTATAGGCGCCGCAACGTATATTAACGGTCGAATACAAGGTTGCGTCCAAATGGCGGAAGATAGGGATCGGGGAGAAATGCCACTGCGTATTGCTATGAGGCGTTTGCCATGAGGTGTGGCTGAAGCACGTGACGCTGCTCTGGGCCAACGGCATGCGTACCATTCCCGATACGGTTGCCGAGCTAGGGCCGGGAGATTCGCTAGGGACCGGACTGGATATTGTGACCCAGCCTCGGGGAACTATGGCAGAAAACGACCGGGCGGAGGCGGCGAATTCGTGTGCGGTTCTGACGCTTGCTGCCAACCGCCTCCCCCCGGGACGCCGAGACCGTTGCGTTGCGGAACACCAGGGTGTCCCGGCATTGTTCGGACGGCGGGAGATGGACCTGTGGGAAAACTGGGGGCCGCTGTGATGATTTTCCTCAAATTCTGGGAGAACTGATGCGGCGCTTCGCTGAGCGGACAGACCGCGGGCAATGGGCGCTATTCCCAGAATGCTTGATGACGAGGCCAGAAATCGACAGGTCCACTCTCAAATTGAGATCGCGCGGGACGGATAGGCAAGTCAATATGAGCTGTCCTTTGTGGAACTTACGAGCGTATAATTGTGGGGAGCCGGGTGACGGAGAGCCGAATGTCCTCAGATGGGCGGCCACATGTGGCTGTTGTCGTGCCCCAAAATCGAGCGTGGATCTGGCATCGTAGGCTTATTTCGATACTTCAAGCCAGTTTTGAGGTGGATGTTTATACGAGCCCACACGCTCCAAGCTATCCGCCCTCCCTGAGATTATGGATGCGCGTCGAGGCCCACCTTGAAGAACTTGACCTCGTCAAGATGACAAGCATCTTAGGAAAACCGTGGCCGGACATTGCAAATAGTGCGTACTCACTCATCATAAATCTGTCCGAAGCGCCAATACTGGCCGCGTCAACTCCAATTCTCGAGCCTCGCTTTGATGAGTCCGCTGATAGTATCAGTCTGTTTGTTTCTTTGCTTAATCGTAAGAGTCCGTACCTGTCGATCTGTCTGGCGCGGAAGGTCGAGCCAACAGTCGCTTCCTATTTGGCGATAGAAAATCGAGCGGAATTAACTCGAGGGCTTCAGCTCTGCTTTGCGCGCCTTCTGGCACTTACGGAACGAGCGATTTATCATTTGTCGAAAGGCACACAGCCCGCCGTACCATCCAGACCAGCGAGTGCCGACCAAACCTTTTCCAAAGTGCTGGTCCTGCGCTTTGCGTTTCGGTTTTTCTTGGCGAAAGCCCTGGATTTTGTCTTAGGAGGGCTGAAACGGCGCGAGCATTGGTCTGTTGGACTCTTGTGGTCCGATAAGTGGGAAATCCCAAACGGGATCCCTCTGCATAAGTTTATAACGGTGCTTGACGATCGGCGGCGCTACTACGCTGATCCGTTCGTGTTCAGCAGTGAGGGCCAGAAGTGGCTGTTTGTCGAGGAGTTTAACTATCAAACCGGTAAGGGTATCATTTCTTGCATGCCGGTATCGACCGGACATAAGCAGACCACTCCTCAACCAACGTTAGTGCGTCCCTATCACCTATCCTATCCTTTCGTCTTTCGGCACGATGAAGTCATTTACATGCTACCTGAGACGGGGGGTAATCGCACAGTGGAGCTCTACCGAGCTCGATCGTTTCCATTCGATTGGGTTCTTCACCAAGTTCTTATCCGAGACGTTGATGTGTACGATGCGACGCTATTGCGGCACCAAGAGAGGTGGTGGATATTTGCTGCGATTGCACACAGAGATGGTTCGTCGCAAGACGAGCTTGGAATTTTTTACAGCGAACATTTAGAAGGGCCTTGGCGAGCGCACGAACTAAATCCCGTAAAATCAGATTGTCGATCGTCTCGTCCGGCAGGTCAGTTTGTCATATATGGCGACCGGCTCCTGCGACCTGCACAGGATTGCGAGAGCGGTTACGGGTCTGCTCTCGTGTGGTTAGAAATCGAAGAGCTTACCACAGACCGATTCAAAGAAAGAGAGATCGCCAGATGGCCAGGAAATGCCGCACTGGCGGATGGCATCCATACTGTTAATTTCGACCAAGAGCTTGGCGCAATTGACAGGAGACAAGCTGTTTGGAAATTCCCCTTTTTTTGGTCTTCACGTTAGGTGACTGAGCATCTGGCGCCTATTCTGGCGAGCCAAATGATGTCCCATTCGCGCATGCACGAGCAAAGGACTGCTTGCCCATCAGGCGGCAGAATGGCGAGTGCTAGCTGGTGCGCGACTGATGAAGCGCCGGCGCCGCTCCGATGACAAGGCTCTAGGCATTCTCGAAGATTGGGTCGGTTCGGCGCAGGCGATCGCCAGCGCCGCCTAGGCGACAATAACGTCCGGTGTTATCTCAGGTAGATTTGCGGATGTGCCCGCGTCCGCGCCACCCGCTCCCAGCGGGTCAAGGGCATCTCCGCGCCGATCGCGATCTGCGAATACGCACCGATCTGAGCGTTGTGCTACCAGGCGTTGTTGCCACGACCAGCTAACCGCTCACCGGCGCCTTCTTTATCGCCGGCGGCTAACCCCAAAGAGTTGGCCGAGGCCGTCCTGCGAGGATTAGGGTTTGTAGCCGGCAAGGTTTCGCGACCTATCAAGACGGGCCATATATAGCCATGTGGCAGCAGGGGAACGGGGTTGTGTTCGGAACCAGGCTGTGGCTCGCCGCAGCCGTCCTCGCGGCGACGTGGAGTCTTTTGGTGGCCATGTCCCTTCAGGAGGGGCCGGACCGGACCACGCGGGCGAACCAGGAGGTGGACGGCGGCGCGTCCGCATTGCGCAAGTCGATGTTGCACGATCAGGCGGCGCCGGTGGAGCGGGATCTAGCGGCGATGGGCCGCAACGTCGAACCGCAGACGGCCACGGCCACGAGGACCGTTGACGAGGTCAGCCCAGCAAAACAGCAGGAGAACGCAGGCTTGGCGGAGTTGCAAAACTCCTTGCAGCGGGAACGCGACCGCGCGAGCCGGCTGGAGCACGATCTTGCAGTGGCGCGGAGCGATGTCGCGACGCAGACCTCGCTGGCGGCCAAAGCGGGTGCTGACGCAGACGAACTGAAGAAGATGGCGGACGCAGGCGCGGATTTGCGCAAATCGCTGCAGCAGGAACACGACCGCGCGAGCCGGTTAGAGCAGGATCTTGCGGCAGCGCGGCGCGATGTCGAGACGCAGACCGCGCTCGCAGTCAAGGCGGGGGCCGAAGCAAGCCAACTGAAGAAGACAGTGGACGCACGCGCGGATTTGCGCAAATCGCTGCGGCACGAACGCGACCGCGCAAGCCGACTGGAGCAGGACCTCGCGGCGGCACGGCGTGATATCGCGACGCAGACCGCGCTCGCGGCTAAGGCGGGGGCCGAAGCAAGCCAACTGAAGAAGACGGCAGATGCAGGCGCGGATTTGCGCAAATCGCTGCGGCACGAACACGACCGCGCAAGCCGACTGGAGCAGGACCTCGCGGCAGCGCGGCGCGATGTCGAGACGCAGACCGCGCTCGCGACTAAGGCGGGCGAGGAAGCCGCGACGTTCAAACAAGCGGCGGAAAAAAGCTCCGCGGAGCTGAGGCAATCGCTCCAGCAGGAGCACGACAAGTCGGAGGCGCTGACACAGGAGCTCTCGACAGCGCGAACAAAGATATATGCCTACGAGGCTCAAGCGCGTCAGGCCAGCGATCAGGCCGCAGAAAGCGGCACAGCGGATTTGCGCAAATCGCTGCAGCAGGAACACGACCGCGCGAGCGGGTTGGAGCAGGACCTCGCGGCAGCGCAGCGCGATGTCGAGACGCAGACTGCGCTCGCGACCAAGGCGGGCCAGGAAGCCGCGACGTTCAAACAGGCGGCGGAAAAAAGCTCCGCGGAGCTGAAGCAATCGCTCCAGCAGGAGCACGATAAGTCGGAGGCGCTGACACAGGAGCTCTCGACGGCGCAAACAAAGATATACGCCTACGAGGCTCAAGCGCGTCAGGCAAGCGATCAGGCTGCAGAAAGTGGCACGGCGGATTTGCGCAAATCGCTGCAACAGGAACACGACCGCGCGAGCGGGTTAGAGCAGAATCTCGCAGCAGCGCGGCGTGATGTCGAGATGCATACCGCGCTCGCGACCAAGGCGGAAGCCGAAGCAAGCCAGCTGATGAAGACGGCGGACGCAGGCGCAGCGGAGTTGCCCAAATCCCTGCTGGAGCGCGATCTGGCGTCGGCACGAAGCAATGCGTCAGCGCCTTCGATTGTCGGCGTCGATCAGCTCAGCACGCAATACGAGGCGGAAGCAGCAAAGCCGATGGGAGCAGAGCAGCCAGCCGTCGCCAACACACGCGTCGACGCCCAGCCTACGGCCGAGGATGCCGCGAAAATCGCGAGGCTGCTTGCGCACGCGCACGTGCTGCTTGGTCGTGGCGACATCGGCTCAGCGCGAATTGTGCTTCAGCGCGCCGCCGAAATGGGCAGTGCCCAGGCAAACTTCACGCTCGCGGAAACCTATGACCCACTCATTCTTTCCAAATGGGGAACATCTGGGACGCGCGGCGACGCAAATATGGCGCTTGATCTCTATGCCAGAGCTCTGGCCGGTGGAGTCAAGGAAGCGCAGGAGCGGTCCGACGCGCTGCATCGATAGCGCAAGCCGGAAGAGCGCGGGCCCGATGTATGGCGTCGCGAGTGCGTCGTGGGTCTATAAGTTGGCCGATGAATAGGCTCGTGTGATGGTGCCCGCTTATGGTCGCAGCTTTGGCTGCGCTGTTCTTGGCCATTCCGCCTTCCCTGGTGGATGCGCAAGCGAAAAATGTTCGCCCCATAGCCGATCGCAGCGGCATGATCGCGCGGTCTGTGCGCCATCGGCTTGTTTCGGCGAGCGCGGCACGCGATGTCCGCCACGGCAGCGGTGGTGCTAGCGTCAATCTGCAGACGCTCCAAGGGAGCGCCTCTTTCGAGCAATCGTCAGTCTCTGCAGGCGAGCGTAAAATGCTTGTGCCCTTCGGGCTGTCCAGCCCCCTGCTTCAAGCCCGGAGGAGCAGGCGGCCCACCATATGTATACGCGTTGGTGGGGCCGCTGCTCGCTTCGGGAGACCGAACGATTGGCCATGATGGATCGCTCCAGATTGGTCTTACGCATGTGGAGGGGCAGAGACCACAGGTCGTCGCCACCCATCGCGAGGATAGCATTGTCCAACTGTAGGAGAACGCATGTTCGACGCCGAAACGACTGCGCTATTCACAGCAGTGCTTGAGGAAGTATGCGAGAATATTTCCGTGTATGAGACCGGCGCCAGAGCGCACGTCGCTTCCAAGATCCTCGAAACTGCGGCAAACGGTCAACTCTCAATAAATGTCTTGAAGGCAGCGGGCCAGAAGCCCTGAACGCGCCTACGATGTGACGCTGACTACTCTTCCGAGCACTAGCCGTCGCTGGCAGGCGCCCTTTCTCGCGCAAGCTCTGGAGGCAGGTTCACCGCGTCCTCGGTCATGGATGGTTCCTCGAATCGGGTTGGTGTCGCAACCCAAACCTTACCGATGAATCATCGGTGACCACTCGCAACGTCGCTCGCTACAGCGCGATGTGGGACTCGCGTCGCGAGCGGCTTTGCGGATTAAGGTGGAGAACCGCAGCCTCCCCTGCGATGGAGCGGAGCTCTCACGGTCGACGGCTCGGCACACTGCCCCCGCCGAAACGTGTGCCGAGCCTAGCCAGTCTTTCGCTGGTCGAATTCCCGACCGGCTGACATCGATATTGTCACAACCATGCGGTTCTGAAAATTGCGTGGCGGCAACACTCGCGAATTATCAGAACGCACATGGCGGGTAGCTTCGGCTCGAACGAATGGCGCCATGCATCGGCCGCTATCAGGCCCGAATCTCAGTTGTAAGCTCGGCGGGTCGGGGTTTTCGATCGATTTCCAGCGCTGCTGCGAATGAAGCTCCGTCTCCCGCTCCATCGCTATTCAGCCCCCAGCCCCAGATGGAGCGGGGTCTTGAGCGCGCAAACGTTGCGGTCTTCGACCAACAGGCCTGGGACGCGGCTACCACCTAAATCCGCGGCCATCAGGAGCACTGTACGGATGTCCCCTTGCCGTGCTGGAAGATTTCGAGATGAAATCATCCAAGCCGAAGGAATGGACTGATCTCGAACGTAGGAAGCTTTCGGCGATGATACGCCTGCGGTTCGTTGCGTCTGAAATTGCCGCCGCTCTCCGCCGGCATACTGGCTCAGTAAGGCGGATGGCGCGAGAGATGGGGTTGACGTTGAAGAAATGACGGCAAGCTTTCCCCGCACCGTCGATAAGCCCGAGAATTCGGCCCTCGGCAGACCTCGCGGCCGACCGTAAGCGCTCCTTACTTGTGACGAGATGTTCCCTCTTGACTCAGCTCGCCCTCAGTTCTGGCTATGCGGGTCGCGTCTGTCGGCCGGACGAGATCCGGCTCTGGACTCAAGCCGTGTCTCGTTCCCCGTGTTTCCAATCAGCGCAGAACGGCACTCCAGGTAGCTTTAGATCCCATAGTATTCGCGGTACCATTTGACGAACTTGCGGATCCCCTCCTCGGCGCTGGTCGATGGTCGAAAACCAATGTCCCGCGTCAGATCATCGATGTCAGCGTACGTCGCCGGGACATCGCCGGGCTGCATCGGAAGCATTTCCTTCACGGCAACACGACCCAGCTCCTCCTCGAGCAAGGAAACGACGTGCATGAGCTGCTCGGGCGTGTTGTTCCCGATGTTATAGATCTTCCAGGGCGCGGCGCTGCGTGAGGGATCCGGAGCGTTCGTCGGAGCCTGCTGCCCCGGCGCGGGCGGCCGATCGATCAGCCGGACGATGGCCTCCACGACGTCGTCGATGTAGGTGAAGTCACGCGACATTTGCCCGTGATTGAACAGCTTGATCGACCTGCCCTCCACGATCGCCTTTGCGAATATGAACAACGCCATGTCGGGCCGCCCCCACGGTCCATACACCGTGAAGAACCGCAGGCCGGTGGTCGGCAGCGAGAAGAGATGGCTGTAGGCATGAGCCATCAACTCATTCGCTTTCTTGGAAGCCGCGTAAATGCTGATCGGGTGATCGACGTTGTCGCGGACCGAGAACGGCAGCTTCTTGTTCGAGCCATACACAGAGGATGACGAAGCGTAGAGAAGGTGCCGACATTGGGTATGCCGACAGCCCTCAAGGACGTTCATGAAGCCTTGCAGGTTCGCGTCGACATAAGCGTGCGGGTTCTCCAGAGAATATCGCACGCCGGCTTGCGCCGCCAAATGCACGACGTGGGAAAAGCGGGATTCGGCAAAGAATGGAGCGATGGCCTCGCGATCGGCGAGATCCTTCCTGATAAAGCGGAAGGACGGAAACTCCCGCAGCACACGGAGGCGCCCTTCCTTCAGCGTCGGATCATAATAGTCATTGACGACATCGAGACCAACGACGTCCCGACCGGCCGACGCAAGCCGGTGTACGACGTGAAACCCTATGAAGCCGGCGGCACCGGTCACCAGAATCTTTTGATCAGTCATTGCGCCTGTTATCTGCTCAGGAGCTAAAGTCGCCAGAGTTCTATCTCGGCCGGCTTGCTCGCCCGCTCCAGCCGGGACTTGACGTCCAGGACTAGACCTTGTCCCTCTTTCAGGAGCGTCTGCAAGAATGGCCAGCCCAAATTGATGAAAGTGTCGTGCGCGACGGCGAGAACAACCGCGTCGGCCGGCTGCTGCTCTTTGTGATCGGAGAGTTCAATTCCATACTCGTCGAAGGCTTCGATGCGGTCCGCCCAGGGATCGCGGACCTGAACCTTGATGCCGAACGATTCCAGTTCGCGCACGATATCGATAACCTTGGAGTTGCGTAGATCCGGCAAGTTCTCCTTGAACGTCACGCCCAACACGGTGACAACGCCGCCGCGGGATCCTCTCTTCAGAAGACGCCGAACACACTCTCGCGCAATCCGTGCGCCCATGTCATCATTGATGCGCCGTCCCGCGAGGATGACTTGAGGATGGTACTTCGCTATCTCGGCACGATAGGTCAGATAATAGGGGTCGACCCCGATGCAGTGCCCGCCGACCAGGCCGGGCTGAAACGGGAGGAAATTCCACTTCGTGCGGGCAGCCGCCAGCACATCGCCGGTATCAAGATCAAGCGCATGAAAGATCTGCGAGAGCTCATTCATGAAGGCGATGTTGAGATCTCGTTGTGTATTCTCGATCACCTTGGCCGCTTCAGCGACCTTGATCGAAGGCGCCTGGTAGATGCCGGCCCTGACGACCGCGCCATAGACCTCGGCGACGATCCTGAGCGACTTGGCGTCTTGCGCAGATACCACCTTTTGGATGGTTTCGAAGCGGTGTTCCTTGTCTCCGGGATTGATCCGCTCGGGGGAATATCCGACGTGGAAATCAACGCTGGCCTTGAGACCGGAGGCACGTTCGAGAACCGGCACGCATTCCTCTTCGGTTGCACCGGGATAGACCGTCGACTCGTAAACGACGATGTCTCCCTTCTTCAATGCGCCACCGACGGACCTCGATGCACTCAACAGCGCGCGGAGATCGGGCTTGTTTGCGCCATCAATCGGAGTCGGAACCGTAACGATGAAAAAGTCGGCCGCGGCCAGATCACCCGGCTGGTCAGTGTATTCAATCCGGGCGGCATGCAGATCAGCCATCTCGATTTCGCGCGTCCGGTCCTGACCTCGACGCAACTCGGCGATCCGCTCCGCGTTGATGTCGAATCCGATGACGCGATATCCGGCCCGACCAAACGCCACCGCCACTGGAAGCCCGACGTAGCCGAGGCCTATGACGCCAATGTTTCGGATAGTTGGCAAACCTGTCCGCTCCCAGAACTGCGCTGCAACGTCTCGTTAGCTAGGAAGCACCTCAATTCCACTTCGAGAAATAGCTGATCAGCTGATAGGCGTTTCTCAAACTTCCAAATCGAAATTGGTAAAGAGCCGGAATTGATACCTCCGGAGCCACTCGAATGATATCGCGGCTGAACCGTCCCTTTCTCTGTAGGAGAATTCTGAACCGCTTAAGCATCTCCTCGCTGGATAGACCTTTGGTTCTCTTGCGGGCCGCGATGATGGCCTGCGCTTTCGCGAACAGCTCAGGACTGATCACCGGCTCGAAGGCACCGACTTTTCGGATCCACCGTTCGGGCGGGCCCGGCTTACACTGCTCTCGAGGACGAAACGAGTTCCGATTATAGACGATGTTGCCAGATTGATAAAGGTATCGTGCCGCGATGCCGCGGCGCTTCAGGACGACGATGACGTCCGCCATCTCCTCCGCCCCAATCATCCGATCGTCCCTTACCCTCTCTCCGGACACCCACATGCCTTCAACCGCAACGTGAACCTCCTCCGAATGAATGGACACCTGTAGTAGGCTCTGAGAGCCCGGAGTTGTCGAATGGAAGTGGTCAACGTCGGTCGTTCACGGCCGACTACAAGCGCTAGGCCGTTGAACTGGTGGTCTCGAGTGGTCGATCGATCCGGGTGGTCGCCAAGGAGCTCGGTCTGCACGATTCGGTATTGCGACGCTGGGTCGACAAGTTCCGGCAGGTGGCCGGCATCGGCGACGTGGCGCCCTATCATGCAGGCAACGCCGATGTCGGCGGACCAGGCTTCGGAGATCGCCAGGCTGCGCCAGGAGAACGAACGGCTGCGCATGCAGCGCGATATTTTAAAAAAGTCGATCGCGATCTTTGCCGGAACCCGGACATGAGCTTCCGCTTCATCGAGGACCATCGCGACAGCTATCCGGTGCGGTTGAACGTACCGTGCTCGAGGTCTCGCGATTACGCCGGGCGCGAGCGCCCGGAGAGCGCCGTACAACCTCCAATGCTGTGCTGCAGGCCGAGATCCGGCAGCTCCATCGCGAGAGCGGCCAGCGCTATGGTAGTCCTCGGGTCCACGCCGTCTTGCGGACGCAGGGACCAGCCGTGGCCGGATCGAACGGCTGATGCGACACGGCATGGCATTCGGGCGATCATGGCGCCGCCACGTCGGGTCCGCACCGTCACGATCTGCCGGTCGCGCCGAACCTGATCGCGCGCGACGTCACTGCCGCAAACCCAAACCGGGTCTGGCTTGCCGATATCACCTACATCCCGACAGCCGAGGGCTGGCTGTACTTGGCGGCCGTCATGGACCTCTTCAGCCGCAAGATCGTCCGTTGGGCGATGCGCCATCACATGTGGGTCGAACTCGTTTCCTCCGCGCTATCGATGGCGCTCCGCCAGCAGCGACCCGCTGCTGGATTGATCCATCATTCCGATCGCGACGTGCAGTACGCTTCACACAAATATCGCGCGGCCCTTGCCGTCGCCGGCATCAGCGCATCCATGATGCCGCAAGGCCGACTGCTACGACAGTGCGCCGATGGAGAGCTTCTTCTACACCCTTAAGACTGAGTTCGTCCGTCATCGCCAGTATCAGACCCGTGCCGAAGCCCAGCGTGATATCTTCGCCTTCATCCAGGGCTTCTACAATCGAACCAGGCTCCATTCCGCCATCGGATATATCCCTCAGATCGAGATGGAGCTAAAAGCCGCCTAAACCAGTCCACTTTTTTCGGGGGAAGATCATGTTGCATACTAGCGCAGGAATTCCGATGGGCCCTAAATTTCTAATGGAGGCACGACCTGAATTTCAAACGGCCCCAAGTGGGGGCCGCCAACCCGCTTGATGCGGGTTTTCCTCCAGCAGTTGGGGGGCACCTTTCGGCTGGGGGCCTCAAACAGACGCTTTGCCAAGCTGATTGTTCCCTACCCTCGTTCAGACAACGCGTTCCGGGCAGTGAGCGCCTCGAGGCAACCCCGCGAACAAGACACTCGCAACAACGCCGCCTGTTTGAAATTCCGACACGGCGCTGCTCCAGCCCGGGGGTGACCGCAAAATCCCGGTGAGGATTAGTCTGAATGGCTTACGCGAAGATTCAGTGGCCAGCGTGGTTGAGGCGGCCTTTATGAGTAGCGCAGGACGCCTACGTCATATCCATCCACAAAATGCTCACGTCGTTCACTCCACCTGAAGTCAGCGAACGCTTCGGGATCGCCGGTATGTTTTCGCCATAGGATACCGAGCCCGTTCAAATTTAAAGTGTAAATGGCTATTTGCGCTGACGTGCTCGGTGCGCTTCTCTGCGGACTATGACCACCAAGTTTCACGAGCACCTGTTTTTCAATACGATACCCGTGTCGGCTGACCGGTACTCCTAACTAAGCACATCACGCCGATCGTCGGCGAGGGCTTCCGACCGTCTGCTCGCGGACGTGCGCTGGAGACCGGGTTCGTCAATGGCGCGTCTTCCTTGGCTCGCCTTCAACTTCCTCGATGATCCCCTGTGCTCCAAGCGCGATTGGGGTGGTTCTCACACACCCACCCAAGGCCGCGACAGATCGGACAATTCGGGTCATTCAATGCGGGACTTCTCCTTCAGGTCGCGAATGCGGATTTCAGCCTCTTCTCGTGAGGTGACGATCTCTGACTCATCCGGCACGCGTGCTTCTTGCTGAGTCTCTTGAGCTCGGCGAGCTGTTCTTCCGTGAGCTTGTCCATCTTCAACTCCGCAATGGCCTCGACAAGATCGACCTTCCTCATCGAGCTACATCGGAGAAAACGCTTCTAGGAACGCCGCGCTCAGCCCCTTGAAGGAGCTTGCCCTTAGTAAGCCTTCGGATGTGATCTCCCGGTACTCGGCATAGTACTTCGGTTCGACCCATGTCGCCTTCGGCTTCTTAATCGGCTTCGTGAGCTTGGACTTCGGGCTCACCACCGCATCAAGGGCATTCCTAAATTGACGGGAGGTGGTCCGGCTCCAGCCCGTACCGACCTTTCCCATGTTGCGCAGTTCGTTCCCTTCTTTCTTGCCGAGGTAGAGCGCGGCAACGCCTGTGGGATCTTTGATGAAGCCGACGACGGAAACTTCTCACGCTTGACCGTCTTCACCCTGAGCCAGGCTTCAGTCCTCTCGGAACGGTACGGAACGTCGGCGCGCTTGGAGATAATGCCTTCAAAATTGAGCTTGTTGGCATGCTCGAAGAGCGCCTGACCGTCGCCTCTAGGTGCTCGCTGTAAAGTACAGGCGGTTTTAAGTCGTAATCGTCAAACAGCTTCTTGAGCTGCCGCTTGCGCTCTATCTGAGGCGTTTTGCGAAGGTCCTTGCCATCGATCTATACGAATCAAAGGCGTAATACAACAAGCGATCTTGGTCCCCTCGGGCGAGTTCTGCTTGCAATTCGGCGAGTCGGCTCGGCCTTCGTGGACAACAACGACCTCGCCGTCGATGATCGCCTGAACGGGTAGGTCGAAGGCACCGGCAATGTTGGAGAAGCGCTTGATCCAATTGAGCCGGTTGCGGGTGAATGCCTTGCCGGTGTTCGCCGTCAATATGGAGTTGGATACGGTAACCGTCGTATTTGATTTTGTGGAGCCAGTTCGCGCCCGAAGGTGCTTTGCTCCTAAGCGTGGCGAGCTGAGGCTTGATGAAGCCCGGCATCGCAGGTGCTTTGGTAACCTCGCCACTTATGCAACTCACAGAGCGCCCGCCGTCAGGGGCGACGGCGGGCAGTCTACAATACGAGACACAATGCACCGCCGCAAAAGCGAATCTCTTATTCGATCACTTCAGTGGCGCGCGCAAGAGCGCGCCGACGATGTGGCGCTGAGAACTCCTGCACACCCATGTGTGCGCCGGTTTGGAACGATGGCTCCATCCGCGATTTCCAGCGCAGCGCAGCTTGAGATTCAGACCGGCTGATCGCTCAACGGGAAAGCCCCGCGTCATCGCGGGCTTTTGGGTGGGCCGGAGGCACGGTGAGGCCGAGCGCCTTGGCGGAGGTTTATAACCGGCTCGTAGCCGGTGATATCTGTACCGGAAGCTCGGACGGCTTCTCGCCTCTTAAAATGCGATCCACGTAGGTGGCGGCACGCCGAAACTGATCGACAAAGTTGGGTCCATAGGAGATGAGTCCGCTATAGGGTACGAAGAAGTGGCTTTCGAAATAGACCGCAAGGCAGATTGCATCGGGCAGCCATCGTATAATCAGATCGCGATGCACTACTGCGAGTGGCGTCCCAGTCACGATCAAACCGCCATCCGGGGAACGGGCGAAGGCTTCAATAGCGCGTTCAATCGCGGTTGCCTCGTCTAAGTTGACGGCACTTACCTGCATGCCGATGGCTGGCGCCGCGGATTGGATAAAAGCGTACTGACCGGCCCCGGCGGTTGTGTTGGGATCCCGAAGGACCGCAGCTCGCGTCACGTATGGCGCGATCTCCTTGAGCAATTCCAACCATTTACCGGACAAGTCGTACTCGAACTATGAACCCAGTAGCATTGCCACCCGGGCGCGAAAGACTTTGGACAAAGCCAGCGCCGACGGGATCAGGAACTGTTACGAACACCACTGGAATGATGTGAGTTGCTGCGAGCGTAGGCCCGGCGGACGCGCTGCCACTAGCCAGGATGACATCCGGAGCGAGAGTGGCTAGTTCTGTTGCATATTTTCGCGCGTCGGCGGCACGTCCTGCCGACCAGCGGGCGTCGATATGCACGTTCCGGCCATCGACCCAACCCAATTGTAGGAGCCTTGCATGAACGCTGCATGCTGAGCCCGAGCGTCCAAATCGTCTCGGGCTAGTCCCGAGAGCACGCCGATGCGTCGTATTCTGTCGGCCTGCTGTGCGCGCGCGGCGTGCGGCCCCGCAGCGGCGCCGAATAGAGTGACAAAGTCCCGTCGCCTCATTAGTGGTGCCTGCCAACGGCAGATAGCCTATCACACCGTCAACTGGGGCCCTCATGTGCAAATCGGTAAATTCGGACGCCGACGTCTCAGGATGAGTCAAGAGCGCTGGTCTGAGCCTTGGCCAGGGACTTCAGGTTCCAACCTCAAATCCCGACTTCCCCAGCACCTCGGAAGCTGTAGCGAAGGGCCAACGCCGGACTGGACATCTTGGCCGCGCATGGTCGATCCTCGCCGCGGGCGACATAGCACGTTCGTGTGAGAACCCGATGAAGCGGACTATGATCTCCCTGCGGCTGAGGTGGGCCCCAATCCTAGTGTTGGTCGCATTGGCCGTGTTTGCGATCGTTGCTGTTCGCTCCGTCCGGGAGCCAGTTCTGCGAGCCGCTGGGTGGGCCCTCGTCGTAAACGAGGCGGTCGCGTCCGCCGACATCATCGTCCTATCAATCGATTCCGGTGGCGCTGGGTCGCTCGAAGCGGCTGACCTCGTGCAAAGCGGCATTTCAAAGCGCGTCGCGGTTTTTGTGGAGCTTCCAAATGAGGTAGAAGTAGAGTTCAGCCGCCGGGGACTGCCTTACGAGGATCCGGGGGCAAGGCAAATTCGCCAACTAAGATCGCTTGGCGTGACGGATGTCGTGCGAATATCCAGAGTCGATGGAACCGAAGGTGAAGGCGGGGTTCTTCCGCAATGGTGCGACGAGCATCAGTTCCGATCCATCGTGTTTGTGGCAACTAAGGATCACTCGCGACGATCGCGGCGAGTGATCAACCGAGTCATGAAAGGCCATCCGACACGTGTCGCGGTCAAACCCGCGCGTTACACAAACTTTGACCCCGACCGATGGTGGAAAACACGCAACGGCATCCGGATAGAAATCATCGAGCTTCAGAAACTCTTGTTCGACATCGTGCTGCACCCAATGTCATTTTGACATCGCGCCGTTCTTAGGGGCGCCTGGCGATAGCGATAGCCTTAGCCGCGCTTAGGCGGCATCTTAGCGGCTCAAAAGATCATTTTGGTCTGTGCTGAAGTCTGCTTCGCTGCTGCAACAACGGATTCTGGCTGATTTCGGTGCGCATCCGGCGACGGCCCTGGTTAACGAGATCAATCCGAAAGCAGAGTTGATCGACGTTATCGCCGGATTGCGATGAGATGCCAGGTCGGTTGGCATTGCACCTGAGAAATCGGAATCGGCGGTTCGTGGGGGCTGGCTCCAGAGGGGATGATCAGCGAGCACTGATCCTCTACGATTGCGAAGTCACCGTCATGGCCGAGGAAAACCTGTAATGACCAGGGACGAAGTGAGGGAGGCGCTTGAGGCGCTTGCCGAAGAGAACCACAAGATAATGAGGCGCGCGGCCATCGAAGCCGATCGCCGCTACGCTGAGGCCGCCAAAAAAGAGGGAGTGGCTAGAGCGCCAGCGGATAGCGACGGGCAGCCAGAACCTTAGATGCCATTGATCAACAGATCTCCGACCACTTCATAGATCTGTGGAGCTGTCTTACGCCGCGTGAGCGGCGTTCTGAAGCTGCCAATTCCATGGCATGAGTTCGTGGATGCGCTTGGCAGGGTGATCCGGTAGGCGCCAGCACGTCGGCGAGCCAAGCCTCCGGGTCGATGTTATTGGGTTTGGCGGTGGCGATGAGGCTGTAGATGGCAGCCGCACGCCGTCCGGTCCAATTTTTCGCCCCACGGCGACCGCCCGTAGCTCACGCTCGGCAGCATTGTTAAAGGGCATGATGCTGTCGACGCCTCGTTTCCGGGTTAGTTTGCCAAGGCCGGGATAGGGGCGTCTGGAGCATGAAACGGTGGCAGGCCGTCCTGTCCATGAGCTGCGAGCTCGCGTTGTTACTTGGCCGCCCCCTACGACTTGCCCGGCTGCGCTGTGAGCGCGGATCCGTAGATGTCGTGCAAGCCCCACTGGCTCCGAAACAAAGGAGAACCAAGCATGAGAATCGTCGGCATGGACATCCATCGATCCTTCGCCCAGGTCGCTATTCTGGAGGACGGTGTGATAACCCGACAACTCCGCGTAGATCTTGTCCACGATAGACTTGTCGCGTTCGCCAAAACACTCAGCCGAGAGGATGAAGTGGTCATCGAGGTGACGGGCAACAGCGCGGCGGTCGAACGTCTTCTGCGCCCGCATGTTAAGCGCGTCGCGGTCGCCAACCCGAGGCTTGTTCGAGCGATCGCCTATGCGCGGATCAAAACGGATAAGATCGATGCTGAAACCCTGGCAAAGTTGCATGCTGCCGGTTTCTTGCCTGAGGTCTGGGTTGCCGACGAGGATACCTACGGCCGCCGGCGCCAGATAGCGGAGCGCGCTGGCGTCTTGGCGCAGATCGTCAGAATTAAGGGACGCATGAAGGCAATCCTACATGCCAATCTCATACCGCCCTACAAAGGCCACCTCTTCGGCAAGTCCGGGCAACGTTGGCTCGAGAGTCTGCCTCTTCCACCGGAAGAATATGCGATGCTCCAGCGTCTGATCGCGGAACTCGAACGCGTGACAAAACAGCTGTTGGAGATCGACAAAGTCGTGGCGCAAGAGGCTCTGGATGATCCACGGGCCCTCAAGCTGATGACGATTCCCGGCGTGAGTTCGGTCGTTGCTTCGACTGTGCTGGCTTCGATCGGCGACATCGCACGCTTCCCGTCACCGGATAAGCTAAGCAGCTACTTCGGTTTGACCCGTCGGATTCGACAATCGGGAGAGCACCCGGCAAGGCATGGTCGCATCTCGAAACAGGGTAATCGTGACGCCCGCAAGATGCTGGTTGAAGCGGCCTGGTCAGCCAAGACGGCGCCAGGGCCGCTGCGGGCCTTCTTCAACCGCATTCAGAGGAAGCATGGGCCTGGAGTCGCGGCCGTCGCAACGGCACGTAAGCTCGCAGTGATGATCTGGCACATCCTGACGACCGGGAAAGATTATGCTTACGCGCGCCCAGCGTTTACAGCGATGAAACTCCGGAAGGTGGCACTCAAGGCTGGAGCGCCCCGTGCCTATGGCAAGGCTGGCCCGGGTCGGGACTACTGGATCAAGGATCTCCGCGAGCGGGAAGCTGGCTACGTCGCACGCGTCGAGCAGGCGTACGAGCGGATGGTGGCGGCCTGGAAGGAGAAGCCAAAAAAAGTTGTCATGAACTGACGGGAGGAAGCGGCTAAATGTGTCCCGCTTTGGCGCGAGCTACGGTTGCATTGAGCGCTGGCGCTACCCGCCCTAGGCCCCCGGAAGGACCCGAGGAATTGCTGGCAGCAACAGCGCCCCCTGCGGTGTTCATACGAACACCTTCACGTCCTTTTCGTGCGTCCCCGCCATCAGAACCGCCTCAAGATAATCCCGGTCCAGGCACTCCCTTGTCACGATCTTAAACCGGTCAGCAATGATCTCTTGCTCGTTGCGATCATCCTTAAGCGCACGCACATCGCACTTATTGATAGTTGCGGTGAGTAACTATCCATCCCCGTAGTCCTGCCACTTGCCGGCGAACCACTCCGCGGTCTCGCGAACCAGACCGTAAGATGGACGAAAGCGGTCAACTCGGCGAGAGATGAATGCTTTGACCTTGGAGACCTCGGGCTGGCTCATGGCATCGAGTTCGCCGAGCTCGACGCACCACACGCCGCCCACCTGCATCGCGGCATCTTTGCTGCCAAGGTCGCTGATGTCGTCCGTGAACCACGGATCGAACAGTGCCTTAATGGCCGTGGATTTCTTCAGCCCCCGTTCGCTCTCCAAGCTCGTCACCGTATCTACTTTACAGCCGGGATCGAAGATCCGAGCGACAGACTGATCCTCATGTTGCGGCCGACCAGCTTCGTGTACTCAGTCTGCTCCGAACCGAAATAAGTCGAGAACATCGTGTCGAGCCGAAACACGCCGTCATGTTCAATGTGATCGAGACAATCCTGCACGGGATGGAAGCTGCGATCACGGGCCACCAACTCGACCGCTTGTGCAGTCACAGCCGGCGACACGGTAATGATCTCCATGGTCTGCAATCAGTGCGTGACAACGAGATTATCCTGTTCGGTCTACGGCGCGGTTGGAAATTCGCAGCATCGATGAACGGCTGCCGCGGCGGCACGTCAATGAGCATCATTTGATGCGAAAACCAGCATTCCTTGCCAGCGTTGCTCCCCGCGCAGCGCGAGCGCTGCATTGGCGAACAGCGGCTTGGGGAAGTCGTTCTTGGCGCGGATCAATTCATGGCCGCTCGCAATCAATTCTCGATAGCGCTTAGCAGATACACGCGATGTTCGGATGCGGGCTCCGTGGAATGAGGCCAAGGCGTTGCAGCGGCCTGTGCCGGATGAGGCTGCTCAGGATCGTGATGCGCGGTGCGGATAAAGGAAGATCGGGCGGCGGCATAGGAGAAGGAACAACCCTCTTAAGTCCGAATTGGCTCATTGGATCATAAGTAAAATCGGCTGACGGGTCCCCTTTGTGCCTTCTGCCCAAGACGGGACCCGCGCTCCGGGAGAATTCATTGTGGCTTACCCTACAGAAGAGCAGATACGGAAACGCGCGTTCGAACTGTGGGAGCTGGCGGGCAAACCCGAAGGACGCGAGGACGAGTTCTGGCGCCAAGCGCAGAGAGAATTGCAGGACGCAGAGGAGCGTTGTGACCCAAACAAAGGTGCCGACATTTGACGCGAGATGACGCTAATGCGCTGGTGTGTGTAGCGAAAACCTAGACCCGGACGTAGTGGTGATGGAGTCCGCCCAGGATGGGGAACGATTTGATGCTCCCGGTCCGCTGAATCGGGCGAGAGACCGGCGCATCTTTATCCAATGATCGATGCGTTCTGACGTCGTTGTAATAGCGCGCGTAGGATCGAAGGATTCGACGTAGATGGGCCTCGCCGAAAACGACGATACGATCCAAGCACTCGCAGCGGATTGACCCGATCAGCCGTTCGGCATAGCCATTCTGCCAAGGTGAGACCGGTGCAGTAGGCTTGTCCCGAATGCCCATGGCACGCAATCGACGAGTGACGATTCCGCCATAAATGCGGTCGCGGTCTCGGATCATGTAGCCCGGCCCGCATCCCAAGAAATGCCTCCGTGATCTGACGGGCATCCGCCGTCGGATTATTTGTGACGTTGATCCAGATGAGGTCTCTGCGGGCTTTTTAGAAAGCTGGCCCGAGCCTCGCTTGTCTAAATTTGGTTGGTGAAGGATTCAGACTGCGAGGGACTCAAGGATTAGATTACCCAGACGTGAGGCCCGGGAGCCGCTACCAATTTGCTACAACCATCACGCATCCGACGCTAACGTCCGCGCTGTCTCTCATATGCGATTGTTTTTGAAAGGCTTTCTGGTAGCGGGGGAGGGACTCGAACCCCCGACCCCAGGATTATGATTCCCGTGCTCTAACCAGCTGAGCTACCCCGCCACAGGGCTCGCGCGGCCGAAACGGCCGATCTCGCGAACGCGCGGCATATAAGGAAGGGGATTGCGGGCTGTCAAGCAATCCGCCTGCGCCAGGGCTTCCGCCTTGGCTAAAGCTTCGGCGGACAAGTCGGGCGGGCCAATTCGGCCTTTTGGGCACTGAATCCGTCATGCCCGGGCTTGTCCCGGCCATCCAGGCCTTCATCCAAGGCCAGAGAACGTCATGCCCGGGACAAGCCCGGGCATGACGAGATTTTCGGATGGGGAACGGGCCCTATTTCGGCCTCACGTTCGGGTCGCCGCCGGGGCTGCCGGGGGGCGGGATCACCGGAGTGTTGCCGCCGTCAGGCGCAGGGGCGTGCATTTCGGGGTCGACGCCGGAGGGCGGGCAGATCACGCCCTCGGATTTGGCCAGCTTGTCGCCGAGCGGTTCCCTGGCCTGACCGGTGGTGGTGCCGTCGGGCTTGGCCGGGCTTTGCAGCCGGTCCTGGGGCGTGCAGTCGGTGACGTGCTGCGGTGACGGCGGCGCGGTCTGCTGCGGCGGCGTCGCCGGTGCTGGCGGTGCCTGCGCGATCGCGGCGCCGGAGGCGGCGATCGCAAGGCTTGCCAGGATGAATGTCGATGTCGTGCGCATAGAATGGAAACGCGCCAAGCTTGGCGCGCGTTCCTCCCTGGCACGATCACGATTTGCGGTAGCGGATCAGCGAAAAGTGCCCCATCGGCGGCATCGGCCGCCGCTCGGCGAGCGTGATGCCGCCGTGCCGTGCGGCCCAGTTGACGAGGCGGGCCCACGGGAATTCCGGACGCCAGCCGAGCCGGCGTGCGACCGGCGCAAAGGCAAGTTCGAACAGTTTTCGCGGCCCCGTCTCGGCGCCGATGTGGTTGACGAGGATCAGCTCGCCGCCGTGCCTGAGAACGCGCACGAACTCGTCAAGCGTGCCTTCGGGATCGGGCACGGCGGTGATGACGTATTGCGCGACCACCGCGTCGAAAAAGCCGTCGGGGAACGCGAGGTTCTTCGCGTCCATCACCGAGAGCACCTCGACATTGGAGAGCCCGAGCGCGCGCACGCGTGCCTGCGCTTTGCGCAGCATCGGCTCGGAGATGTCGACGCCGCAGATTCTCGTCGTGCGCGAGTAATCCGACAGCGACAGGCCGGTGCCGACGCCGACGTCGAGGATGCGGCCGCCGATCCGGTCGGCCTCCGCGATGGTCGACTGCCGCCCGGCGTCGAACACCTTGCCGAACACGAGATCGTAGACGGGCGCCCAGCGGCCATAGGCCTTCTCGACCCCGGCCCGCGAGATATCTGCTGCCATGCCCCCTGCCCTAAGAATATTTAGCCGCGTACCGCTTCCACCAGCGGCCTCACCGCGCTTGTCGCGACCTTCGCGGCGGCGCTTTGAATAAAGCCACCGCCGAGCACGCGCGCCTGCCCCGAAGGCGCGTCATAGAATACGCAGGCCTGGCCCGGCGAAACGCCCTCTTCGCCGGCGACCAGCTCGACCTCGTAATAGCCGTTGCCGCCGCGCAGCCAGGCCGGCTGCGGCGCACGGGTCGAGCGCACGCGCACGAACATCTCGAGGCCGCCGCCGATGGCGCGGTCGATATCGCCGTCGCCGATCCAGTTGACGTCGCGCAGCACGATGCGGTGCATCTTCAAGGCATCGCGCGGGCCGACCACGACGCGCCGGTTGGCCGCATCCAGCCGCACCACGAACAGCGGCGCGCCGGAGGCGATGCCGAGGCCGCGGCGCTGGCCGACGGTGAAGTTGGCGATGCCGTGATGCTGGCCGAGCACGCGGCCGTCGAGATCGACGATGTCGCCGGGATCCATCGCATTCGGCCGCAAGCGGGTGATGATGTCGGTATAGCGGCCCGTCGGCACGAAGCAGATGTCCTGGCTGTCGTGCTTGTCGGCAACCGCCAGCCCAAAGCGGCGCGCAAGCTCGCGCGTCTCGGTCTTGGCCATATTGCCGAGCGGGAAGCGTAAGTAATCGAGCTGCTCGCGTGTGGTCGCGAACAGGAAGTAGCTCTGGTCGCGCTCGGGATCCGCCGCGCAGGTCAGCGCGCGGGAGCCGTCCGCGAGGCGATGCGAGGCGACATAATGGCCTGTGGCGAGCGCGGTCGCCCCTAACTCGCGCGCAGTCCTGAGGAGGTCGCGGAACTTGACCGAACGGTTGCACTCGATGCACGGCACCGGCGTCTCGCCGAGCGCGTAGCTATCGGCGAAATTGTCGATGACGGACTCGCGAAAACGGTCCTCGTAGTCGAGCACGTAATGGGGAATCCCGAGCTTGGCGGCGACGTCGCGGGCGTCGTGGATGTCCTGGCCGGCGCAGCAGGCGCCCTTGCGATGGGTCGCCGCGCCATGGTCGTAGAGCTGCAGCGTGATGCCGACGACGTCGTAGCCTTCCGCCTTCAACAGCGCAGCCGTCGTCGAGGAATCGACGCCGCCCGACATGGCGACGACAACCCTGGTATCCTGCGGACGGCCTTCGAGATCCAGACTGTTGAGCATGGCTTAACGGCTGTTGAATGCGAGTGCGGCGGCTGGTGTTTCCGCGAGATTCTATTGGCTTTGGTCGGGACACCCGCGATCCCGGGGAACTCTGGTTCCCCTGGGAACGGCTTGCCCGGTCGAAAGCGGCTGAGAGCTACCCTTTAATATAGGCCGCATTCCGGTGAAGCAATCGCGCGCGGGAGCCGCTTTAAGGCAATTCTTGCCGGGGAGGCAGAAATGGCGGGGTTATTGGGGACCTGATGGAGCGACCAGAACTCCGACAACATATTGATATTATTGTATAAATCACTATTGCGCCGGACTGGCCCGCTCCTTGCTCACCCCTCATCCGAAGATGTTTGCAAGGGGTCGCCTGTGGTTGGTGTGACGTCAGATGTAGTTGCCAGCGTGCCTGTGCCGAGCGCGCCACAAAGGCCTGCCCGCTCGCAGAGCTCGCAAGACGCGTCCGCGAACGACTCCTTCGGCGCGCTGGTGGACAGCAACACACAGGCGATCAGCAACAACGCGTCGTCGCAGGCGCAGGACGCCGCGCCGCGCCGCTCCGAACAGGCGTCGTCATCCTCCGACAAGGGCTCGCGCGACACCTCCGCGACCGACCAGTCCACGCAGAGCAAGGCGAGCGACAATGCGGATTCATCGCCGCCGACGCACGACGATACCTCCGCCGCCAAGGCCAGCGACAAGCCCAAGGACAAGGCGGATACAACCAAAGCCTCCGGAAAGTCCGAGGCGAGCAAGGGCGACAAGAGCGACGATACCGACACCCTCGCCGCCGCCGTCGATGCCGCAACCGCCACGCAGCCGGACGCGACGCAGGCAGCCACGCCGGATCCGAACGCGATCGTCATTGCCGCGCCCATGGTCCCGACCGACCCGAACGCGGCGGCGAGCCAAGCCGGCAACGCTTCCGATTCGCCGCTGACGATCGCCGCTGCCGGCCTCGCCGCCAGCGCCTCGACCGCGGCGCAGATCGCAGGCCCCAAGACCGATACGGCCACGGCGAGCGACAAGAGCGCCAAGACCGCGGGTGCAACCGTGAGCGCGGACACCTCGGCGACGCTCGCGGATGCTGCCACCGGTGCGACCGACGCGACGGCGAGCGATGCCAAGACGAGCGGTGTACAGTTCGTGGCAATCGAACAGGGCACGCCAAAAACCTCATTCAAGGCCGCTGCGACCGCGCAGGCACAGACCGACGTCTCGAATATCGGTCAGGACGCGGGCAAGACGGGCGCCACCAGCGCACAAAATCCCGCGACGGCGACGAATCCCAACGCGGCCGCGCATCCGCAGGCCGCCAAGCCGCAGGCCGACGCCGGCGTGACCGATGCGAAGGCCGGCGCGTCCGACCGCACCGCCGACGCAACGCCGGGCGTGCCCACCACACACGCCCACGCCAGCGCACAGGCCAACGTCACTCCGACCGACACCAGCGCGCAGGCCGCATCGACCGTGCAGGCGCCGCTGACCACGACGACCTCGTCCGCGACCGCCTCCACCGCAACGCTCACCGCGACTGCAGCAACTGCGACCGCCGTGCCGATCAGCGGCCTGCCGATCGAGATCGCCGCCGCCGCGCGCGCCGGCAAGACGCGCTTTGACATCAGCCTCGATCCGGCCGAGCTCGGCCGCATCGACGTGCGCATCAATGTCGACCGCAACGGTCAGGTCACCTCGCATCTCACCGTCGAGAAGCCGGAGACGCTGTCGATGCTGCGGCAGGACGCGCCGCAATTGCAGCGCGCGCTCGACGATGCGGGCCTGAAGACCGGCAGCAACGGCCTGTCGTTCAGCCTGCGCGACCAGAATGCATCCAGCCAGAACTCCGGCAACAACAACGACAATGGCGGCAATGCCCGCCGGCTGATCATCAGCGACGAGGACGCAGCTCCTGCCGCGCCCGTGGGACGCAGCTATGGCCGCATGCTCGGTTCGAGCAGCGGCGTCGACATCAGAGTGTGAGGAGTATTCGACATGACCACCACGAATGCCGCCACCGCCCCTTCGGTCGTTTCCGGTACGACCCAGACGTCATCGTCGTCGTCCTCGTCGAACTCCCTGAGCTCGACGACGGGATCGACGCTGGCCGGCAACTTCCAGACCTTCCTGACGCTGCTGACCACGCAGCTCCAGAACCAGAACCCACTCGATCCGCTCGACACCAACCAGTTCACCCAGCAGCTCGTGCAGTTCGCCGGCGTCGAGCAGCAGCTCAAGACCAACGACTCGCTCGCCACCCTCGTCAGCCTGCAGCAGACCACGCAGGCAACCCAGGCACTCGGCTTCGTCGGCAAGACCGCGGTGGTCGACGGCACGACCGCGACGATGAAGAGCTCGTCCGCGACATGGCACCTCAACGTGCCGACCAGCGCGACAGTCGACATCTCGATCGCCAATTCCAGCGGCCAGACCGTCTTCACCGGCAAATACACCGCCGGCGCCGGCAGCGACATTCCGTTCACCTGGAACGGCCAGGGCAATGACGGCACGCAGTGGCCCGACGGCAAGTACACGATTACGGCGACCGGCAAGGACATCGCGAACAACAATGTCGGCATCGCCGCGCAGGTCCAGGGCACGGTCTCATCCGTCGACCTGACCCAATCGCCGCCGCTGCTGACCATCGACGGCAACAGCTACACGGTCAGCCAGGTCAAGAGCATCGTCGGCAGCAGCAACTGAGGCGACGCGCCGCTGCCGCACATTCAATGTCGTCCTGGCGAAGGCCAGGACCCATAACCCCAGGGAGTGGTTGTGGCGCGAAGCAGTAGCCCCGAGTCTTCGTAAGAACTACTCCCTGTGTGGTTATGAGTCCCGGGCGCGTGCTGCGCACGCCCCGGGACGACGATTGAGAGCCTCGCGACATCACGCGCGGGCCTTGTTTGTTAGTAAAGTATTTACCTTCTGCCCGCCCGGCCGGCCCGAACCATGCGCTCCGCCTGCCGGGCCGGCCGCGTTCCCGTCCGTTTCAACGAGAATTGTATTGAAGCCTTAGGCTTAGCCAATTTTTAAGCCGGGCGGCGTAGGGTTACGGCGTGAGTTCAGTGGTTGAGAGTTTGTGAGTACGCCATGACAGAACCCCATCGCCCGAGGGTAAAATACGTCATCGGGCCGGACGGCAGTCCGCTGACGATCGCGGATCTGCCCGCACCCGGCACCAAACGCTGGGTCATCCGCCGCAAGGCCGAAGTCGTCGCCGCTGTGCGTGGCGGACTTCTGTCCCTTGAGGAGGCCTGCAGCCGTTACACCTTGACGGTCGACGAATTCCTCTCCTGGCAGTTTTCCATTGACCAGCATGGTCTGGCGGGCCTTCGCACCACCCGCATCCAGCAATATCGCCAGTAAGCGATCCGGAAATTTGCGGCTTTTGACAAAAATCGGCCTCGCCCCGCGAGGTCGATTTTTTTCATGTCGCCACTTTTGTCCGACCTCTTAATCTTCGTTAACCATATCGAAACCATCACCTAGGCAATAATTGCCCAGTCGACCGCTCGGGAATGCGGATCGAATCTGTCGGGGCGGTTGCTTGCAAGGTCTGGTTGACTTCCTGAAGGGTCTGGGCGCGGCGCGATTCGCGGCGATGATTGCAGTCACCGCCGCGCTCATTGGCTTTTTCGCCTTCGTCATCATGCGCGTCACCACGCCGCAGATGACGACGCTGTTCACCGATCTCAGCGTCGAGGATTCCTCGAGCATTATCAAGGATCTGGAACGCCAGGGCATCCAGTTCGAGCTGCGCAATGAAGGCAGCATCATCATGGTGCCCAAGGACAAGGTCACCCGGCTGCGGATGAAGCTCGCCGAAGGCGGCCTGCCCAAGGGTGGCGGCGTCGGCTACGAGGTGTTCGACAAGTCGGATGCGCTCGGCACCACCAGCTTCGTCCAGAACATCAATCACCTGCGCGCGCTGGAAGGCGAGCTCGCCCGTACCATCCGCGCCATCGATCGCATCCAGGCGGCCCGCGTCCATCTCGTGCTGCCCGAGCGTCCGCTGTTCTCGCGCGAGGCGCCGGAGCCGTCCGCCTCGATCGTGCTGCGGGTGCGCGGCGCGCTCGAAGCGCAGCAGATCCGCGCCATCCGCCACCTCGTCGCCTCCGCGGTGAACGGGCTGAAGCCGCAGCGGGTCTCGATCGTCGACGAATCCGGCCAACTCCTGGCCGACGGCGCCGCCACCGATGCGGATCAGACCGTCGGCGACGAGCGCCGCGCCGCCTTCGAGAAGCGGATGCGCAAGCAGGTCGAGGACATCGTGTCCTCCGTGGTCGGTTCGGGGCGCGCCCGTGTGCAGCTCTCCGCCGATTTCGACTTCAACAAGATCACCCAGACCTCGGACAAGTTCGATCCGGAAGGGCGCGTGCTGCGCTCGAGCCAGACCCGCGAGGAATCGAGCCTCACCGCCGACAATAACGGCCAGGTCACCGTCAACAACGAGCTGCCGGGCAACCAGCAGAACAGCGGCGCTACGGCGAAGGACCAGAGCAAGAAGACCGAAGAGACCAACAATTACGAGATCTCCCGCACCACCAAGACCGAGGTGACGGAAGCCGGCCGCGTCAACCGCATCTCGGTCGCGGTGCTGGTCGACGGCATCTACTCCAAGAACGAGAAGGGCGAGCTCGTCTACCAGGACCGCACCAAGGAGCAGCTCGACCGCATCGCCACTTTGGTCCGCTCGGCGATCGGCTTCGACCAGAGGCGCGGCGACCAGGTCGAGGTCGTCAACCTGCGCTTTGCCGATGCGCCCTCCACCGCCCCGATCGGCGAACCCGGCGGCTTCCTCGGCATGCTGCAGTTCACCAAGGACGACGTGATGTACTTCGTCGAGCTCGGCGTGATGATGCTGCTCGGCCTCGTCGTGATGTTCATGGTGATCCGTCCGCTGGTCAAACGCATCCTGGCCTCCGACGAAGTCGCTGCCGCCATCAGCGGCGTGCTCGCCGGCCCCGCCGGTGACGAGGCAGCGCCGACCGCGGGCGGCCAGGCGCTGCTGCCGGGCGGCAGCGCCACCGCGAGCGCGATCGATGTCGCCACGATCCAGGGCCAGGTCCACGCCCAGTCCGTTCATCGCGTCGGCGAGCTCGCCGAGCGCAATCCCAACGAAACCGTCGCCATCATCCGCCAGTGGCTGACCGAACCCGCGAAATGATCCGAGTGAATTGACATGGCCGCCTCCTTGCAAAACGCCAACTCGCAAGACATCACCAGCGTGATCTCGACGCTGGGTGCCCGCGCCGGCAGCCGTGCGGGCGGCCCTGCGACTGCGCAATTGCCGGGACCGCGGCGCGCCGCGATCCTGATGCTGGCGCTGGGCGAGCAGTATGGCGGCAAGATCTGGTCGCTGCTCGACGACGAGGAGGTGCGCCAGCTCTCGCTGGAGATGTCGACGCTCGGCACCGTCGAGGTCGACACGGTCGAGGACATGCTGCTCGAATTCGTCTCGCGCATGTCGGCATCGGGCGCGCTAATGGGCAATTTCGACGCCACCGAGCGGCTGCTGCAGCAGTACCTGCCGCCGGAGCGCGTCAACGGCATCATGGACGAGATCCGCGGCCCTGCGGGGCGCAACATGTGGGAGAAGCTCTCCAACGTGCAGGAAGAGGTTCTCGCCAACTACCTGAAGAACGAATATCCGCAGACCATTGCGGTCGTGCTGTCGAAGCTGAAGCCGGAGCACGCCGCGCGCGTGCTCGGCATCCTGCCCGAGGAGCTCGCGCTCGACGTCGTCGGTCGCATGCTGAAGATGGAGGCGGTGCAGAAGGAGGTGATTGAGAGTGTCGAGAAGACGCTGCGCACCGAATTCATGTCCAACCTGTCGCAGACCCGCCGCCGCGACGCCCACGAGGTGATGGCCGAGATCTTCAACAATTTCGACCGCCAGACCGAAACCCGCTTCATCACCTCGCTGGAAGAGGAAAACCGGGAATCGGCCGAGCGCATCAAGGCGCTGATGTTCACCTTCGACGATCTCGTGAAGCTCGATTCCGGCTCGGCCCAGACATTGATGCGCAACGTCGACAAGGACAAGCTCGGCGTCGCGCTCAAGAGCGCCAACGAGGATGTCCGCAACTTCTTCTTCGGTAACATGTCCTCCCGCGCAGCCAAGATGCTCCAGGACGACATGGCGGCGATGGGCCCGGTCCGGCTGCGCGACGTCGACGAGGCGCAGGCGCTGCTGGTCAACCTCGCCAAAGACCTCGCCGCCAAGGGCGAGATCATGCTGACCAAGAACCGCGCCGACGACGAGCTGGTGTACTGATGGCGGCACCCGCGAAATTCCTGTTCGACACCGACTTCGCCGCGCCCGACCGGACGCGGGAGAAGGCCGCGTCGGCCGCCGAGATCGCCCAGAAGGTCGCGGAAGCCGAGGCGCGCGCCTACCAGGACGGCTTCGCCGCCGGTCAGCGCGAGGCCAAGGCGGAGAGCGACCGCCGCGTCGCGCTCGCGATGGAAGAGATCAACATCGCGATCAGGAACATCGCCTCCGGCATCGGCAGCATCGAGGCCAGGATGGAGACCGAGGCGGTCGACGTCGCGGTGGCCGTGGCGCGCAAGCTGTGCGCCGAGCTGGTCGCGGCCGAGCCGCTCGGCGAGATCATGGCGGTGGTGCGCGACTGCTTCTCGCACCTGGTCGCGACGCCGCATCTCGTCGTCCGCATTAACGACGCGCTCTACGACAGCGCACGCGAGAAGATCGAACGGCTCGCCAAGCAGAGCGGTTTCGAAGGGCGGCTGGTGATACTGGCCGAGCCCGAGATTGCGACCGGCGACTGCCGGATCGAATGGGCCGATGGCGGCGTCGTGCTGGACCGCGGTGCCATCGCGGCCAAGGTCGACGAACTGGCCGGACGCTATATCGCGTCCCGCAGGGGGAATTAAACCATGAGCGACACCGACGGACAGGTCCCGCTGCCCGATCTCAACGGCCCGATGGCGCCGGCCGGCGCCGATGTCGGCTACAACGAGGACGAATACGCGGCCCGCGTCGCCGCCGACCTCGAGGCGGTGTTCGACGTGCCGGTGCAGGTTTCGGCCGTGCTCGGCCGCTCCAAGATGGATGTCGGCGAGCTGCTGAAGCTCGGGCCCGGCACCGTGCTCGAGCTCGACCGCCGCGTCGGCGAGGCCATCGATATCTACGTCAACAACCGCCTAGTCGCCCGCGGCGAGGTGGTGCTGGTCGAAGATAAGCTCGGCGTGACTATGACCGAAATCATCAAGACCGAACGAGGTTGATTGTTTTGAGCATGATCCCTTCGGAACACGGACACGCCCTTTTCCGGATCATGCTGCAGCGAAAATCGCAGGGAATAGCGCGCGGCAGCGCGGACAGACGGACAGGAGACTGACATGCGGCTTCTCATCGTTGGCACACTGAAGGGCCAGCTCACCACCGCAACCAAGATCGCGATGGAGAACGGCGCCACCGTGACCCACGCCGAGGATCACGAGCAGGCCATGCGCGTCCTGCGCGGCGGCAAGGGCGCCGACCTGCTGCTGGTCGATGTGGCCCTCGACATCCGCGACCTCGTGATGCGGCTCGAGGCCGAGCACATCCACGCTCCGATCGTCGCTTGCGGCATCACCAACGACGCCCGCGCCGCGGTCGCCGCGATCCATGCCGGGGCCAAGGAATACATTCCGCTGCCGCCGGAGCCCGAGCTGATCGCCGCGGTGCTTGCAGCGGTCGCCAACGATTCCCGCGAACTCGTCTACCGCGACGACGCCATGGCGCGTGTGATCAAGCTCGCCCAGCAGATCGCCGGCTCCGACGCCTCGGTGATGATCACCGGCGAATCCGGCACCGGCAAGGAAGTACTGGCCCGTTACGTCCACATGCGCTCGGCGCGCGCCAAGCGTCCGTTCATCTCGATCAACTGCGCCGCGATCCCCGAGCATCTCCTGGAGTCCGAACTGTTCGGACACGAGAAGGGCGCCTTCACCGGCGCGGTCGCGCGCCGCATCGGCAAGTTCGAGGAGGCGACAGGCGGCACGCTGCTGCTCGACGAAATCTCCGAGATGGACGTCCGCCTGCAGTCGAAGCTGCTGCGCGCCATTCAGGAGCGCGTGATCGACCGCGTCGGCGGCACCCGGCCGGTGCCGGTCGACATCCGCATCATCGCGACCTCGAACCGCAATCTGGCGGAGGCGGTGCGCGAAGGCACCTTCCGCGAGGATCTCCTGTTCCGCCTCAACGTCGTCAACCTGAAGATCCCGCCGCTGCGGGAGCGTCCGGCCGACATTCTCGAACTCGCCCAGCATTTCGTGAAGAAATATGCGGACGCCAACGGCGTGCCGCTGCGCCCGATCTCGGCGGACGCGCGCCGCGTGCTCTCCACCAACCGCTGGCAGGGCAACGTCCGCGAGCTCGAAAACACCATGCACCGCGCGGTGCTGATGGCGCAGGGCGACGAGATCGGGGCTGATGCCATCATTACGCCGGACGGCGACCGCCTCGACATCGCCAGGACCGCGCCCGCCGTGGCCCATGCGACGATGGCGGCCGAGCAGGTGACGCGGGCGCTGGTGGGACGCACGGTGGCCGACGTCGAGCGCGACCTGATCCTGGAGACGCTGAAGCACTGCCTCGGCAACCGGACCCATGCCGCCAACATCCTCGGCATCTCCATCCGCACGCTGCGCAACAAGCTCAACGAATACGCCGACGGCGGCATCCCGATCCCGCCCGCCGGCACGCCCGGCGAATATCCGCGCATGCCCATGGTGGGGGCGTGAGGCGGCTACAGCGAATATTCTAAGCTGCGAATGCCCGGGCCCAAGTCCCGGGCATTCTTATTGTGGGCGACCACATCGGCCACACCCACGGTGTCGTCCTGACGAAAGCCAGGACAACGTTGGAGGAGCATTGTGCGTCCAAACCCGCGGATCGACAGCATAGCCGAGCCGCATTCGGCGACTAGGTCGGGCGCGAGGGACACCCTATAAGCGCAGGCGAGAACCACGCGAGGTGACAATGTCTGAGGCTCGAATCACGGAATGGCTGGCGTCGCAGCGGCAGGCGATGATCGATCTGTTGCGCGACGTCGTGAACATCGATTCCGGATCCTACGACAAGGAAGGTGTCGATGCGGTCGGCGCGCGGTTCGAGCGGCATTTTTCCGAGCACGGCATTTCCACCTGGCGGGAAAGCCACGGCACGTTCGGCGATGCGATCCATGCAGAGGTCGCCAAACCCGGCAGCAACGAGAAGCCGGTGCTGTTGATGGGCCATCGCGACACGGTCTTCTCCAAGGGCGAGGCCACACGGCGCCCGTTCACGATTCGGGACAAGCGCGCCTACGGTCCCGGCGTCGCCGACATGAAAGCCGGCCTCGTCATGAATGTGTTCGTGGCCGCGGCCTTCCAGAAATTCGGCGGCAGCCCGCATCCGATCAAGGTGCTGATCACCTCTGACGAGGAGATCGCCTCGCCCTCGTCGCGCCCGGTGATCGAGCGCGAGGGACGCGCCGCGCGCGCGGTCTACAATTCCGAGCCGGGCCGTCCGACCGGCAATATCGTCACCAGCCGCAAGGGCGGCATCTTCATGCATTTCGGCATCACCGGCAAAGCCGCGCACTCCGGCGCCAACTTCGCCGCCGGCGTCAGCGCGATCGGCGAGCTCGCGCACAAGATCGTCCAGATCCACGCGCTGACCGATCTCACCAAGGGCATCACGCTGAATGTCGGCCTGGTCGCTGGCGGCCAGTCCGTCAACACCACGGCGCCTTATGCGGAAGGCCAGATCGACCTGCGCTACATCGATCCTGCCGATCGTGCCAAGGTGATGGCCGAGATCGAACGGATCATGGCCACGCCTTACGTGCCCGGCACCAGCGCCGTGCTGACGGTCAAGGGCGAATTCCTGCCGGCGGTTCAGAGCGAGGACTCCAAGGCGCTGTTCGAAGGCTACCAGGCGGCGGCGAGAGAGGTCGGCCTCACCACGCTGCAGGGCGAGTTCTCCGGCGGCTGCGCCGATTCCGGTTTTACGGCGGCGGTCGGCACGCCGACCATCTGCGGCCTCGGGCCGGTGGGCGGCCTTGCGCATACGCCGGAGGAATATCTCGAGCTGGACAGCATCGTCCCGCGCGCGCAGGCGCTGGCGCTGGCGATTTTGCGGAGTTGAGTTCGTAGGGTGGTAACCCACCTCTTTGGTTTCCGCCGAAATAGACAGTGGTGGGTTACGCCTTCCGCCTTCGCTCGTGGAGCTACGGCGGACGTGGTCGGCTAACCCACCCTACGAGATCACGAATAACTCGGCGCGTCCGGCTTGCGGAAGATGTGGATAGGGTCGCCGGGAATGATGGGCTGGCCGCGGAAGGTCGCATAGGCATAGAGCGCGAGATAGGCGATCGCCAGCGCGCCGATGGCGTAGAAGGCCCAGGTCGCCACGCGCTTCATCGTTCCGCTCCCATGCCTTCCAGCGGGAAGGCTTAAGGCAGCGCTTCTAGAGCGATGACGGGGAAAAGGCCAGCCTTGCTCCGGTGATCAAATGCCGCGCCGGCCGCGCGCGGGAACGCTGACGTCAGCAAGCTTTGCCGCGTCCTCGTCGTGATCGACCGCCACATATTGGCCGTGCCAATAGGCCAGCGCGGCGCTGCGGGTGGAGCTCCTGATGTGCCTGACACGGCCGATGACGATGCCGTGCGAGTGCCGTTCGAGGATCTCCTCGACTTCGCAATCAAATGCCGACAATGCGCCGGCCAGCAGCGGAACCCCCGAGACGCCCGTCACCCACTGGGCGCCGGCGAAGCGATCGGCGCCCTTCAGCCCGCCCTTGCCGGCGAAGCGTTCGGCGATGTCGAGCTGGTCGGCATTGAGAATGTTTACACCGAAGGCACCGTGACGCCGGATCAGCGGGAACGAGGACGCGTCGCGATTGATGCTGACGAGCAGCGTCGGCGGATCGACCGTGAGCGAGGTCACCGAGGTCACCGTCATGCCGGTGACGTCCTTCCCGCGTCCGGCGGTGATGACGCTGACGCCGCCGGTGAGGTGGCGCATGGCGCCGCGGAAATCGGCGAACGAGACGGGAGTTTCGGTCATGAGATCGCGGGGAACTACATTCATGGCATGCTCCCCGAAGCGGGGTCTCCGTACATTTAGGTACGATCGTCCGCCGACAAAAGGTGGTTCAGGATCGAGCCTTCGAGGCCCGCAAGCTCGACCGAGCCACGCTGGCGCGGCCGGGCTGCGTTAACCAAGACGTCATGGGCAATGCGGCCCTCCTCGATCACCAGCACCCGATCGGCCAGCGCGACCGCTTCCGAGACGTCATGGGTGACCAGGATCGCGGTAAAGCCCTGATCGCGCCAGACGCGCTCCAAAAGCCGCTGCATCGAGATGCGGGTCAGCGCATCGAGTGCGCCGAGCGGCTCGTCGAAGGCGAGTACGCGCGGACGCGAGACGAGCGCGCGCGCCAGCGCGACGCGCTGCTTCTGTCCACCCGACAGCACCGAGGGCCACTGGCCACGCTTATCGGCAAGCCCGACCTCGCCCAGTGCCTTCTCGGCCCGCGGCTGCGCGTCGATGGAGGCGCGGTCGCGGCCGAGGCCGACCTCGACATTGGCGAGCACGCGCGCCCACGGCAGCAGCCGCGGCTCCTGGAACATCACGCGGATGTCTTCGGGCCGAATTTCATCGCCGAAGCTGATGCTGCCGGCGTCGATTGTCTCCAGGCCGGCAATCAGGCGCAGCAGCGTGCTCTTGCCGCAGCCGCTCTTTCCCACGATCGCGACGAACTGGCCGGCGGGAATATGCAGGTCGATGTCGCGCAACACTTCATTTTCGCCGAAGGATTTGCGCAAACCGCGGATGCTGAGCGGCAGGCCGCTCGCATGCGCCGGCCGCTCCTCGCGTGCGACGCGGGCCGTTGGTGCGAAATTGGCGCGGCTTGCGAGTTCGGTTTCGGGAAGGGAGGTACGAAGGGCTGTCTGCATGTCACTCTCAACGTTTCTGGGAGGCAGGGTGCCAGGCGAGCGTCAGACGCTCCAGCACGCGGGAGGCGCTGTCGGCGAGCTTGCCGAGCAGGGCGTAGATCAGGATCGACAGCACGACGACATCGATCAGCATGAACTCGCGCGCCTGCATCGCCATGTAGCCGAGGCCCGAGGAGGCTGCGATCGTCTCGGCAACGATCAGGGTCAGCCACATGATGCCGAGCGCGAAGCGGATGCCGACGAAGATCGAGGGCAGTGCGCCCGGGAAGATCACCCGGCGGAACAACTCGCCGTCGGTCATGCCGTAGATGCGGCCCATCTCGATGAGCTGGGGGTCGACGGTGCGGATCCCGTGCAACGTGTTGAGGTAGACCGGGAAGAACACCCCCAACGCCACGAGGAACAGCTTTGCGCTCTCGTCGATGCCGAACCAGAGGATGACGAGCGGGATCAGCGCCAGATGAGGCACGTTGCGCACCATCTGCAGCGTGGTGTCGGTGAGCTTTGCCGAGAGCTGCGACAGGCCGTTGGCAAGGCCAAAGGCGAAGCCGATGCTGCCGCCGATCAGAAAGCCGATCGAGGCGCGCCAGAACGAGACCCAGATGTTGCGGACGAGCTCGCCGGAGAGCAGCAGCTTCCACCCCGCCAGCACGACGTCGCTCGGCGCCGGCAACACCCGCGTCGGCACGAAGCCGGTGACGCTGGCCGCCTGCCAGATCGCGATGATGCCGAGCGGCGCGATCCATTGGATCAGGCCGCCCGCGCGCGGCAGGCGAACGCCACGCGGAAGCGAGATACTGTCGATGAGGCTCATGATTGCGATGCCTGTTTGTGCGGCCGGTAATCGTTGCCGATGGTCTCGCCGAACGGACCGTTGTTGGGATGCAGCCGCGTCACATTGCTGCCGTGCTCGAGCGAAAGCAGCGGGAAGACCAGCTCGGCGAAGCGATAGGCCTCTTCGAGATGCGGGTAGCCCGACATGATGAAGGTATCGATGCCGATCTCCTGATACTCCTTGATGCGCGCAGCCACCGTCTGGGCGTCACCGACCAGGGCCGTGCCGGCGCCGCCGCGCACCAGGCCGACGCCGGCCCACAGGTTCGGGCCGATCTCGAGCTTGTCGCGCTTGCCGCCGTGGAGCTGCGCCATGCGTTGCTGGCCGACGGAATCCATGCGCGCAAAGTTCTTCTGCGCCGCCGCGATGGTCTCGTCGCTGACATGCTTGATCAGCTCGTTGGCCGCCCGCCATGCAGCCTCGTTGGTCTCGCGGACGACAACGTGAAGGCGGATGCCGAAGGAGAGCTTGCGGCCGCGGGGGGCTGCAACTTCCCTCACCTTCGCGATCTTCTCGGCGACCTGCGCTGGCGGCTCGCCCCAGGTGAGGTACTTGTCGACAGTGTCGACGGCAACGTCGATGCCGGCATCCGATGAGCCGCCGAAATAGAGCGGCGGCCGCGGCGACTGCACGGGGTGAAACAGCAGCCGCCCATCCTCGATCCGGATGTGCTTGCCTTCGACATTCACCGTCTTGCCCGCGAGCAGGTCGCTATAGACGTTCAGGAATTCCCGGGTGACCTCGTAGCGCTCGTCATGGGGCAGGAAGATGCCGTCGCCCTTGTTCTCGACGGGATCGCCGCCGGTGACGACGTTGATCAGCAGCCGGCCGTTTGTGATGCGGTCGAGCGTCGACGTCATGCGCGCGGCGACGCTCGGCGATTGCAGCCCGGGCCTGACCGCCACGAGATAGCGCAGACGCTCGGTGAACGGCGCGACGCTGGAGGCGACGATCCAGGAATCCTCGCAGCTTCGCCCCGTCGGCAGCAGCACGCCGAAATAGCCGAGCTGGTCGGCGGCCTGCGCGATCTGGCGAAGGTAGTTGAAGTTGACCTCGCGTCCGCCGGTCGCAGTGCCGAGATAACGGCCGTCGCCGTGGGTCGGCAGGAACCAGAGGATGTCAGCGTCAGCTTGCTTGCTCATGCTCTTGCTCATGATCCTGGCCTCCGCGCCACGTCGGAAATCTTGATTGCTTTCGGGATCAGGTTGAGCGCGAGGAATGCGTCGGCAACCTGCTGTTGATCGGCGACGACCGTATCCGTGATCGGCCTGATGCCGTAGGACTGGCGCTTGAGCGCCACCTCGACCACGGGCACCGACAGTCCGATGGACGGGGCGAGCTGCTCGGCGACGGCATGGATGTCGCCTTTGGCCCAGTCGTCGACCGCGCTCAGCTCGGCGAGCACGGCGTCGACGATCTTCGGGCCCGCCTCGAGGAATTTCTTCGAGGAGAAATAGAACTGGTAGTTCGAGACGATGTTGCTGCCGTCGGTGAGCGTGCGCGCACCAGTTGCGGCTTCCGCCGCCGCCTGGAACGGATCCCAAATCACCCAGGCATCGACCGCGCCGCGCTCGAAGGCGGCGCGCGCATCGGCCGGCGCCAGAAACACCGGCTCGATTTCCGAATATTTGACGCCCGCCTGCTCCAGCGCCTTGACCAGGAGATAGTGGACGTTCGAACCCTTGTTCAGCGCCACCTTCTTGCCCCTGAGATCGGCGACCGATTTCAGCGGACTGTCCTTCGGCACCAGGATCGCCTCACCCTTCGGCGCCGGCGGCTCATAGGCGACATACTGAATCGGCGCGCCGGCGGCCTGCGCGAAGATCGGCGGCGCTTCGCCGGTGTTGCCGAAATCGATCGCGCCGACATTGAGCGCTTCAAGCAGCGGCGGGCCCGACGGAAATTCGGTCCACACCACCTTGTAGCCTTCGGCCGCGAGCTTCGGCTCCAGCGTGCCTTTGCTCTTCAACAGCACCAGCTTGCCGTATTTCTGATAACCGATGCGAACGACCTTGTCCCGGCCGAAGGACGTGCCGACCGCGGCGGCGACGATGCCGATCGACAGGACGATAGCCGCGATCAGACGCTGGATGATACGCCTCATGTTCAAACCCTTGTGCGTGGGAAGGCTGGTCGGCACGATCAGGTCGCCGTGCTGCGCCAGACGATGTCACGGATCGCGATCGGCTTCGGGATCAGGCCGAGCTTGTAGAAGCGATCGGCAACGCCCTGCTGGGTCGCAACGATGTCGTCGGTGACGGGGCCGACCACGAAGGCCGAGCGGTTGGCGGCGATGGTCTGGATGTCCAAGGGGATGCCGGTCACAGCGGCCAGCGATTTCGCGACCTCGTCACGGTGCTGTTCGGCCCATTTTGCGGTCGCGGTCGTCACGTCGACGATTTGTTGCAGGATGGGCCCGTGATTCTTCGCGAAATCGCGGTTGGCGATGTAGAAGGAATTGGTCTTGGTGACCTCGCGCGCATTGATCAGGATGCGGCCGTTCTGCTTGGTCTCGCCGATCGCGAAGTAGGGATCCCAGATCGCCCAGGCGTCGATGCTGCCATTGGCAAAGGCGGGGCCGGCGTCCGGCGGCGCCAGATACACCGGCGTGATGTCGGCATAGGTGAGACCAGCCTTCTCCAGCGTCTGCACGACGATGTTGTGGGCGCTGGAGCCCTTGGTGAAGCCGATGCGCTTGCCTTTCAGCTCAGCGATCGAGCGGATCGGCGAATCCCTCGGCACCAGGATGCCCTGGCCGTTGGTGATGGGCTGGCCTGCGGCATAAACCATCGCGGCGCCCGCAGCCTGGGCGAACACCGGTGGGGAATCGCCGACCGCGCCATAATCGACGCCGCCGACATTCATCGCCTCCATCATCGGCGGACCCGAGGAGAACTCGACCCATTTCACCTCAACGCCTTGCGGGGCGAAATGTCTTTCCAATGCGGCCTGCTGGCGCGTGATGACCAGCACGCCGTTCTTCTGGTAGCCGATACGAATTTCCTTCACGGCGCCTTGCGCCTTCGTGCGCGAGGCGAACGCAGCGATAGCTGCTGTTCCGACAGATAGCTTGAGAAAGTCCCGACGTTGCATTCAACACTCCCGGCCGCGCGCGGCCGTCATTCATTCGCATTGCGAGAATGATGGTGTGGCTTGGCGAAGGTGTCGAGACGCGCGGAAAAATAGCGATGCGCGCACTGCGCACGCGGCTGCGCGCATGACTAATGTTTCAAGCGGCGGAGCGAATGCAGAGAGAAATTTTCTGCACGCGAATGTGACGGTCGCGCGCATTGCACGAGCGCGTCATGGGAGCGCTTGGAATCACGAAGAAACCAGTTCGGCCCGAGGGTCCGGGCGACCGGATTACAAAAATATCGAAAACAACCCCATGCAAAGTAGCCGATGGGCCGTCTGCTCATGGCATACGCATTTTCCGAAGCCGTTTGACACGTCGGGCAAAACACCAGCATGATGTCATCATGCCGCGTGGAGTGGGGTCCGCTCTCGCCGCGCCTCGTGATGGTCGGCATAGTACTGCCTCATCAACCGTCGTCATTCCCCGCGAAAGCGGGGAATCCAGTATTCCAGAGACGTTAAACGTTCCACACGACTGCCGCGGCGTACTGGATCGCCCGCCCCAGTGCGCAAGTGCGCACTAGGCGGGCGATGACAGCAAGACTGTGGCGAGCGCGTGCCTCAGTCCCGTTGTTGCGAGCGCAGATCCCTTTGCGACCTACTGCAGCCATCTCACCGGCAGATTGAGCAGGCCGCGGAAGGCCCAGCCGCCGATGCGCACGGGTTCGTCGCCTGAGATCTCGATCCAGCTGGCGCGTGCGAACACGGTCGGCAGCGCGACGTCCGCGATCATGGCACGCGAGGCCCAGGCGCCGGCGCAGAAGTGAGGGCCGGCGCCGAAGGCCACGCTCTTGGAGACGTCTCGTCGCACGTCGAACTGGTCGGCGCGCTCGAAATGCTTCTCGTCGCGGTTGGCCGAACCGAACATCAGGAACACGCGCTCATCTAGCTCGAACGACACGTCGCGGATGGTCCACGGCTTCGCGATGCGCCGCGGCGACATGCCGATCGGCGAGATCCAGCGGGCATATTCCTCGAAGGCCTGGAGCCAAGACACCTCGCCCTTGCGCACGAGATCGAGCTGCTCGGGATGGGTCAGCAGCGCCCAGACCGTGCCGGCGATCGCCTTGCGCGGTTCGTTCTGGCCGCCGGAGATCGCGAGCTTGACGTTGGCGCGCACGCTCTCCATCGGCATGCCCGATGCGAGGAGGAAGCCGAGCAGACTCTGGTCGGGATGCTTGCGCATCACAGGCAGCATGTCGTCGATCGCGGCATCGATGCCGGCGGTCGCCGCATGGCAGCGCGCCTCGACCGCGGGATCGCCGGTGTAGTTGGCGATGCCCTCGATCATGCCTTGCGACCAGGCATCCATCTCGGCAAAGCCGATATTGGTAAGGCCGGTGATCGACTTCAGGCATTCGCCGGAGAACGGCAGCGCGAAGTCGGCCATGAAGTCGATCCGTGCGCCCGGCTCGATCCTATCCATGATGCGGTCGGCATGAGCCTGGAACTGCGCGGTCCAGTGCGCCTTCACCGTCCTCGGCGACACCGCGGGAAAGAACGCGCGCCGCTCGACCTGATGCGCCTCGCCGTCCTTGCGCATCATGTTGTGGCCCATCAGCCTGTTCATGAGCCCCTGCGGCTGATGCGAGGAGAACACGTCGATCTGCTTCTCGGAAATCGAGATGTCGTCGCGGCTCACCAGCAGCGTCGAGCCGAGCTGCGGCACGAAGGCGATCGGCGCCTCCTGTCGCATCCTCGCGAGCATCGGATAGGGATCGGCCCAGAACGAGGCCGGGTCGATGTCGATGCGCGGCGCGGTGCTCAAGGCGGTCTCCCCTGGATCGTTGTATCCTTAAGGCCAGACTATCGCACTGCGGCGCCGCAGTCTGTCCCTAGCGATAGGGACAGGCGGAATTGGGACGTGTGTTCATAAGTCCGAGGACGGAGGGCTGAGTTACTGGGCCTCGGCGATCTTCGGTCCGGATGACAGCATCTGCGCGTTAGCCGCCAAGGGCCGCTTCGACGGCGATGCAGGGTCCGGCAACCGGAAAGCGGCGTCGGGCGGCGCTCCCTGGGACGGTCGACGGGCAGCGGCTGCCGGAAGCACGATCACTTTCGCTCCGACTTTCACCCGCTCATAAAGGTCTGTGACGTCCTCATTGGTCAGCCGGATACAGCCGGACGAAACCCGCTTCCCGATCGTATCGGGGTTGTTGGTGCCGTGAATTCGATATTCGGTCTCGCCGAGATACATCGCCCGAGCGCCGAGCGGGTTGGTGGGACCGCCTGCCATAAACCGCGGCAGATAAGGCTGACGCGAGACCATCTCCACAGGCGGATGCCAATCCGGCCATTCTGCTTTACGGGCCACAGTCTGCTCACCGGACCATGTGAAACCTTCGCGGCCAACACCGATGCCGTAACGCATCGCTTGCCTGTCGTTCAAAACGAAATAAAGGAATGTGTTTCCGGTATCGATGATCACGGTGCCCGGCGCCTGGTGGCTGGCGTAGTCAACCACCTGCCGGACAAATGCGCCGGGAACGCCAGCACCGGCTTTTGGCGGTTCGACCAGAGGCGCCGGGGCCGGAATGGGAGCCGGAACTGGCGCTGATGCACGAACTGGAGTTGACACGTAAACCGGAGTTGACGACGCCTGGGCTTGTAGCGCGGACGGTTTTCGGTTCGGTTGCACGCTCGGGCGAGCCAGCAAACTGTACCCCACGATGGCGACGGCCACGGCGCCAATTGCAACTCTCGCGGCCATTGGTATTGCGAGCGTCTCTGCCTTTCGACGTTTGGCCCGCTTACTCATGTCTTTCCCCAAGATCACTATGCCCGGAAGAGGTACCCAGCAAAATTTAAGAAACTTCGAAGCGATTTCGCTCAGACGGGAACCGTTAGCGGTGGTTAACGCCGAACTCTTGTTCGGCAACATAAAAATTGCGAGTACCGCTTGATATTGAGGTAGCGACGTGGACGACGCGCTTCTCCTCGCGGAACGCGTCGAGGTCCGAATCGCCCGGCGGAGCGAACACGCTCCGACCTTGACCCGCTCTCAGTCCGACAGCCGACATTCTGGGGCCTGAGACGGAAGACTGCTAAGGGCCAGAAGGGGACCTACCGATCAGTCCTGGCCGATCGTTTCCTCGCGATCGATTTGCCGAAATGACAGCTCGGGTCGCCATTTCGTCAGACCAGATCGGTTCTTCATCTTCGCAGCAGCGCGAACCCGATATTCGGTCCGAGCTGCTGCGTGTAAGCGAGGTTGATCCACAGCATTGCCAACGGCTCAAGGTAGCGACTCATGGCCAGTGGGCCGGTGTCGATCGGGTCGAAACCGAGGTCTGCGACAAGCGCCATGACGATCTGCTTGGCGGGCGTATCGTCGCCGGCGAGTGCCATCATCAGCTTTCCACCGGGATAGTTGCTGTCTGCCATGTTGCGGGAGCCCGTGGTGCTGAATGCTTTGACGACGCGCGCGCTCGGCGCAAGCCGCGCTACGGTCTCGCCGCCTGAATCGCCAAATCCGATCGCAAGCTCCCTTCCGGATTTGAGAGGATCGGTCGTGTCGATCAACACTTTGCCGGCGACGTCACCCAGCGATCTTATCGTCGCCTCGACGGCGGCCCAGGGGACCGCGAGCACAATCACATCGGTACTGGTTGCAGCATCGTTCAGGAGGACAACGCCAAAACCCTGCTCTCTTAGCTCTGCGGCTTTGTCGCCGGCCACGTCGCGCGTCGCGAACGTCACGCGATGGCCGGTCTTGAGCCATCCGCCCGCCAGCGCACGGCCTACATTGCCCGAACCGGCAATCGTGATGTGCATGGTGTGCTCCCGTGCGATTCTGCCGAACATATACTGTCGTGTGCGGGCAAGAGCTACATCGGCTTAGGGTCAAAAGGCGACGATCCTGGCCGGCGGGCTGCCTATCCGCTGTGCTTTCGGAAGGAGGTATCGCGGACTTAGAATCCCCTCAGTTCAGGCCATGAGGCCCAGCGAGCAGGCTCAGCACGATCGAGAATAGTTCGTTCTGCGAGGAGATGCCGAGCCGCTCATAGGCACGCTTGCGGTAGGTCAGGGTCGAGTGCAGGCTGATGCCCAGTCCTTGCGAGATCGCCTCGGAGCTGAAGCCGAGGAGGATGCGGCGGCAGACCTCCCGCTCCCGCGGCGTGAGGCTGGCGAGCGGCGCGCACGTCGCAAACAACGTGGCAAGGGCCTGGTCCGGCGTTGCCGTCGTGCCGTGCTGGAAATGGCGCGCCACGCTCGCGCCGATCGCCGGTGAGATGGTCTCAAGACGCGCGAGCTGCGCCGCGCTGAAGCGGCCCTGGGACGCGATGCGATAGAAATTGACATAGAAGCAGGTGTCGTCGACCCAGATCGCGGTCGCACATTTGTCGACGATCCCGGAATCGTTGAAAAAGATCTTGCGGTAACGCGCGCCATACATGCGCGGCGCAAAGGACGGCAGCACGATCGGCGCGCTTTCCTCGCCTTCGAACAGCGCATCGCGATTGGGATCGGATTCGTGGAACTGGCCGGCATAGGCCGCGCCGAGGTCGCCGCCGATCGGGATGTTGCCGGCATCGAGCAGGCAGCGCGCCGCGCCCGTGCGCGTCAGCGCAAACACCATGCAATGGCCGACCCCGGCCTGCCGGCGCAGCGTGTCGATGAGGATCCTTGGAAAATCGGGGCGGCCGATGGCGAGCACCGCCGGCGTAACATCGCCAGCCGCCGGATTTGCGGGCACCGCCTGAGACCGCATTGCTTTCCTCCGCCAAACATTCTTTTGGCTGAAGATACCAGCAAGGGCGGCGCATCGGAAGGCGTCGCCCTCACCTGCCGCGTGGGTCCCGGCGCTGCGCTGCTGAGCCGGGGCCCATGCCGCTAGACGCGCCCTACCCAGCCGCCACTTTCGCCGGCGCGACGTTGATGGCGAGCTTGCCGTAGCGGTCGGTGAAGGCCTCTGTGTCGATTTCCTCGAGCTTGATCGCGCCGCTCATCACGCCCTGCTTCCAAGTGGCTTGCTCCGGGTCGTTCTGGAACTCCGGCATCACCTCGCGGGCGAACAACTCGAGCGATTCGCAGATGTGCTCGTGGCTGTTCTTGCCGGCCTGGTTGAGCAGGATCACCTGGTCGATATGCGAGGTCTGGAAACGCTTGAGCTTCTTGCGGATCGTCTCGGGCGAGCCGATCAGGCCGCCGCGCAGCGCGGCCTCCTGCGCCTCCGGATTGTCGCGCTTCCACTTGTTGTACTCGTCCCACATGTTGACGGTGCCGGGCGCGGGACGTTGGCGGTTCTGTGAGGCACCATAGAAGCGCAGCGCGAACTGGAAGAAGGTGGCGCCATCGGCGCGGGCACGTGCCTCCTCGTCCGTCTTGGCGCACATGAAGAACGACACCAGCGCCATGTTCGGGTTGATCTCGTAGTCGGCAAGCTTGTGCAGCCGCTTGGTCATGGCGTTGTAATAGGCATGCACCCAGGCATGCGCGGCATCGGCGCTGACGAACTGGAAGCCCAGGGCGCCGAAGCCATGGCGGCCGGCGCGCTCGATGGTCGGCAGTTGCGAGCACGCCATCCACAGCGGCGGATGCGGCTTCTGCACCGGTTTGGGCACGACGTTGCGCAAGGGGATGTCGAAATACTTGCCGTGATGCTCGCTGCCGCCGTCCTTGAACATTGGGAAGATCGCGCGCACGGCCTCCTCGAACACCTCCTTCTTGGACTCCATGTCGCGGGCGAACGGCTCGAGCTCGGTGATGGATGCGCTCTCGCCCATGCCGAATTCGCAGCGGCCGTTCGAGAGCAGATCGAGCACCGCGACTCGCTCGGCGACGCGCGCGGGATGGTTGGTGGTGAGCTGGAGGATGCCATGACCGAGCCTGATCCTCTGCGTGCGCTGGCTGGCGGCGGCGAGGAAGGACTCCGGCGAGGGCGAGTGCGAATATTCCTCGAGGAAGTGATGTTCGACGACCCAGGCGTGGTCGTAGCCGAGGCTGTCGGCGAGTTCCATCTGCGAGAGTGCGTTCTGGTAGAGCCTGAGCTCGTCGCCCGCCACCCACGGCCGTGGCAGTTGCAGCTCGTAGAAGATGCCGAACTTCATGACGCAGCTCTCCCAAGATTATTTTTGTTGCCGGCATTCTAGAGAACGAGCGAGCGCTGTCCATGCCGGTGCAATTCCGCCGCACGGGACGCTCGCACTTGCTCAATTTGGTCTGACAACGTTCAATCCAGCCCAACAACTTTAAGTAAACGATTGGAACCGGCAACCACTTAGGTGGTGCAATCAGCCTTGATCCATGTCAAGGTTGGCAACGCTCGGCTTGCCTAATCTGAGACTCTGCAAGGTAACGGCCCGGATGCCGTCCAGATTCTCATCACTGCAAGAGAGACCGAATATGTCGGCCCCTGGCGACGACACGACTGGGCGTTTGCGCCGCCGGCGCATGGAAATCTTTGCGTTCCTGTTCCTGACCGCGGTCGTGATGCCCGTCCTCGCAGTGGGAACGGTCGGCTCCTACGGCCTCGCCGTCTGGATCTACCAGATGTTCGCAGGGCCTCCCGGCCCGCCGCCCCCGCATTGAATTCCCCAAGCGAAAGACAGGCATCATGGCCCACATGACCCTCAACCGCCGCGCATTGATCACCGGCCGGGTGCTCACTGCCGAGCGCATCGTGCCGCCGCCGGGCGGCGAGATTGCCAGCATTTTGGTGCAGGCGCGCCCCGACCACCTCGCCGAGCTCGAGGCCGAAATCACTGCGCTCCCCGGCTGCGAGATCCACGGCCGCGATGCGCGCGGCAAGCTTGTCGTGGTGACCGAAGCACCCGACGCCGGCAGCCTCGGCACAATCCTCAACACCATCCAATCGCTGCCGCACGTCTACTCCGCGGCACTCGTCTTTCACGCCATCGAAACGGTTTAAGGCCGGGAGAGCCATCATGACGTCGCCCAAGCTCGACCGCCGCCAGATGCTGAAGCTCGAGGCCGCCGCAATCGCGGCCGCCGCCGCAGGAATGCCGGCGCCAGCTCTCGCCGCCAATCTCGTCTCCGAGCGCGACGCATCCGAATTGAAATGGGATAAGGCCGCCTGCCGCTTCTGCGGCACCGGCTGCTCGGTGATGGTCGCGACCAAGGACAACCGCGTCGTCGCCACCCATGGCGACATCAAGGCCGAGGTCAGTCGCGGCCTCAACTGCGTCAAGGGCTACTTCCTCTCCAAGATCATGTACGGCCACGACCGGCTGACGCAGCCGATGCTGCGCAAGACGAACGGCAAGTACGAC